>NZ_CP066775.1:2465189-2773338 GCF_009754905.2 Mucilaginibacter ginkgonis | reverse complement strand
AAGCCATCCCTTCGGGCTGCGGGAAAAATTCGGGGTTTAGTTTATACACCTGCTGCACCTTAAACTTTTCATTTAATATCACCAATAATTTATTTACAGATGAGAGCACGAACCAATTTTTGCTGCGCTTATTTTGAGCCAATGCCGATGGGTGGAAATTGATCTTAGGGTCTGATAGCTGGTCGGCAATGTGCTTTACATTGATCTTAAAGGTATCTGTTTGTTTAAGGCTGCCATCTGCGCCTAACTGAAATATAAAGCCGCTGGTTTGCTTGCTGGTTTTGTCGATATCACAGTGTTTGCACATTACGTAAACCTGGTTAGTTGCCGAGTCGGCGTACATACCTTCATATTGCCCCTTAGGCAGCATATCTTCAAAGCGCTGCACATGTTCTACACGTGGATTCTGCGTTTCTGCAAGGGGGAAGGTATATAGTCGGCCTTTACTTTGCAGCATAATTACACGGTCGCTGCAAAGGGCAATGTCTTCAAAGTCGCCGCTATCTTTAAATATAGAATGCTTTTGTTTTTTGTAAGGCGGTTTCAGGTAATATACGCGGCCGCTTTCATCTTCCTCGGCATATAAAACATCGGGGTTGCCTTTGTAAAACGCTATGCCAGAGATCTCTTCAAGATCGTCGGGCATATTAAATTTTTGCGGTTTATTTAAGTTATATCCAGGCGGACTTGGGTAATCGCGCTTTGGCTTGCAGGCCATCAGCATAAATATTCCGCCGGCCAAAGCCAGTGTTGCAAGGTATTTCAATTGTATTTTCATAGGGGTAATGATTAAATAACAGCGGAGATAATGAACATAAGTACAGAAGCGATAAGGCCGTACATAAAAACGCTGTAGGATATGCGCAGCAATTGGTACTTACGGCCAAGCACGGTGCCTTGTGTATACAGATCGCGGATAAGGCTGCCGTACAGAAAGTCGCTGTCGTTCATCATGGCTACCATACCGTGATTGTATTGGTCCAGGCTCATTTTATAAAAGTTACCGAAAAACAATAGGTTAACCTGTTTACGGTCGATGTCTTCCTGCGTAAAAGTTCCGCCGGGAAGGTTTGGACGGGTAGCCAAAATGGAAAAGATGATGGTCACCAAGCTTACCAACAGTAAAGCTATAGCCGGAATAGTTTGGCGCGGGTGTTCATCTAAACGGCGCAGCATTAAACTTAGCAGCAAAGAGATCACAATAGCGTTTACAGATATCATGATATGTGCCTTACGATCGGCCATATCACTTAAACGCTGGTGGTTGCTGCTGGTAACGCGGAACATGGTTTCGCGGCCTTTAACCGGCTTTTCTTTTTTGCGCTTTTTAGCGTCTTTTTTGTTTTCGCCCGGTGCCGGCGGCAGCAGGGTAACCTTTTCTGGCTTGTTATCTTTTGACATTTGATTAGTATCTTCTTCGTCCTTCTCGTTTAATTTGGCCTTTAGCTCTTCCAGGTTTTTCTCTTTCTGGTCGTTAAGCAGCAGGCGGCAGTAGTCAGTATGGTAGCGGTGCTGTTCCATCAAACAGATGGTGCCTTTCCGCCAATCCTGTTTACTGATGTCTTTATTATAAACGCGCTGCAACTCCTTACGCAGTTCTTTGCTTTTTTCTTTAAAATCTGTAGTGCCCAAATGATATAGGTCTGCATCGCAGATAATATTTTCCAGCAGGTTTTGCGGGTTTTGCGGCATTTGGGTTGCCATGATACAGCCGCGCACTTTTTCTGCAACGGGTTCGTCAACATTAAGGCCTTTAAGATAGTCCATTGCCATTAAAGCGCCTTTTGCTTCATGCTCGGCAGGGTCGTCATTCTGGTGGGCAATGTCATGAAACCAGGCAGCGCATAATACGATAAATCGGTCTTCGTCGCTCAGCTGATAATGGTCTGCAATAGACGTGGCCGCCTTTACCACATCAAGCGTATGGCCGCTATTGTGATAGCTAAACCTGTCATCGTGGTGGGTGGCAAAATAGGTAGTTACAAACTGTTGTACGTTTTTAAGTAAAGCTGTGTAATCCACGTTAACGGTATGTGAATACTAATATACAGTAAGCAGGCGGGAATGTTTGGCCTCCTCTCCGGCCCTTTTCCGAAGGAGAAGGGAGCTTAAGAGTTACTAAACTATCTAATCATGTATTATTACACCTTATTCTCCCGGATTACTAGGAAGGCCCTGCTAACCCGATAGCTATCGGGACCTCGCCGGGAGTGAGGATTTGAAAGCCCCTCTCTTCCGGAGAAGGGAATGTCTTCCTGAGCTTGTCAAAGGATTGGGGTGAGGCTTTTATAAGCAGGCGGGAATGTTTAGGATGGACGGACTGTTAGGAGCAAAATTTGATAAATTAATTGACACTCAATATATTTATTAAAAATTAAGCCTTCTCATAATATGTTTGCAGTTCAAATATTTATCGGATTCTTATTGGGGATATTATCAGTTTTTTATTATTCTCAAATAATCTTTCCTTTGTTTTATTCTCTACCTAAAGCAAGTTATTTGGTAATTAAAGGTACTCTTCGAATCAATGCAATCTTATTTTGTTTATGGGCCCCATTACTATGGATTCTCGTCCCGTTTTGTGTAGGATATTTTTACCCCAGTTTTGTAAATACCAAATTCTTCTTATATGTAAATAACCCGTTAAGTGTGACAATAGCGATGTTGATGGTTATTGGATTAGTCTTTAGGTCAATATTCACACAGAAAGGAAGACGAGATTTAAAAGATGATTTTTGGTCAAGCATGAAAAGGTATTTGGCTAAACCGAATTTTTCACAATACGAGAGAGCCATTTTATTATTCAAAGTTGCGCTCCAATACAAGAAATCTGGCGATTATTTTGAAGCTATCAAATCTTTCGATTTGTCCGAAAATGAAATTTTAGGTTTAAACTTTAATGAAGATGTAATATATCTTTTAAAAGATATTTATTCCGAAAGAGCGATTTGTAAAACTAGCATTAATGATATTTCTGGTGCTGATGATGATTTGAAGAAAAGTGAAGATTTATTAAAGGCTTTTCATGCTTCGATAATTACTTAGGTTACCCTTGCTACCTAAGTATCCACTTGTGGCACTATGATATCTACGATCGTATTAATTCCCCACAATCCGCTACGTTTGCGGTGACCATGTTAACCGAAACGAGTACTGACATTTGTTCAAAACTTAGCAAAAATGTCCTGATCGAATTTTAAGAGTGAAACAGCAACTGTTTCACTGGCAATATGACTTGTCCTGAAATAAGTTTACAGAAAAGTAGAGGAACAAGATGGACAAATGGAAAGCGGAGCGTATCATACATGAGCGTGAGATCATGGGTAAGAGTTTGCGTACCTTAGCAAAAAAGTACGGCGTATCACCCACAACTATTTCCCGCATAGTGAACAAGGACAAGTTAAACGAAAAGGCATTGAGAAGTTCGAAGAAGACAGTTCTTCCCGATGATGTGTCTTTATTGAAAGCGATGTTACGGACAGAGCAGCTAAAGAATGAGCTGCTGAATAACATCATAGATATAGCAGATAAGGAGCTGGGTACCAACATCAGAAAAAAGTCTGGCACCAGGCAGTCGGAGTAAGCATGCAAAAACGCAGCCGCGGGCTGCGCGAGTTATGCAGACTGCTTGGTTACAGTTCACAAGCCTATTACCAGCATCACCGGTCCACAGAAATGCGGACTTTTAAACAAGAAGAAATCATTCAGCAAGTAATGGCACACCGTCGCCGCCAGCCGCGGCTGGGTGCAAGGAAACTGCTTGAACTGATACGGCCCGGCATAGGGCGGGATGCATTCTTTGAGCTTTTGAGAGAAAACGGCTTGCTGGTGCGCAGGAAAATATACCGTACGCGTACCACCTTTTCCTGCCACCGCTTTAAGAAATACCCCGACCTGACGGGCGGCCTGGTGCCTGCAGCGCCGGGGCGGCTGTGGGTGAGCGATATCACTTACATCCGCGTGGGGCAGGGCTTTGCTTACCTGAGCCTGGTCACGGATGCTTACAGCCGAAAGATCATTGGCTTCTGTCTGAGCCATGATCTTTCTACCGGCAGCTGCCTTACAGCACTTGAAATGGCCTTATCACAAAAGCAACCCGACACCCCGCTGATCCATCATTCGGATCGCGGCACGCAATATTGCAGCGGTACCTATACAGCACTTTTGATCAAAGAAGGCATTGGTATCAGTATGACCCAAAGCGGGAACCCGCGTGATAATGCCATTGCAGAACGTGTAAACGGTATACTTAAACTTGAACTGTTAAATGAGGCTTACAAAAACCTGAGCGGTGCAACACGTGCGGTACGCAGCGCTATAAATACTTACAACAACTTAAGGCCGCACAGCAGTATAGATATGATGACACCACAGGCAGCACACCGGGAATCCGGACCCCTCAGGCGGCGATGGCGAAACTATTATCCCAATCATCAACAAATAACAGAGCAAGTGTAAACCCCTTTAAGGACTAAAATAAAAAGTGTAAATTCAATTCAGTATTAACAATTAAAAGTGTCAACTTTTTTTAGGACAGGTCAATAGTTTGTCAGTACAACAACTGTTTCAAAGTAAGTTTTTGCCCTGGTAGTGACAAAGTAGTGCTTGCAGGTAAACGCTGCAAACAGCTGATAATAAGGCAAGAGCAAATTCTTGTCACATACTTAAAAGTAGGGGGCAGGTGTTTCAACTGTTTCAGCTGAAACAGTGAAACAGGTTGCGAAATAATTATCCAAAAAAAATTAACGAAACCCCTAAAAACAGCAAAGCCTCCTGATGGGCAGGAGGGCTTTACTAACCAATTATAAACCTAAATTATGAGAAGAGCTGTTGGGGAAGGATTCGAACCTCCACAGAGTAGTTGGTCGGTAAAACCGATTTCCTATTATTCTCCGCCACCGGGACAAGGAGGTGTGTCTGCCAAAAATTTCACCACCCAACATTGTTTTGTTTTAGAAAGAACGAACAACTTTTTCACTGTTGCTTACAACAAATTTAAAGCCGTTAACCTTTTCTTGCAAATTTTTCAATAAAATATTTTTATTTTTATTTTTATTTTAATTAGACTTGTGATTAACTAATGAATTGAAAATTTATGCCTCATAAAAAAGCCCAAAATTTAGAAATTGATAATCTGGATATTCAGATACTATCCATATTGATGAAAAACGCTACCACACCTTATACAGAGATAGCAAAAGAGCTGATCGTTTCGGGCGGAACCATACACGTGAGGATGAAAAAGCTGGAAGAGATGGGTGTGATAAAG
Source organism: Mucilaginibacter ginkgonis (assembly GCF_009754905.2). NCBI lineage: Bacteria > Pseudomonadati > Bacteroidota > Sphingobacteriia > Sphingobacteriales > Sphingobacteriaceae > Mucilaginibacter > Mucilaginibacter ginkgonis. The sequence continues at coordinate 2,768,069 of NZ_CP066775.1, read as the reverse complement.
GGTGCCAGCCTTGAGGTAGATCCGCAGAAACTGGGTTTCGATATTACGGCGTTCCTGGGTATCTATCTCGAGAAAGGATCGCAATACAATGAAGCTGTGCAGCAGTTAAAAGCCATTAAAGAAATTGTGGAATTGTACTACACCACCGGCAGCTGGAGCATCTTTGCAAAAATAGTTTGCCATGATACCCAGCACCTGCGCGAAGTTCTTAATGAGCATATCCAAAGCGTACCGGGTATACAGCGTACCGAAACTTTTATTTCGTTAGAAGAGAGTGTTAAAAGACAGATCAGTTTAGACTAAAGCGGATTATTTGCAGAGACTTTTACTTAACAGCAATTCAATTTTTAAAGTCATCCCGAACTTGTTTCGGGATCTCAAAGGACATTTCTTTTTTGTCATTTAAATCCGTCGGCCGGCGAAGAAGAATTTTTGTCAAAACTAAATTTTGTTACGTTACTTCTTTTGACCGTCAAAAGAAGTAACCAAGAAAACTCGCCGCTGCACCCTGTGCTACAATGCTTCTGCTATCTTCAAATGTTGTAGTTACCGCACAGACTGAGGCGGCATTTTTCGGTTATGGTAAGTCATTGCCAACAATATCCCTCGCAACTTCCTTGGTAAAGCGAGCGTCTATAAATGGGATGCCGAAACAAGTTCGGCATGACGGGCAGACGTCTAGCTCCTCTCCTTTGGAGAGGGGTTGGGGAGAGGTTCTGCTTGCCTTACCCAAAACTTCGGCAACCTCAATGGGACATTCCAAAAGGAGGATGTTTTTCATTCCCCTCTTGAGAGGAGTTAGGGATGTGTTGTTTACTGAAGTACACAATCCTGCCACAGCACAGTCTTACCCGCCCCTCTCAAGAGGGGGATCTTGCAATTCTCTTATTCAATCATACCTATACCGCTCAGCATCGTAAGCAGATTGCCCGCTGATAATGCGCTTGCGGTTTTCAATGTCGTTACCCACGTGGTAGTCGTACGTTTCGTCGGTTACCATAATATCCCGCTCCTTGTCGCGCTCAGCGTAATGCATATTGGCTTCCGCGGTTTTGGCGAGGGCCACGTCATACGGCCCGCGCGGCGACATCAGTTTCACAAATACCGGCAAACACTCAAACAAGATAAACAGGTAAGCAATGAACGACTCGGCCATATAGGTATCCAAATCACGGGTGCCGTTACTGTTATAGGATAGCTGGCCCAGCGCCCAGTTACGATCGGCAAAGCCTGCAATATTCACCAGGCTATCTAACTGGTGATCAGAAAATAATTTGAGGTTATTGAGTCCCTCATAATTTTTCCTGGTGGCCAGGTACTGATCCATTTTGCCCATGTCATCGGTTACAGTTTTTAGGCGGGCTTCCTTCTCTGCCAGCACTGCTGCCTTTTGCTTGGCATACGTGCCGTAACCTGTTATGCCCGATGTCTGGTTGGTTTTATCGCCAAAAACTTCCTGGTTTAGTTGGTAGCGCGAGCGGTTAATATCCTTCTCGAGCGAATCTTTTTCGGCCTTCAGGTCCTTGTTCTTGCTTAGCTCTTGCGCGTACTTATCTGTATAAGTTTTTTGCAGCGTGTCTATTTTACTATGTTGTCCTTTGTTATAAGCGAACTTTAATTTCTCGCGGATCTCTTTGTCGAATATCTTCAACTCCAGCGGGCGTGATATCACAATACCTATCATGATTGCCAGCAGAATGCGCGGCGAAGCCTGTAAGATCTGCGAATTGGTGCTGCCTTGTTTGTTAATGCTTGCTACGATGTAACGGTCCATATTGAAAATGGCCGTGCCCCAGATCAACCCAAATAAAACGGCGAAAACAACAGCCAGCGGATTACCGCTAAATACGAAGTACATAGCATACCCGCCGGACAGGCTGGCAAACAGCGCCGTAAAAAATATAGTCGCGCCAATGCCCACATATTTATTATGCTCAATTGGGTACTTCTTTAACGTAGCCACGTGCGCGCCAGAACAGAACCAGAAAAAGCGGGTAACTTTATTCATCAATACAATTTATACCTATTGAACGCTCTTAATGCCTGATTGTTACAGGTATAGTGTCAGTATTGTGTGGTTTGGTAGAGATATGCAGGTTTGATGATAGTTGAATTGAGGTTAAGAATTACAAGTCTCATTGTCATGCTGACCCTGTCGAAATATTCTCCACCTCGTCATTGCGAGCGAAGCGTGGCAATATCATCAGATAATTAGTTCTAAAATGCTCAGTCGCCACTGGCTATGTTCTTTTGTCTTAGCAACAAAAGAACCAAAAATGCCAAGTCAGCGCAATGCTTCTTTTGGCGCACGGGCCTTTGCCCTGCAAAATATTTTGCAGGCCCTCATCACACAAGTCCTCAGTAGCGCAAAATATTTATCACCGAAGCTGCGCGCTGACGGGGAAAAGCTTTATACAAAATGCAGTGCCGCGTTAGGGACAGCAGCGGATACCGGCCCGTGGCTAAGGCCTGCGCAGTATGAGCGTATGGCCCGGCTCCAACGTAGTTGGGGCAACGCCCAAATCTTTGTTAATTATTCATAAAAGCGCTATTTACGATGATACAAACTTATTTTATTGCCAACTTGTAACATCCGTCAATGGCTTCATTCTAACATCAAACTACACTGATCAATAAGTAAGCAGTAACCAAAAGGGGCAATTTCACAACACTTAATAACCTTCTCATTTTTCATTCCTAACACCTACATTTGGCACTATATATTATTACTATGAAAGAAGTTACGGTTCAGGAACTGAAAGAAATGAGAGATAACGGTGCAGATTTTCAACTGATAGATGTGCGCGAAGATTTTGAATATGAAATGTCTAACCTGGCAGGCCAAAACATTCCTCTGGGAGGAATTTTAATTGAGACAGATAAAATAAGCAAAGATAAACCGGTGGTAATTATGTGCCGCAGCGGCAAACGCAGCGCCGTTGCGTTACACCAGTTAGAAGCGCAAGGGTATACTAACTTGGCTAACCTGCAAGGTGGTATACTGGCATGGCAGGCAGAAATAGACCCGACAATAACGGTGTATTAATATGGGTAAGAAAATATTGATCAACACCCTGTACACTGTAGGACTTTTCATCTGCATAATTACATTGGTATGGGGTGTGCAGCACAGCAGGTACGAAATGGTTGCCGGCGCTGTGCTGATAGGTGCCTTATTTGTTTATCTAAAAATAAAACTGCTTAAAGAAGTGCGCAGCACTATAAATAAAAATAACGCTAAATCTTAAAAGTCATGTTCCTCGCTATCATTGGCCTTATCGCCCTGTTTGTAGGTTATGTTTTGTCGCGTTCGCCGTCAAACGCAAGCCATTACAGCGGGTTGATAACTAAGGTTGGGATAGCGATAATTGTCGTAGGCATCATACTATCTTCATTTAAGGTGATAGATCCGGGGCGGGTTGGGGTGCAAACGCTTTTTGGCAAGGTACAAGACCATGTGCTTACCAGCGGCTTACATGTGATCAACCCCCTGGTTGATGTAACTACCTTTAGTATCCAAACCGAAAATTATACCATGAGCGCGGTGAATAGCGAGGGCGTTAAAGAAGGTGATGATGCTATCAGGGTATTGTCGTCAGACGGCTTGGAAGTTACTATAGACCTTTCTGTGCTTTACAAAGTAAACCCGGATAAGGCCCCGTTTATTTATCAGAACATCGGCCAGGATTATATAGAAAAGATAGTTCGCCCGGTATCACGCACCGCTATACGTGACAACGCGGTTAACTATCAAGCGGTTGACCTGTTCTCTACCAAACGCCAGGAGTTTCAGGAGCGAATCAACCGTACCATCGCGGCTAACTTTGCTAAAAATGGATTAGAACTGCAACAGATACTAGTCCGCAACGTGAGCTTGCCCGCATCTGTAAAGGCAAGCATTGAATCTAAGATCAACGCCGAACAGGAAGCCCAGAAAATGCAATTCGTTTTACAGAAAGAACGCCAGGAGACAGACCGTAAGCGTGTAGAAGCACAGGGTATTGCTGATTATCAAAAGATCATATCTTCCAATCTAACAGATAAGCAACTACAGTACGAAAGTATAAAGGCACAAAAGGAAATTGCGCTATCATCAAACGCCAAAGTGATCGTAATGGGCGGCAGCAAAACGCCGATTATGCTGAGCGATAAAAACTAGGCTTGTTCTTCGAGCCGTTGCGTTGCAGGTTTAAAATTCGGCTTCGCTTCATCGGTCAGGCTTTTTAAAACGATACGGAACGTAGTGCCCTTTCCCAGTTCGGAGTCCTTTACAAAGATGCTGCCGTTGTGGTAATTAACTACCATGCGCTTGGTAAGCGACAGCCCCAATCCCCAGCCGCGTTTACGGGTAGTGTAACCTGGCCGGAAAACTGTTTCGAACTTTAAACGGGGTATACCTTTGCCTGTATCGGTAACATCAATATAAACCTGTTTCTTTTTGCGGCTGCCCGATATGTCTACACGGATGGACCCCGGCCCGTCTATGGCGTTCACGGCATTTTTCAGCAGGTTTTCTATCACCCAGTCAAACAGCGGAATATTCAATCCGGCTTTTAAGTTGCGGCTGCCATGCACTTCAAAGCTGATGAGCTTACTTGTACGGATCTTAAAATAATCTACAAAATCCTTCACCACGTCATAAACCCGGTGCGGTTCTAATACAGGCTTCGATCCGATTTTAGAAAACCGGTCGGCAACGATTTCCAATCGGCGCACATCGTTCTGCATCTCGGCAATTAGCGGGTCATTCTCCGCATCAAATTTCTCGCGCATTAACTCTATCCACGCCATCAGGGAGGAAATAGGTGTGCCCAGCTGATGGGCAGTTTCTTTGGCCAAACCCACCCAAACCTGGTTCTGCTCGGACTTGCGCGACGAGCTAAAACCGTAATACGCTATCAGCAGGAAAATGGCAATTACGGTCAATTGCACATAGGGGAATATGCGTAGCTGGGTTAGTAACTGCGAATCTTTATAGTACACCAGCCAGTAATTTTTATTGAACGTTGCAATGCGGATGGGCCTGTGCTGCGACTTCATGAACTCCAGCTCGCTTTGGAAATAAGCGGGGTCATATTTTGGAAAGGATTGATCTTTACCGCCAATGACGCTTGGGATAAAAGTCTTGGCGGTGTCTAAGCCACGGGAGAATTTGATGTCGCCTTTTTCATCCACAACAATTGCCGGCACAGATAAACTGTCGCGGACCTTTAAGATAAACTGCAGGTTCTCATCATCGTCAGACCGTACCAGTTGCTGCATACTTATGGCCCAAACTTGCGCGCGCGTCCGTTCTGAGTGGGCTATGTTGCGTACAAGATAATTGGTGTACAATAACGACCCGCCTGCAATGAGCACCGCGAACGCTAATAAAATGTATTTGAAGGTGCGTCTTTGCTCGTACGGATTTATCAGCAGCATATTCAAAGTAACTTATTTTATTTCTATTTGGTATATGCGGCAATCACTAAGTGGTTAAAACTATGCATTGACGCAACTATCCGCCAATCGGCCTCAAAATCTTATCTTTGCCCAACTATGAGCGATCAGAAAGTGAGGGTGCGTTTTGCGCCCAGTCCAACCGGCGGCCTGCACCTTGGCGGCGTACGCACCGTACTGTTCAACTACCTTTTTGCAAAGAAAAACAACGGTACTTTTGTTTTACGCATTGAGGATACCGACCAGAACCGCTACGTTGAAGGGGCAGAGCAATACATTATAGACTGCCTTAACTGGTGCGGCTTACCGCCTGATGAAAGCCCTGTTGTTGGCGGCCCGTTTGCCCCTTATCGCCAGAGTGAACGCAAGTCGCTTTACCGCGAATATGCAGAGAGCTTAGTAGCACTAGGACATGCCTATTACGCTTTTGACACCACTGCAGAACTGGAACAAAAGCGAAAAGAGATCCCAAACTTTCAATATGGACAGGCACACCGCATGGATATGCGCAACTCGCTTTCGCTAAGCGAGCATGAAGTTGATGCGTTGCTTGATGCGCATACGCCGCATGTGATCAGGATAAAAGTACCTGCCGATGAGCAGGTAAGTTTTCATGATATGATACGCGGCGATGTAGCTTTCGATACCACATTGGTAGATGATAAAGTACTGCTGAAAGCCGATGGTATGCCCACGTACCATTTGGCGGTTGTGGTTGATGACTACCTGATGAAGATCACGCACGCCTTTCGCGGCGAAGAGTGGCTGCCATCTGCCCCGGTGCATTTATTGCTTTGGAAATATCTGGGCTGGAAGGAACACATGCCGCGGTGGGCACACCTGCCGCTAATCTTGAAACCCGATGGGCATGGTAAACTAAGCAAGCGCGATGGCGCACGCCTTGGCTTCCCGGTTTATGCTATGAGCTGGACCGACCCTGCTACAGGTGAGGTAACGCCGGGTTTTCGGGAGCTGGGTTTCCTGCCCGAAGCATTCATCAACTTGCTGGCCACTTTGGGCTGGAACGACGGTACCGACCAGGAGATATTTACGCTTGACGAATTGGTAGAGAAATTCTCGATGGAGCGCATCAGCAAAGCAGGTGCAAAATTCGATTTCGAAAAAGCCAAATGGTTCAATGCTGAATGGATAAAAACGGCGACGGCAACGAAATTAATGCCGAAAGTTAAAGATGTGTTTGCAGACAATAGCCTGACCGTTACTGACGATGAAAAACTGGCAATCGTAATTGATATGGTGAAAGACCGTGTTACCCTGCTACCCGATTTTTATCAGCAGGCCGGTTACTTCTTCGAACTACCAAAGGAATATGATCTGGGCGCTGTTAAACCTAAATGGACAGATGCCAAGACAGATTTCTTTAACATGTTGATCGAAGTTTATAACTCTGTCACTAACTGGGAACATACCGAACTGGAATTGCAATTTAAATCGCTGGCAGAAACAGCCGGCATAAAACTTGGCGAGCTGATGCTGCCCTTCCGTGTGATGCTGGTGGGCGGCAAATTTGGCCCGCATGTGTTTGATATTGCCGCTGTGTTGGGTAAGGAAGAGACAGTGGAGAGGATAGCGGTTGGGTTGGATAGATTTGTCGCGTAACAATAAATCGCCATTGTCATGCTGAGCCTGTCGACGCATTTTATTGAAAATAACTAATTTGTTTCGCTCATTCGCGGCTGTGGCTTGTTACTTTTTTTGGCCGTCAAAAGAAGTAACCAAGAAAACTCGCGGCTGCACCCTGCGCTACAACGTTTCTGCAATTTTCAGGGACAGTAGTTGCCGCACAGACTGATGCCGCATTTTTCTGTACTGTCAATTCACTGCCAAAAATTTCTCCATCTTTCAAACGTCAGCGCACAGCTTCGAAGATAAATTGCTGCAGGCACTGGGCCTGTGGGGTTGAGGGCCGAAGCAGCAATTTTGCAGGGCAAAGGCTTGTGCGGCAAAAGAAGCCTTGCGCTGACTTGGCATTTATTCACCGTTGTTTATTTCAATGGTGTTCATGAGATCGCTGCGCTTCGTTTTGGTTCTTTTGTTGCTAAGACAAAAGAACGAGGACCAATGGTAAAGTTTTCACGCTTTTACTTAACGTTGCAGAACCATTTTCTAAGTAAACTCTCCCGATTTATTCCCTAACTTACTCTCATGAAAAAAGTAACAGGTATTGGCGGCATCTTCTTCAAATGTGATGATCCGCAGCAAATGAACGATTGGTATGCTAAAAACCTGGGGCTGCCCGTGCAGAAATGGGGTACAATGTTCAGATGGCGCGATGCGGAAAATCCCGACAAAGAAGGCACTACCGTATGGAGCACTTTTAAAAGGGATGCGCAAAGTTTTGAACCATCTGCCAAGGAGTTTATGATCAATTACCGTGTAGATGATCTGGAAGCATTGGTTAAGGAATTAAAGGCGGCGGGTGTAACTTTTGTTGACGAGATGCTTAGCGACGAGTACGGTAAATTCGTGCACATAATGGATCCCGAAGGCAATAAAATAGAACTTTGGGAAGATCTGGGTTAAACGCTAACGCATTATAAATCTTTAAGTAAACATAGAATACTTACTTTTACGTCAAACTTTACAATCATGAAAAAATTGATCTTCATAGCTGCACTGGCTTGCACCGGTGTAATGGCTAAGGGGCAAACTATTACTCCTGCCAAAGCGGGCGTAACTTACGGCAAAACCGTAACTGCTTATAACGCGGTGAGTACAGACGCTATCAACGGCAAGTTTGGTGCAGATTCTGTTTACAATGGAAAAATTACCGGGACTGTAGTTGAAGTTTGTAAGAAAAAAGGCTGCTTTATGAAACTGGCGCAGGCCAATGGTTCGCCTATTATGGTCCAGTTTACAGACTACGCTTACTTTATGCCGCAGGATATTGTGGGCAAAACTGTTGTGGTTGAAGGTACAGCCAAAATGAAACAAACATCTGTAGCCAGCTTAAAACATTATGCCGCCGACGCCGGTAAATCGCCCGAGGAAATTGCAAAGATTAGTCAGCCGAAGAAAGATATTTCCATTATGGCTGATGGAGTGCTGGTAGTGAAGTAAAATTTAATACCCAAACTAAACTGTCATTTCGAACGCAGAGAGAAATCTTCTGCGTTTTTTGTTAAAGAGAATATCTTACTGAGCTTAAAGTTAACACAGAAATAAGCGTTAGGGATAACAGTGGAAAGCCTGTGATGCCCATCTTTCGCGAATACCACAGCTCTTTATTGCAGACTTTTAAAACGTCAGCGCACAGCTTCGGATAAAGTGAGGCAAAACGATGAAGGCCTTGAGCGTCGGAAAGGGCATTGGAGATTTTTGCATGCAGGTTAAACACCTTTTAGGTTTATTCGGCGAAAATATCCCGGCCCGTGGTTTTGTCTTACTTGCAAGCGAAGGCCGGGTGCGGCAAAGAAGCCTTGCGCTGACTTGGCACTTTTGGTTCTTTTATTGCTAAGACAAAAGAACGTAATAAAACTGCACTCAATATTGCATAAAAACTCAACCCCTCTTGCTTCTCCACCTCAACACGCCTATATTTAGCTTTCTAAATATTTAAACCTTGTTAGTTAAAACCTTTGGCAGTGCTGTTTACGGGATAGAAGCCACTACCATAACTGTCGAAGTAAACATACTTGCCGGCACCAAATATTTCATAGTTGGTTTGCCTGACGTAGCCATTAAAGAAAGTTATTTCCGTATCGAGTCTGCCTTAAAGAATTGCGACTATCGCATGCCGCGCCAGCAGGTTGTGGTCAACATGGCCCCGGCCGATATCCGCAAAGAAGGTTCCGCGTACGATCTTACTATTGCGACTGCCGTACTTGCTGCTTCGGGGCAGATGGAAGCAGAGAACCTTGTTAAGTATATTATTATGGGTGAGCTTTCGCTCGACGGTACATTACAGCCCATAAAGGGTGCGCTACCTATTGCTATCCAGGCACGTAAAGAAGGTTTTAAAGGATTTATCCTGCCCAAACAAAATGCAAGGGAAGCTGCGATAGTTAGTGGCATTGAAGTTTATGGTGTGGACAGCATAAAACAGGTCGCTTCGTTTTTTAATGGTGATGCTTTGCTGGAGCAGGAAATTGTAAACACCCGCGAAGAATTCTATAACAGCCTTAGCAATTACGACAGCGACTTTAGCGAAGTAAAGGGTCAGGAGAATATTAAGCGTGCTTTAGAGATCGCTGCCGCGGGTGGCCATAATGTGATCCTGATCGGGCCGCCGGGAGCAGGTAAAACCATGCTGGCGCGACGCCTGCCTTCTATTTTACCGCCGTTGAGTTTGCATGAGTCGTTAGAGACCACCAAGATCCATTCTGTGGCCGGTAAACTGGCCGCTGCCGATGCGCTTGTAACGGTAAGGCCGTTCAGGTCGCCGCATCATACCATATCTGATGTTGCTTTAGTCGGTGGGGGCGGCAACCCGCAACCCGGCGAAATATCCCTGGCGCATAACGGTGTATTATTTTTAGACGAGTTGCCCGAGTTTAAGCGCAGTGTGCTGGAAGTGATGCGACAGCCGTTAGAAGAGCGCCGGGTTACCATCAGCCGGGCGAAGTTTACGGTAGATTATCCCAGCAGCTTTATGCTGGTGGCCAGTATGAACCCATGCCCATGCGGTTATTACAACCACCCCGAGAAGGAATGCGTTTGTCCGCCGGGAGTTGTACAAAAGTACCTGAGCAAGATATCAGGACCGCTGCTTGACCGTATCGACTTACATGTCGAGGTTACACCGGTGAATTTTAATGAACTTTCTTCCGAACGGTTGGCCGAGAAGAGCGAAGACATCCGCGAACGCGTAATTAAAGCGCGCGACATCCAGATAGAGCGCTTCGGCAATAAACCCGATCTGCATGCCAATGCGCAAATGAGCCCGCAAATGGTGCGCGAGCTTTGTAAGATAAATGAGGCGGGGCAGAACTTATTGAAGCGCGCAATGGAAAAGCTGGGCCTTTCCGCACGTGCTTACGACCGCATACTTAAAGTTGCACGTACCATAGCAGATCTTGCCGCAAGTGAGGAAATAAAACTCGAACACCTGGCCGAAGCAATCCACTTCCGCAGCCTAGACCGCGAGGGCTGGGCTGGCTAACTGCTTGTGTGCTTACTTGGTTACGTCTTTGACTATTAAATTCAAAAAGTGATGCCACGTCCCATTACAGCACAAAATGCTATAAAAGTTGCTAAGGCAATCAACGGTAGCTCAATGCTAGTCGTTAGCTCACTTTCTGAAATTTTTGTTCTTAAATTTAAATAACGTGGAATCAATAATACCGGCAGAAACATCGGGAAATTTATCGCTTCATAAAACGTCCCAGCATTTACGCTTTTATAAAAACCGGCCGCTACAAGGGACGCCACACCAGCTGCTAACCAAGGAATAAAAAAAGTTTGGCGTAGCAACGGGGTAGAAAAGTTGGCCGCTAGCGGTATTATAGACATACGAAATAAAGTCGCTAACTTTTTAAAACTGATGATGTAAAACGTTATACCAAAAAATATCAGTAACGTTCTCCATATCAGTTGAATATTTTTGGCAAATGCCAGTATAAAATCGCCAACACCACTTAAGCCTCCATAAAGCAACATCCAGGAAAACCAATAAAGGTTAAATGACGCGAAGAAATATAGCAACAGCGATCTCCAAAAATGTTTAGCGCTGGTGTTTTTAAGATACCATGCAGAGCCCGCGCCTATTATCAAATTGCCTAAAGGGCCACCTGTATCCGTAATAAAGCTGTGTGGTACGCTTCTAAAATACACCGAACTTATTAGCGATACTTTATTACCTAATAACAGGCACATTATTCCGTGTCCTAATGCCTCGTGGGACAGATCTGCAACGATATAAGAGAGGGTTCCTACGGACGCCAGCCCCAGCACAAAACTTGTATAAGTTTTCACTCAGGAAAATTAACGCTTTTCTTCATACATAAGCGTTACTTAATGATACTAAAGATACCATTACCTTGCAAAAGCTATCCACTTCCGCAGCCTAGACCGCGAGGGCTGGGCGGGCTAATTTACCAATTGGTAATATCCGCATAGACGCGAGGCGACAGCAGCCACAAAACGGCTGCGGGGTTGTTTGCCATTCATGCCGCGCCAGGAAGCGGCAATGGCATAAATGATCTCCTTTTCGTTATAACCCGGGTAAAATTCTTTAAAAACTTCAATGAGGTGATCTATCTCATAAACCTCTTCGCAGGTAATGGTGCCTTTATCGCCAATTGGTTTTTTCTTGTCAATGCCCGACCAATCGGCATTCAAAATCTTCTCAACAGACATATCGTAACAGCTAAAATGTGTAAGCTAAAATTGCTTTCGGGCAATTTATGAACAGTAATGAATAGCCGCTACCGTGAAAACACCCTATTTTAATTTCAATTATTGGCAACGTTTGTGACGAGATTAAATGACATTCATTTTATACTATTTTAAAATTAACGGCTGTATATTTGCTTAACACTGTTAAATAATTTAAAGCGTGTTATGGCAAGCAAGGACAGGATACTTAGATTGAAAGAAGAAACAAGGATAAACATCCTTGATGCTGCCATGTGCATTGTAAAAAAAGAGGGCTGGGCGGCACTAAGCATGCGCAAAATAGCCGACGTGATAGAATATACTGCCCCCATCATTTACGAATACTTTGCCAACAAAGAAGCGATCATATTGGAGCTTACACGTAAGGGCTACCTGATGCTGGGCCGCGATCTGGAAGAAGCAAAGGCAAAGCATCGGTCGCCGGCACACCAGTTAGAAGCTATGTGGACCGCCTACTGGAATTTCGCGTTTGCCAATAAAGAGCTGTACCAGGCCATGTTCGGAGTGACTACTAACTGCTCTTGCGAGCAGGTTAACGGCTTGCCCGAAGCAGACCTGCCATGGGATATCATTACCGGTTCAATCGGTGAGCTGATGAAGATAGACGATATGGAATCGCCGGTTATCTGTACAAAATATTACACGTTTTGGTCTGTTATACATGGCCTTATATCAATCAATATACTTAGTCGTGGATCATCAGATGAGATCAATCGCCAGGTGCTGCGCGACGCTATCGGTGGTATCATCACTTCTATCACCCCTTAAAAAAATTTTTAATTTAATATACAGTGTTATTTTATTTAACACTGTTAAATAATGCCGACCTTAATTTATCTCTGCCCTATGAAAACACCAGACAGCTCAAATCCATGCCTTTCATTTAACGATGTTAAATATCTTAACGCCGATAAATACGAATACTCACATGAAGACGATACTTCTTATACGCGCAGCATCCGCGCGGCGCTAACATCAAACAACTCTAAGTCAATTTTAATCATCATGAAAACTCTATTAGCAATTATTATAGCGATGGCATTATTCAGCTGTTCGCCCAAACAACAAAATGCGGCTGCGCCACCGCCGCCATCTCTGCCGGTGCAAACCGTACAAAGCAGCACCGACACAACCTACCAGGATTATCCCGCTTCAATTGAGGGCGCGATAAACGTAGAAGTGCGCCCGCAGGTTAGCGGCGCTTTAGACAGGGTCTTTGTAGACGAGGGAACTTTCGTTAACGCGGCCCAGCCATTATTCAAGATCAATGAGCAACCTTTCCGGGCCGCATTAAATAGTGCTTTAGCCAGTCAGCATGCTGCTGAAGGTGCCCTGGCAAACGCTCAGTTAGAAATAGATAAGCTAACGCCGCTGGTGCAAAACAAAGTGGTGTCAGATTTTCAGCTAAAGACAGCCCGGTCTGCTTATAACGTTGCCAAGGCAAATGTAGAACAGGCAAAGGCGAACGTTTCCACCGCGCGTATAAATCTGGGATATACAATAATTAAGGCGCCTGTAAGCGGTTACATTGGCCGTTTAGAAAAGAAACAAGGGAGCCTGGTTACCCCGGCAGACGTAGCGGCACTTACCCAGCTTTCGGACGTGCATAACGTGCATGTGTACTTTTCACTTAGCGAAAAAGACTTCGTCAGCTTTAAAGAGCAATATCCCGGCGAGACTTTAAAAGATAAGTTGCAACACCTGCCAAACGTGTCGCTGTTACTGGCCGATAATACGCCTTACGCTAAACAAGGCAAGGTAGATATGATAGACGGCCAGTTCGATAAAACTACCGGGGCCATTACACTAAGGGCAAGTTTCGTTAATCCGCAAGGATTATTGCGCTCGGGTAATACAGGCAAGGTCCGCCTTAGCCTTATTCACAAAGATGCTTTGGTTGTACCTGAGCAAGCTACCATTGAGATGCAAGACAAGGTATTTGTATTTACAGTTGCCGATAGCAATAAGGTAAAGAAGACACCTATCGGGATCGAGGGAAAAAGCGGAACCAACTACCTGGTAAATAGCGGTCTTAAAGCAGGTGACCAAATCGTATTAAGCGGCATCGACCACTTGCAGGAGGGCACTAAGATCCAGCCGCAAAAAGCACCCGAAGTAAAAGCCGTGGTTGCAAAAAATTAATCTACTTAAACACAAACGTCATGTTTCAGAAATTTATAGAAAGGCCGGTATTGTCTACAGTGATCTCCATATTGCTGGTGATCGTAGGCGTGCTTGGTTTAACCAAATTGCCCTTACAGCAATTCCCCGACATTGCCCCGCCGGCAGTGTTGGTATCTGCAGTGTACCCCGGTGCAAACGCCGAAACCGTTCTGCGTTCGGTAGCGCCATCCTTAGAAGAGTCTATCAACGGGGTGGAGAACATGAGCTACATGAGCTCGACCGCCAGTAACGATGGTACTTTGGCTATCACCGTGTACTTTAAGCAGGGGACTAATCCCGATCAGGCGGCGGTTAACGTGCAGAACAGGGTTGCCCAGGCCACCAGTCAGTTACCTGCCGAAGTTGTACAGCAAGGGATCACTACCACCAAACAGCAAAACAGTCTGATAGGAGCGGTGGGTATGTACACCGAAGACCCTAAAAAGTACGACCAAACCTTTGTTGCCAACTACGCGCAGATCAATATCATCCCCGAGATCAAACGTATACCCGGCATTGGCTCTGCGATGATATTCGGTGGGGTAAAGGATTATTCCATGCGGATATGGCTTAACCCCGGCCAGATGGCTGCCTACAAAATTACCCCTGCCGAAGTGATGGCTGCCATACAGGATAAAAACCTGGAAGCGGCTCCCGGTAAACTGGGCGAGCGCAGCAAAGAAGTGTTTGAATATGTGATAAAATACAAGGGTAAGCTTAACAAGCCCGAAGAATACGAAAACATCGCCATTCGCGCTAATGCCGATGGTTCTGTATTGCATTTAAAGGATGTAGCCAGGGTGGAGCTTGGTGCATACTCTTACACCAGTGTGAGCCATTTGAATGGTAAAGATGGTGTCGCCATCGGTTTAATTCAGCTTGCCGGTTCAAACGCCAATGAAATACAATTAGCGGTTGACAAGGTGATGGAAAAGGCAGCCAAAGAATTCCCTGCCGGTATTAAGTGGAACCAGTTCTATCGTACCAAAACTGCTTTGGATGAATCGATCAGCCAGGTAGAACACACGCTGATAGAAGCCTTCATATTGGTGTTTATCGTGGTATTTATCTTCCTGCAAGACTTCAGGTCGACGTTGATACCTGCTATTGCGGTCCCGGTTGCCATTTTGGGAACCTTCTTCTTTATGCAGTTGTTCGGGTTTTCCATCAACCTGTTAACACTGTTCGCGCTGGTACTAGCTATCGGTATTGTTGTGGATGATGCCATTGTTGTGGTTGAGGCGGTACACGCAAAAATGGAGCACGAGCATCTTGCACCAAAGGCTGCCACTACAAAGGCTATGCACGAGATTACGGGCGCCATTATTTCCATTACCCTGGTAATGGCTGCAGTGTTCCTTCCCGTAGGTTTTATGAGCGGCTCGACAGGGATATTTTATCGCCAGTTCGCATTCACTATGGCTATAGCTATTGTTATATCAGCGGTTAACGCGTTGACCCTGAGCCCGGCTTTAGCTGCACTGTTCTTAAAAAGCAACCATAAAGATAGCGGCGAAATTCCCAAAGGTTTCAAAGAGAAATTTTATGCAGGCTTCAACAAAAGCTTTAGCGCTGTGACCGAAAGATACGTTGGCGGTATTAAGTTCCTGATCAAAAATAAATGGCTAAGCATGGGCGGTTTGGCGTTAGTTGTACTTGCCACGGTTTACCTGGTAAGCACTACTAAATCAGGCTTCATCCCTACAGAAGATCAGGGGTTTGTGGCGATATCCGTATCCACCCCTTCGGGCACTTCGTTAAACGGTACAACCAAAGTGTTAAATGATGCCGAGGCCAAACTGCGGGCTTTACCTGCCGCGCGATTTGTGACAGCCATATCGGGGTTCAACTTGCTGACATCCTCAAACAGTCCCTCGGCAGCGGTGATCTTTGTGCTGCTGAAGCCAAATGAAGACCGCGGCAAGGTTAAAGATATTAACGAGTTACAGAACGTTATCCGCGGAGAGTTGGGCGCCATTACCGGAGGCAGCTTTTTCGTGTTCAGCTTTCCAACAGTACCGGGCTTCAGTAACGTAGAGGCATTGGATGTGGTGCTGCAGGATAAGACCGGCGGCAAACTGGACAAGTTTAGCGGCGTGGCGAATGATTTCATTGGCAAGCTAATGCAGAAACCGGCTATAGCCTACGCCTTTACATCTTTCAAGGCAGACTATCCTCAATTGCAATTAGAGGTGAATGACGAAAAGGCCAACCAGCTTGGCGTGAGCGTGAAAGATGTTTTACAAACTATGCAGGCTTACTTTGGTAGCGCGCAAGCGTCAGACTTTAACCGCTTTGGCAAATATTACCGGGTGGTTGTTCAGGCAGATATTGCCGACCGTACCGACCCGGAATCTATTGACAGAGTATATGTGAAAAACCGCACAGGAGAAATGGTACCAATCAACACATTGGTGAAACTTACCCGTGTATACGGCTCAGAAACGGCTTCACGTTATAACCTTTTCAATTCTATCGAGATCAATGCCATCCCTAAGCCAGGATACAGCTCGGGCGATGCCATTAAAGCCATCCAGGAAACCGCTAAAGAACAATTGCCATCCGGCTTCGCGTATGAATTCTCGGGCCAAACCCGCGAAGAAATATCATCAGGCGGGCAGTCTACCATCGTGTTCCTGTTATGTCTGGTATTCGTTTACTTCTTGCTATCCGCACAGTATGAAAGTTACATCCTTCCATTGGCGGTTATCGCGTCTATCCCTACAGGTATACTCGGTGTGTTTGTAGTATTAGGCTTAACAGGTATAGAAAATAACATCTATGTGCAGGTTGCGCTGATTATGCTCATTGGTTTGCTTGCCAAGAACGCCATCCTGATAGTTGAATTTGCCGTCCAGCGCCGTAAGGCAGGCTTGAGCCTTATCAATGCAGCAATCGAGGCATCGAGATTAAGACTGCGCCCTATCATCATGACCTCTATGGCATTCGTATTCGGTCTGTTCCCAATGAGTATCGCCACCGGGCCTTCTGCGCAGGGTAACCACTCCATCAGTATTGGCGCTGCAGGCGGTATGGTGTCGGGCGTATTGCTGGGCCTATTTATAATCCCGGTACTGTTCGTCATCTTCCAGGGATTGCAGGAACGCCTGACCGGTATCCCGGTTGCTGTGCTGATGGATGGCGAAGAACGTAAGCCCGGCAAACCTATCGGCATCTTATTAGAAGATTTACAGGAAGTGCCAAACGACTAATTGCATCATCAATTTAATAATATCATCATGATAAAATATTTAAGCGGGCTTGCCCTGGCAGTATTGCTGCTGGGCGCTTGCTCGGTCTCTAAAGACATAAAAAACCCGGCTTACCAGTCGCCCACAGCATTCAGAGAAGCGGAGCCTAAAACAACCGCTGACAGCAGCATTGCTGACATCAGGTGGAGGGACTTTTTTACCCAATCCGATTTGCAAAGGCTGATAGATACAGCTATCGCTAAGAATTATGATATGCAGGTTGCTTTGAAAAATATCGAAGCGTCTGAATTATTGTTCAGGCAGGTAAAGTGGAACTACGTGCCGCAGGTAGATGCGAACGTTACCGCGAGCACTACCCGCCCTTCCGACAACAGCTTAAACGGCATCAGTTTATCACAATTTTTAGGAAGTAAGCATATCGAAGATTACTCGGCGAACATTTCCCTTTCATGGGAGGCAGACATCTGGGGAAAGATCAAAAATCAGCAGAAGAGTACTCTAGCCGCTTACTTGCAGTCACAGGAAGCCCGTAAGCTGATACAAACTAATATTGTAGCTGATGTGTCGCAGGGATACTATAATCTACTGATGCTGGACGCGCAACTGGATATCGCGCAAAAGAACGTGAAGTTAAACGACAGTACGCTGCAGATAATCCGCTTGCAATACAACGCCGGCCAAGTAACCTTACTGGCTGTACAACAAGCAGAAGCGCAACGCCAGGTAGCCAAGCAATTGGTTCCGCAATTTGAACAAAATATTGCGATACAGGAAAACGCATTGCGCTTACTCGCCGGAGAATTGCCGGACAAGATCGCCCGTAGTGCATCCATTGACCAGATCACGGTGCCCGAAAGTTTGAGCACAGGCATTCCATCCGCCATCGTAAGCCGCCGGCCGGACGTGCGCAGCGCGGAACTGCAGCTTAATATCGCCAACGCAAACGTAGGGATCACCAAAGCGAATATGTACCCTGCATTGCGCATTTCTGCACAAGGTGGCGTTAACTCCTTTAAAGCCAGTAACTGGTTTAACGTGCCCGCATCGCTGTTTGGCGTGGTGGTCGGGAGCGTGATACAGCCGCTTTTAGACCACAAAGAATTGAGCACTAAGTACAAAGTTGCTCAGGTAGAACGTGAGCGGGTGGTCATACAATTCCGCCAGTCGGTATTGAACGCCGTTGGCGAAGTCTCAGACGCGCTGGTAAGTATTAACAAGCTTAAAGAGCAACAAGCCATTGCCGCTAACCGCGTAAGCACTTTACAAAAAGCTACCGGTAATGCCAATCTGCTGTTTAAAAACGGAATGGCTAATTACCTGGAAGTGATCACGGCCCAAAGCAATGTGCTGCAAGGAGAGCTGGAACTGGCTTCGATTAAACGGAACGAACTGGCTGCCGTATCAAACCTGTACCGCTCGCTTGGTGGCGGGTGGAAATAACCTGCCGATAACCTGATCACCGATAAGCCTGTTCATTTACGATGACAGGCTTTTTTATAACCAGCAAAGTGGCTGGTCTGGACCGTTAAGCGGTTTAAAATTTAAACAAAGCCCTGCAGAACCAAAAGCACTATATCACGTTAATTAATAAAAGTAATTAAATGAAAAATCCATTTGAAAAGGAAGACAATAGCTCACTAATCATTGGTATGCTAATTGGTTCGCTGGCCGCAGGCGCGGCAACATATTTGTTCATGACCAAAAGAGGTGCAACTATACGCGGCGAGGTATCCAAACAATTAAATACCTTACTAAAAAAAATTAAGGGCGGCGAGTCCGCTACCGAAAATGTCGAAGATCACTCAAAGGACTACCTGCATAAAAAGCACAAAGCACCAAAAACAGACCGTGAAGATCTGCTAAAACACCATATTCTGGCTGAATAAGATGCACCGGAAGAACGGCATCTGTAAATAGTTAAGTTATATAAAGAAGTCGCCCGGGTAGCTGGCCGGCTTTTTTTGTTTTTGTCGGATGACTTAAATATTAACTTAGTGGCATAAAACCACTTATCTATGAAACAGCTATCTATCATTTTAGCAGCCATTGCCGCATTTATATCTTTCAATGCACAAGCACAAATAACTCCCCAGCCAAGTACTACCCAAAGTGTAGTACAGGATTTTGGCCTCGGTAAGATTAATCTAACCTATTCCCGCCCTAATGTAAAGGGCCGTAAAATATTCGGCGGGATGGAGCCATACGGAACGGTTTGGCGTACAGGTGCAAACTCGGCTACGGTAATAAAATTCAGCGATGATGTTACTTTGGAAGGTCACGAAGTGCCGGCGGGCGAGTATGGCTTATTCAGCATCCCCGGCGTAAGCGAGTGGACCATCATCCTGAGCAAACAACCTAAACAATGGGGTGCCTATTCCTACAAAGAAGCAGATGATTATGTGCGCTTCAAGGTTAAGACAGAACACCTGCCCGCGCTTACAGAAACCATGACGCTTGCCTTTACCAGCGTGCTGCCTACCACCTGCAACCTGCAAATGATGTGGGATCATAGCGGCTTTACTATCCATATGGCTACCGACATCGACGCCAAAGTAATGGCAAGGATAGACTCGGCCATGAACACCGCCAAAAAGCCTTACTATGAAGCGCTGATCTATTACTATAACAATAACAAAGACATGAACAAGGCCTTGGCGTGGGCAAATGAGTTGGAAAAAGACAAAAACTTTCCACCGTTTGTGCCTAAGCTGTGGAAGGCCCGCGTGCTATTAAGGAAAGGCGATAAAGCTGCTGCCATCGCCACCGCCGAGGAGGGTGCTAAAATTGCTGCCGCTGCCAAGACCGACGAGTATGTTCGCCTTAATAACGAAGTGATCGCGCAAGCGAAAAGATAAGGCTTAGCCTGAAGGATCAACTCACTTTCCCTGCCCTTTTTTGTTGCCTGCGGATACCTGCTATGTAGAATGATGCTGCCACAAAGAGCGGTATTTTGAAGAAGAGCAGTATAAAAGCCGTTACCGGATAAAAGAAGGAGCAGGCTATAGCCACTACGCCGTTCAGCAGGTGCAGGGTAAACATTGTATCGATGTGTTCCAGTTTTTGGTCTGCCTGATAAGCTTTGTCGGCGGTTTCATCATTGCCGTAATCCCAGATAAATTTCTGCATCAGCGAAAGCATAAACACGTTGCTGCAATACAGAAACACTGCAGGGATGCTGCCAAAGTGTGATCCGATTACAGAAGTGGTGAACGGCAGTATCACGATAAAGAACAACCAAACCAGGTTAAGCACTACCATCTTACGGTCTATCTTGCGGATGAATACAAAAATGGTGTGATGCGTTTGCCAGAACCCGGCTATGTTAAGGAACGAGAGTACAAAAGTAAGATAGGTTTCCCAGGGGCGCATCAGGTCGGCAAAGGTGAGCGG
Organism: Mucilaginibacter ginkgonis; assembly: GCF_009754905.2. Lineage (NCBI taxonomy): Bacteria > Pseudomonadati > Bacteroidota > Sphingobacteriia > Sphingobacteriales > Sphingobacteriaceae > Mucilaginibacter > Mucilaginibacter ginkgonis. The sequence goes on along the minus strand of NZ_CP066775.1, from coordinate 2,747,508 downwards.
CTTGCCTGCGGGTACATCCAGCTTTAAGTTGAATGCCAAAAGGGTAATGGCAATGGCGACGATGGCGTCGCTGAAAAATATCAGTCGCTCTAACTCAAGCGGTTTCTTTTGCTGCATCTCCATAACCAAAAGTAGTATTTCCATTTTGAAGAGCATCGGTATACTCCTGCAAACAGAACACTTGCCGTGCGGGTTTCATCTACTAACCATATGAGCGACAAGCCATCATATCTCGATTTTGACAAGCCGGCTTACTCCTGGAAGCCGGATATAGATTACCGCAAGCACCCGGAATTATATAAAGTTGGCAAAGGTGAGCAGGGGGTGCTTATTTGTGAGCCGTATAAATCTGAAATTGGACAACATTGGCGTTTTAAGGATGTTGCGGTTGCCAAACAAAGCAGTGAACAGATATATATACTATTTGAGGGCTATCTTGAAAAAGATGATTTTGTAGGTGCCGATATGGCCCGTAAATATCTGCAAATGGGCTACACCCGTGCACGTAGGTATGCTAACTACAAAGGCGGCAAAAAGTACAATAAGGATAACCACTACCAACAACTTGAACGGGGCACCGGCGAAACGGAAAAGGCAGCCTCCGCGGCGATATTTTATAAGAAATGGAAAGCCGCGGAAGCAAATATCCATTATGCCACAATGAAAAAAGCCTGGAAAAAAGAGCGGGGATAAGCCGCCTGCCTATAGAGCGTATGATACTACTTTCCGCCGCCGTCATCTACACCGCGGCCGGTTTGGTGCTGCAGTTCGTCGATCTTTTGTGATGCCTGCGCTTTGTTTAGCGTCTCATCCATTTCTTCGCCCGCCTCTGCCGACAGCGTTTCCAGGTACGAGTGCTGTGCACCGGTCATTGGTTCATCCCCGGTCTTCCAGTCCTGCGGGTCTTTAATCATATTAGAACCTTTGATATTGCCGGTATGCTGCTCGTCGAATAGTTTTTCTTCCTGATCGTTGCTTTTCATGATACTAATATTTTTAGTAAACAACTGTGCGGGGCCGGGTTTGTTTTAAATTTTTGCCAAAAAGTTTTGGCGCGATGTGACTTGTCCTGAAATAAGTTTACAGAAAAGTAGAGGAACAAGATGGACAAATGGAAAGCGGAGCGTATCATACATGAGCGTGAGATCATGGGTAAGAGTTTGCGTACCTTAGCAAAAAAGTACGGCGTATCACCCACAACTATTTCCCGCATAGTGAACAAGGACAAGTTAAACGAAAAGGCATTGAGAAGTTCGAAGAAGACAGTTCTTCCCGATGATGTGTCTTTATTGAAAGCGATGTTACGGACAGAGCAGCTAAAGAATGAGCTGCTGAATAACATCATAGATATAGCAGATAAGGAGCTGGGTACCAACATCAGAAAAAAGTCTGGCACCAGGCAGTCGGAGTAAGCATGCAAAAACGCAGCCGCGGGCTGCGCGAGTTATGCAGACTGCTTGGTTACAGTTCACAAGCCTATTACCAGCATCACCGGTCCACAGAAATGCGGACTTTTAAACAAGAAGAAATCATTCAGCAAGTAATGGCACACCGTCGCCGCCAGCCGCGGCTGGGTGCAAGGAAACTGCTTGAACTGATACGGCCCGGCATAGGGCGGGATGCATTCTTTGAGCTTTTGAGAGAAAACGGCTTGCTGGTGCGCAGGAAAATATACCGTACGCGTACCACCTTTTCCTGCCACCGCTTTAAGAAATACCCCGACCTGACGGGCGGCCTGGTGCCTGCAGCGCCGGGGCGGCTGTGGGTGAGCGATATCACTTACATCCGCGTGGGGCAGGGCTTTGCTTACCTGAGCCTGGTCACGGATGCTTACAGCCGAAAGATCATTGGCTTCTGTCTGAGCCATGATCTTTCTACCGGCAGCTGCCTTACAGCACTTGAAATGGCCTTATCACAAAAGCAACCCGACACCCCGCTGATCCATCATTCGGATCGCGGCACGCAATATTGCAGCGGTACCTATACAGCACTTTTGATCAAAGAAGGCATTGGTATCAGTATGACCCAAAGCGGGAACCCGCGTGATAATGCCATTGCAGAACGTGTAAACGGTATACTTAAACTTGAACTGTTAAATGAGGCTTACAAAAACCTGAGCGGTGCAACACGTGCGGTACGCAGCGCTATAAATACTTACAACAACTTAAGGCCGCACAGCAGTATAGATATGATGACACCACAGGCAGCACACCGGGAATCCGGACCCCTCAGGCGGCGATGGCGAAACTATTATCCCAATCATCAACAAATAACAGAGCAAGTGTAAACCCCTTTAAGGACTAAAATAAAAAGTGTAAATTCAATTCAGTATTAACAATTAAAAGTGTCAACTTTTTTTAGGACAGGTCAATGAAACAATACTTACCTTGGCGTATCTAAACATTGCTAATAAAGCAATCATGAAACAAAGATTTACAAAAAAGGCTTTAGCATTTCTTATTACCGGGTTAATGCTGGTAACACTTACCCCGATCATCAATAAACACTATCATTTGCCCGATGGTGCTGCAGGCTTTATTACGGGTATAGGCCTGGCGAGCGAAGTTATTGCCCTTGCCCTGATGCAGAAAGAGCGCAAACGCACCTGCCAGTTGTAATTAGTCGAGGTATACCTGCCACTGGTTGGCATCATTAAGGCCATAGCTAAGGCCGTCGCTCATATCATGTACCTCGCGCTGAAACTGCTCGCTAAAGCGTGTTCTCATTTCGGTAATGGTGTAGCCATTCTCGCGTTTCAGAAAAAACTGCAGCGAAGCCATATTAGGCGCCACATCCTTCAGTTGGTCGCTCTCACCTTCTTTTACAAATGCCCTGCTCATACAATGACAACCAGCAGGAGGGGTTTAGGTTTGGGGGGAATAGGACGATCATTCAGGCAGAATTAAATCTCAACATACCAGTAATGCCACCAGCACAAAAAAAGCCTTCAGATATTATCTAAAGACCTCTAAGCGGAATGGACGTCCCCACAAGGCTGTGGGGAGTACCCGTCCCCACATTACTGTGGGGATGACAAGCCCTATTATTCTAACCTCGCCACGATATTTTTTGGGTGATTTATCAATGCGTTAATTCGTTCGATGGTAGCATTCTTTAAATTTTTCTCGCGAATTAAAGCCTCTTGTTTTGATGGAAACTCTTCTACATAAACAAGTTTCCATGGAATTTTTCTTGACGTGTAAGTAGCACTACCGTCGTTATGCTGCGCAAGTCTTTGCACGGGATTTTCTGAAAAGCCTTTATAAAAGCTTCCTTCAACCTGACTCTGGATAATGTAAACGTAAAAAGCCATTCAACAAAAAAAGCCTTCAGATATCATCTAAAGGCTTCTTAGCGGAATGGACGGGACTCGAACCCGCGACCCCATGCGTGACAGGCATGTATTCTAACCAGCTGAACTACCACTCCTCCCGTTTGGGAATGCAAATATAGAGTTTCGGCTTATATTCTCAAAAATATTTTAAAAATTACGCTACCGTACCCTCTTTCAGCTTTTCTGCGTTCTCTGCAAACTGCAGCGATTCCATAATTTCCTGCAAGTCGCCGTTCATTACATTAGGCAAATTGTATATGGTTAAACCTATGCGGTGCTCTGTTACGCGCCCTTGCGGGTAGTTGTAGGTGCGTACTTTGGCAGAGCGGTCGCCGGTAGATACCATGGTTTTGCGTTTTTTAGAAACCTCCTCCATGTGTTTCTGCAATTCCATTTCGTATACACGGCTGCGCAATACCTGTAAGGCCTTGTCATAGTTTTTCAGCTGCGACTTCTGGTCCTGGCACTGGGCGACGATACCAGTAGGGATGTGCGTAAGCCTAACTGCCGAATAGGTAGTATTTACCGACTGCCCGCCCGGCCCCGAAGCGCAGAACAGGTCCTTACGGATATCACTCACCTGAAGGTCTATGTCAAACTCGTCAACCTCGGGCAGTACCACTACAGACGCCGCCGAAGTATGCACCCTTCCCTGGGTTTCGGTATCAGGCACGCGCTGTACACGGTGCACCCCCGACTCATATTTCAACGTGCCGTAGGCGTCATCTGCCAATACATTAAACACAATCTCTTTATAGCCACCTGCGGTGCCTTCGGTATAATCAACCAATTCGGTACGCAGGCCCTGGCGTTCGCAGTAGCGCATGTACATACGGTAGAGGTCGCCGGCAAAAAGAGCAGCCTCGTCGCCGCCGGTACCACCGCGTATCTCGATAATGGCATGCTTGGCATCCTCGGGGTCTTTGGGGATCAGCATCAGGCGTATCTTTTCTTCCATCTCTTCCTGCTGGGTCAGCAGTTCATCCAGCTCCATCTTAGCCATCTCCCGAAACTCCTCGTCCTTCTCGGTAGCCAAAATCTCCTTGCTCGAGTTTATGTTGCTCATAATATTCTTATAAACATCATACTCGTTCACAATAAGTGTAAGGTCTTTATATTCTTTACTCAGTTGGGCAAAGCGCTTCATGTCGGCCATCGCGTCGGGGCTGCTCAACTCGCCTTCAACCGTTTTCCAGCGTTCTTTAATCAGTTCTAATTTATCTAACATGGTGTTATCCTATGTACTCTAATTTACTCTCCCCAGCCCTCTCCGAAGGAGAGGGAGCTTTTTATTTTTTTAGCCCTCCACCTTGGGGAGGGTTGGGAGGGGTGTATTTGTATTTGGGCGTTGCACTCCTTCGTCGTGCCGCGCTTTACGCTCATAGTCCTCTACGTCAGCTGACGGATGCGGGCTAACCGCTGCAATCGCTAACGCAACCTTTACTAATCTTCCTTTCAAAATCCTCTCTCCTTTGGAGAGAATTTAGGAGAGGTCAAAGGTACTGCTTTTAAGGCGTATAATAAATCAGCGGATTGTTAAACTCTTGGGGTGCTTATACTAAAATATAAGAGTTGTTATCCCGAGTGTAACGAAGGATCTTATGAGTAATGCGGTGGCTGAATAATCCCGATAGCTATCAGGATTCACTTCGTTCAAAATGACAACGCCGTAATTGTTGATTAATGCCCCACCGTCAATGCTGCGGTAAAATCCATCAGCTCCAGGTCGCGCTCAAAGGCAAGCAGTTTTACATCCTTTCCGTCGAAAACGGCGTAGCTGCTGGTGTACACCCATTCGCCCAGGTTGATATAGCGACTGGTGTCGCTTAGCTTTACATCCATAGCCATGTGGCGGTGGCCAAAGATCAGGTAGTCGAAATGCTCTTTAGTAAGCACATCACGGCTGTATTCTGCAAGCCATTCGTGCTGATGCATTACCCTGTCGGTTTTTTTGCCGTTGCTGATGCGGCTGCGTTTGCTCCAAGCGTTGGCAATACCTACACCCAGGTTGGGGTGCAACCTCTCGAATAACCACTGGCATACCGGACTGCGGAAAAACTTCTTAAGGAATTTATACTTACGGTCGCCGGGGCCAAGGCCATCACCGTGGTGAATGTAAAAGCGTTTGCCGCCGCGTTCAATGATCAGTTCATCGCTGATGATATCGGCGCCCAGTTCTTCGGTAAGGTAGCCAAACATCCACATATCGTGGTTGCCTTTAAAAAAAGTGAGCTTTACGCCCAGGTCGGCAAATTCTGCCAGTTTACCTAAGAAGCGGATGTATCCCTTCGGCACTACCGTTTTATACTCAAACCAGAAGTCGAAAATATCGCCCACCAGGTAAAGCTCGGCAGCATCTTCCTTGACCATATCCAGCCAGCGAACTATACGCAGCTCACGTTCGGTATGGGCATGGTAGTTACTGTTACCTAAATGAAAATCTGAAGCGAAGTAAATTTTGTCTCTAATCGGCATGAAAGCGCTAAAATACGAAATACGCCTTAAAGCTAAAAAGGATGTTCGGCAGACATAACTCCCGCGAAGCGATTAGTGCTAAATATTACATTTGTCCGTAATGATCGATATAAAAGCATTTGGTAAACTCCCTGCGGACGTACGGAAAAAACGGATAAAAACTTCTCTCCAATACCGCGACGGTAGCTTTCAGAACATATTGCCTACTGCTATAAAGCGGGAAGATGCGTCTTACCTCGACCTGTTTAAAACATTGCTTAGCCAGCCGAAAACTGTCAGGCCAGGTCAAGGAATACCGTCTGTAAAAACGGACCTCCGGAACTTAAATGCAAAAGTACCAACCGTGGTTTGGTTCGGGCATTCATCATATCTCATCTCTCATCAGGGATTTAATATCTTTGTAGATCCGGTGTTGAGTGGGCATGCGTCGCCGGTAAGTTTTTTCGGTAAGGCTTTTCTTGGGGCAGATATTTATAAGGCTGAGGATATGCCGGATATAGACGTTTTGCTCATAACGCATGATCATTATGACCATTTGGATTACGAGACGATCACTAAGCTTCACCCAAACATAAAACAGATAGTTACCTCTTTAGGCGCAGGCAGTCACCTGGAATATTGGGGTATAGCGCCTGATAAAATCACCGAACTGGATTGGTGGCAAAGCGCAAAGATCAATCAAGAGGTTGAGTTTACTGCAACGCCTGCGAGGCATTTCTCGGGCCGGGGACTTAAGCGCGGGCAATCGCTTTGGTCGTCATTTGTGCTCAAACTAAATGACTATAAAATATTCCTGGGCGGCGACTCGGGTTATGACGGGCAATTTAAAGTCATCGGCGATAAGTTTGGCCCGTTTGATCTCGCACTGCTCGAGTGCGGGCAATACAACATTAATTGGCCCGATATACACATGATGCCCGAGCAAACCGCACAAGCCGCACAAGACCTGCAAGCTAAAGTGTTAATGCCCGTGCACTGGGCAAAGTTTACGCTGTCCGTTCACCCCTGGAACGAGCCTCCAATCCGTGTGATGGCAGAGGCCAAAGCCTTGCACCAACCGATAGTGATCCCGCAGATCGGTGAACCATATGCTATCGGCGAAGAATTTGACCAAAAGATCTGGTGGGAGTAGAGGTGACTTAGACAAACTTGTCGCGCTACCCTTTGACAAGCTCCGGGTAACGTTCCTGTCGGAGCACCTTACCAATTTGTCAATGCGAGCGCAGCAATCCTGTAGAATATTTCTTTCAGCGCTCATTCGCCGCTGGGCTAGTTACTTTTTCCTTTGATGAAAAAGTAACCAAAAAATCAAGGCAGAAAAACGCTTCAGCCCGCTCTACCGTTTTCTAACGCTTTTTCGGTTACGGCCCGAAAAAGCTAAAACGGTATTCACCCCAACGCTGGCCCGCCTTTTCTGCCGAGGCCGCCGCTCTTTAAGTTAAAACTGCGAGCTGACGTTGAAAAACTCTAAAAATGTATAAGGAATTGTTGGCACTGCATTCACAACGCCAAAAAATGCGGCATCAGTCTGTGCGGCAACTGCAGGTTTTGAAAACAGCATAAACATTATAGCGCAGGGTGCAGCCGCGAGTTTTCTTGGTTACTTCTTTTGACGGCCAAAAGAAGTAACAAGCCAAAGCGGCGAATGAGCGCTTTCAAAAAAATGTCATTTGGGATGCCGAAAAATCCCGAAGGGTCGGAATCGGCATGACACTATAGATTACCTGTCCACCCTGTCCACCAACATACTTTCTCGCTAATCCAGACGGACACTTATTTGCCATCCAATGCAGGCCTGGCCGTTGTTTGCGACACCAGCCAGCCGGTAGCATACATCCACTTTGTCATTTTAGTAAGTTTGGGAATGCTGATACCTGCGGGTTCGTCTTTTGGTGTGTGATAGTCGGGGTGGAGCAAACTGGTAAAGAAAATAGACGGGATGCCTGCCTGCGCGTAAGGTACATGGTCACTGCGGAAATACCAACCTTCGGGGTGTTTGGCATCATCCCATGAGGTGTCAATATTGAACTTCGTTAAACTGCTGTTGGCTTTGTAAGCCATGTCAACCAAAGCCGTGGAATTTTTATGCGGAGCAATGCTACCCAATAACGCTGCGGAATCTACGCTGTTGCGGCCTATCATGTCGCCGTTTAACACTGCTACAATGCTTTGCTTGTTGACGGTTGGGTGCGCTGCATACCAGCGCGAACCAAGCAGGCCACGCTCTTCGGCGCCATGCCATACAAACAAAACGCTGCGCTTGCCGGGGTGCGCTACCCAGGCGCGGCCAATGGCCAGCATACCTACAGTTACAGAAGCGTTATCATCCGCGCCATTCCAAATTGAATCTTGCGCAACCGGGTTACCAATACCATCATGGTCGTGGTGCCCGCTGAACAGTATATATTCTTCTTTCAATTTAACGTCTGTGCCCGCAGCCTTAGCGATCACGTTTACAGAAGGGTATAAATACGTTTCAGCGCGCAAGTCGGCTTCTATTGAAGCGCCTGCTTTCAGCTGCTGTGCAAGTGCGCCCCTCATTAACAGTGTTGGCAAAGGTTTCACCCTTGCCGTTACCGGCGAACCCTGCACTACATATTGCCCTTCCTGGAAGTTATGGCTTACAAATGCCAGCGTACCTTCGCTTTCAATAACAGCATCAGCCACAAAAATGATGGCGCTTACGCCATGGCGCCTTAATATCGCACTCTGCTGCCGGATGGCCAGTGCCGCGTAACGGTAACCGTAAAGGCTGATCCATTTTGCGGGCAGTGGTGTCGGCGGCAATATCGGCATGGCTACGATCTTCCCTTGGAGGTCTGCACTGGTATCTGCCATCGTATTCAACCATTTTACATTGCCGCTGAAGCGTGCGTCAACAGGCTGTGACGCCCAGTAGTCTTTTGACAATGTAAGCGGCTGATTATTTACAGATAGCATGCTGTTGGCAGCCATCTGCGTGCGCTTGATATTATAGAACTGAAAGTAAGTGCCATCTTCACCGGCAGGTTTTAGGCCTGCTTCCATTGCTTTTTGCGCAACCCATGCCGCCGCCCGGAACTCATCTATAGTGCCTGCCCTGCGGCCGCGAAAGCCATCGCTTGCAATGTCGAATATGTCGCGCTTCAGGTCAGCTTCTTTTATAGAAGATAAGGCCGGGGGTAAGGTGGTAGATTTTGGCTGCGCAACTATTGCGCTGTAGGCTAATAAAGCAGGTATTAACAAGGCGAGTTTTTTCATAGCAAGCACAAAATAAGCATTGCCATGCAAATTGCGACAGGTACAAAAATAAAAAGCCCTCAGGCCTTGCGCCTGAGGACTTTCAACCTAAACCTTATCACAATTAAACTGGTAAGTTTACCAGTTCAAAGAGTTTATAACAATTACTGTACCAAACTGCCGTTGTCGGGAAATCCCGCCTGTTGGTGTACTCTATGCTGTTTCTTTGCGTCACATGTACATAACAAAAAACACAGTGTAGCACATTCGCTACATTTTGCCCCTTGATTACAATTGTTTTGCCATGCGCTGCCTGCGCAGGTACAGATCTGCAAAAAACAATAGCAACACCGCATCTACAAACACAAACGCCTGCATAATAAAGTGGCCTTCAGGTTTGCTCAAGGCAGGCAGCGATACTTTTGGTAATTCATATGCACCGTTGCCGCCAGCTGACCAGTTGATGTTCAGAAAAGCGTAAATTATTAATGATACAATAAGCGCTATAAAAATGCCTACCAATCCGCGAATTACATTTTTGTTGATGCCTGCCTTAAGCGGAACGGCAACGGTTTCTTGTTTGACCGCTTCCATTACTTTAAAGGTAAAACCCATTGATGGTTCTTCAAGGTCAAGGCCGGCCATATCGACATTGAAAGCTATCAGCTCTTCGTACTTTTCACGATAGGTAGCATCTGTTTCAATAAGACGTGCAATAGCGGCATGCTCATCTGCGCTGCAAGTGCCATCTATATAATCCCAAAGTTTTTCTTCTATGCTGTTCATATCAATTCCTTTACTTCGCCTTTCAGCATTTTTTCCAGCTTTTCTTTTAAACGTTGCCTCGCCCTAAACAGTTTCACTTTAACGGTATTTGGTTCCATGTTTAAAGCGGTGCCAATCTCTTCCAGCGATTGCTCGCCGTTATAAAACAAAGTTATGATCGCGGCATCATCAGGCAATAACTGGCTGATAGCTTTATTTACATAATAGCTGCGCGACCTTTTTTCGGCCGTATCATTATCATACCCGCCGCCGGTATCAGCAACTTCCAGGTACACATTCTCATCATCGATTGAAGTAGTATCAACCCGCTTCTTTCTTAAAAAGGTCATGGCACTGGTATATACTATAGTGTAAAGCCAGGTGCTAAACTTCGACGTACCCTGGAATGATGCCAGCGATCTATACGCTTTTATAAAACAGTCCTGCGATATTTCTTCGGCATCCTCTCGGTTTTTTGCAAAACGCATAGCCAGTGTAAACACAAACCGCTGGTGACGTTTCACCAGGTCGGCGTATGCAAACTGGTTACCATCAAGGGTTTGTTGTATCAGTTCTATATCAGAAAGCTTGCTTTGCATTATTTACATAAGCTCTGACCACATATTTAAGCCGCAGGTTACAGCAATTTAGTTATTTGTTATAAAGTTTTTAAGTTACTTAAGATAGAACAATTGTCTGACCGGCGTTTGTAATTACACCGTCTTGATCTTGTGTCTTGGCTCTTACTTCTATTTTTTTTCCAATAAGGTGTAACCTCATGAAAAAGCTTGTGGTCATAGCTTTCGAAAACATTGCAATAGTGCTTCAACACAAACAATTAATTATAAATTTAAAACATAGAAATCATGGATAACGCAGGCATCTTAATTCCCATCTTAGTTCCACTGGGATTCTTTTTAACCATTTTTGGTATTGTTTATTTACACAAGCGTGAGCGCATGGCGCTTATAGAGCGAGGCATGGACCCGCGCCGTTACAAATCGCAATCGGCACCCTATCAAAACCTTAAATGGGGTTTGTTACTGATCGGATCTGGCTTAGGTTTGTTCTTAGCTTATGCATTAGACAGCTGGCATGTATTCTCTACACCCGGCGAAGACAACCCGTCTATTTACTTTGCTTTGATAGCCATTTTTGGCGGCTTGGGTTTGTTTCAATCATACCGCGTAGAGATGAAAGAGACAGCCAACCAAAGAGTGAATTTTATAGAGCAGGAATAATATTATAGCTACCTATGACAGCGAAGCCTTTCCGTATAAACGGAAAGGCTTTTTTGTTTCCTGCGCCGAAATTTAGGTCTTAAATTTTAAAGTGCTGCACATTCTTATTCCGTTGCGCCCATTCGCCGCTAAAGCTTTCGTTCTTTTGTCTTAGCAACAAAAGAATCAAAAATGCCAAGTCAGCGCAAGGCTTCTTTTGCCGCACAAGGCCATTGCCAGGCAATGCTTCGAGAGCCTCAGCATGACACCCCACGCTCATCATCACATGAGCCCTCAGTAGCGCAAAATATTTATCACCGAAGCTGCGCGCTGACTTTTAAAAGATGGAGAATTGTTGGCACTGGCTTTACAGCACCGAAAAATGCGGCATCAGTCTGTGCGGGGATTACTGGCGCTGAAACGTGCAGGAACATTGTAGCACAGGGTGCAGCCGCGAGTTCTTTTGGTTACTTTTCTTGACGGTCAAGAAAAGTAACGTTTCAAGTTTTTCTCTTGCGCTCGTTTGTAACGAGTGCTCAACATGGTTTGGCGATTTTGCTGCATCAATTAACCGCGAAACTATTTACAGTCAGAATTTTAAACAATAAAAAATATTACTACCTTTGCAGCCCCGCAGAATGAACTCCGGGGGCATGTTGAATACATAAACAAAAGAAAATGGCAACTAAAATCAGATTGCAAAGACACGGTAAAAAGGGCAAACCTCTTTACTACATCGTAGTAGCGGATTCACGCGCACCACGCGATGGCCGTTTTATTGAGCGTGTTGGTACTTATAACCCAAATACCAACCCTGCAACCATCGATATTAATTTCGACAAAACTTTAGAGTGGGTAAACAGTGGCGCACAGCCAACTGATACCTGCCGTGCTATCCTTTCTTATAAAGGCGTATTGTACCGCAAACACCTGCAAGGTGGTGTGGCAAAAGGTGCCTTTACAGAAGAGCAAGCTGCAGAGAAATTCCAGGCTTGGTTAGATCAGAAAGAAGGAAAGATCACCGGTAAAAAAGATAACTTATCTACTGCTAAGGCCGACGCGCGTAAAGCTGCTTTGGCTGCAGAGGCTAAGAAAAAAGAAGACAGGGCCGCTGCAATTGCTGCTAAAAATACCCCTGTTGCAGAAGAAACAGAAGAAGTTGCTGACGAGGCTACTCCGGCTGAAGATGCTGCAACCGAAGAAACTGAAGGTGCTACTGAAGCCCCTGCAGCTACTGAAGAATAATTTCAGCACGACAACATTTATTTTCGATAGCGAAGTTCTTAACCGTTCTTCGCTATTGTTTTTTTAGGATATAGCAATGAAAATAGAAGAGGCATTCAGGATAGGTACATTTCTAAAAACACGCGGGCTTAAAGGCGAGCTGCAGCTTTACGTCGATTTCGACGGGCTAAACGATATTAAGTTCGACGCTGTGTTTGCCGACATGGGTGGTAAGCTGGTGCCATATTTTCTAACCTCAATCAAATATCCGCAAAAAAACACGGCTTATGTTTACCTGGAAGACGTAGATACCCTTGAAAAAGCCGGTCTGTTAGTAAAGAAAGACCTGTACCTGCCGCTGACTTTAAAACCCGAGGAAAGTGACGAATTTACATTGATGGACCTGGAAGGTTTCTTTATGATAGATGAAACGCACGGCGAACTGGGCGAGATTATAGAAATAAACGAGTATCCGCAGCAATTGATCGCCACGGTCGACTACAATGAAACCGAGATATTGGTGCCGTTGAATACCGATATAATCAAGGGTATAGACTTGGAAGGCGAAGAGGTTTACGTTGACCTGCCCGATGGTCTGCTTGAATTGTACACTTAACACTAGCCTTCCGCAAAACTCTTAAAATAGCTTTAAAACCTTTAAGTTATTATCCGTCACATTTTAGGGCGGGTTCGTCACATTTATTTTATGGGGTGTGTAGTTCTTCATACGCTTGTAGCATGAAAACTAAACACGCCGAGATCATTGTCGCATCAGTACTCTTACTCATTAGCCTCTTCGAGTTTGTTGCCACCGCCCACTATCATGTGTATAGCCCGTTTACTCCGCATGATCCCAATGCACGAGCCTATCGCGCCCTTCATTTAAAATACAGCTTTGTAAACAACTATATGTTGCCAGAACTGTTGGTGCGCTTCACTTTCTACTTTTCTTTTTTGTGGATGGCCTGCAGTTATCCAAATAAATTTCTTGCTCGCCGCAAATGGATAGGCTTTATGCTAACCACCATTTTAGGCGGGATATGCACATGGCTGCTGCTGTATTTAAAAATCTGGATGAGGGGCTTTCATTCAGGTAACGCGATGACAGATTACAGCATTTATTCAGTATTAACACTGTATGGCGCATTGCTTATCTACCAGGCAATTAAATATGCCGCTTTGTATTACTTTACAAACGGCAAGCAGAGCAACAGCCCAACTCCCTTAAAGACAGAAGTTACAGCCTTTGTAATCTGCTGGGTAATTATTATGGCCGCCTGTTTTACAATGAATATTTATTGGGGGTGGAAGCTTTTCTTCGGCTTTATGGTGCCATGCTGTTTTATAGTATACATGGTGTTGATGTACTATATCATTCCTGCCTTTTGGCATGGCCAAACAGACAAATCTAAATTCTGGCTTACTATAATTGTTATAACATTACTGATCAATTTACCGCTAACAGGTTATTTTGCTTATAAAAGCGCTTACGAGCTTTGGACGAGAGGGTTTATGTTTATACTGTCATGGGCCGCTCAATTAGTGGTACTTCTACCGCTAAGCATTTATATATATTACCGCAGAAAAGCTACCAGTGAAGAAATTACAGGCTTGCAAACCGGGTTAAGCCGCGCCGATGCCGATCTTAGTTTTCTGCGTTCGCAAATAGACCCTCACTTTCTTTTTAACGCCCTTAATACGCTTTACGGCGTAGCATTAAAAGAGCATGCCGAATATACTGCCGACGGTGTACAAAAGCTGGGCGACATGATGCGCTTTATGTTACATGATAACAACCGCGAGCAGATATCTCTCGCCCACGAGATCCAATACCTGCAAAACTACATAGCTTTCCAAAAACTGCGAACTGCTGGAAGACAAACCATAAATGTACAGGTAGAATTACCAGACGCGGGCGAAAACCTAAACATTGCGCCTATGCTACTGATACCATTTGTGGAGAATGCTTTTAAACACGGCATTAGTTTAAAAGAAGCTTCGTGGATAAATGTTAAGCTTTATTTTTCTGGCAAGAAAATGCATTTCGAAGTTGACAATAGTGCCCACGCAGACAATGCCGATAAGATTGATGACACATCTTCCGGTATCGGCTTAGATAACGTTAAAAAAAGGTTGGAGTTAATTTATCCGGGCAGGTATTCGCTAAATGTAACAAATAGCAAAACATCTCATTCTGTTGAACTTTCTATTGACTTGGATTAAAGCGGTAATTCCTTCTGAAAGTTTTATATTAGGAATAACATAACTCTCCTAAATGATAAAAGCCATTGCTGTAGATGACGAGCCCTTTGCCCTTGAGGTGATACGCGCCCATGCGGCAAAGGTGCCTTTCTTAGAACTTGCGCAATGTTTTACAAACGCCTTTGAAGCCATAGCATATCTGGCTAAAAACAAAACAGACCTGATATTTCTCGATATAAAGATGCCCGATATCTCGGGTATAGAACTGGCAGAAAGTTTGCCGCAAAAACCGCTGACCATATTTACCACGGCTTTTGCAGAACACGCGGTGCAGAGTTATGAGCTTAATGCTGTTGATTATTTGCTGAAACCGTTTTCTTTTGCCCGTTTTTTGAAGGCATGCAATAAAGTAAACGACATGTTGAATGCTTCCGGACAGAATGGCTCAGCCGGCGAAAGTATTTTCATAAAAACGGGTTACGAGTCGGTAAAGGTTAATTTTGATGACATCCTATGCCTGGAAAGCGGCGGAAACTACATAACATTTGTGCTTACCAGCGGCAAAAGCCTTTTAAGCCGTTTAACCATGACAGAGGCCATTGACCTTATCCCTGCAAATAAATTTAACCGCGTACACCGTTCCTACATTGTCAACAAAAATAAAGTGTGTAAAATAGAGCGCCATCAATTGCAGTTAGATGGTGGTTACACGGTGCCGGTCAGTCAGTCTTATTTTAAAGGCTTTTGAGGCACTCCGCAAAAGCTGTTATATTTGCAGCCTATCCTATGCTCCGCTTTGATATTATAACTGTTTTGCCCGGCCTGCTGGAAAGTCCGTTTGCGCACTCCATACTACACCGTGCGCAAAAGAAGGGGTTGACAGAGATATACGTTCACAACCTTCGCGACTACAGCACAAACAAGCATAAAAGTATAGACGATTACCCCTATGGTGGCGGTAGCGGAATGGTGATGATGCTGGAGCCTTTTGCGCTTTGCATTGAAAAATTAAAGGCTGAACGCAATTATGATGAGGTGATATTTATGACACCTGATGGAGTAACTTTAAACCAGCAGACAGCCAATAAAATATCGGGCGCGGCGAACATTATGATCCTTTGCGGGCACTATAAGGGCATTGACCAGCGCATACGCGACTTGTATGTAACCAGCGAAATGTCCATCGGCGACTATGTGCTATCGGGCGGAGAATTGCCTGCGGCGATATTGGTTGACGCTGTTGTAAGGCTGATTCCCGGTGTGTTGTCTGATGAGACTTCGGCGCTTTCCGACTCTTTTCAGGGCGAGTTGCTTGACGCGCCGGTTTATACCCGACCTGCCGATTGGAACGGACATACAGTGCCGGATATATTATTAAGCGGCAATACACCCGAGATAGAGAAATGGCGCTTTGAACAAGCGATGGAGCGCACCAAAACACGAAGGCCGGACTTGTTGGAATAATATGTTTAAGAACCAGGAATCAAGAGCCAGGAATCAAGATGCTTGCGTTAGCGATAGTAGCGGATAGCTTTGAGTGGAGTGCAGCGAACGAAAACTATAAGCGGATAGCGCGACCCGTTGGGTAACGCCCTAAAAAAAATCTATCATGTTGTCGTTTCGACCGGAGGGAGAAATCTTCTGTGATCTTAAAGTCAAAATCAAGAAGATATCTCGTTTCACTCGATATGACAATTTTTTAAGGCATTACAGAATCAATGACTGGCCGGCAACAAAGCATGTTACATATTTTTGAAAATTGTTTTTATATCAGCGAAAAAATCCCTATAATTGCAATCCGATTTTTACGGGTTAAAAATCGCTTTAAGAGCTAAGAATCATGGATTTAGTAAAATTTGTTGAAGAGCAATCGATAGAAAAAAAGCAGGCCCCACAGTTTAAGGCAGGCGATACAGTTAGTGTTCACTACAAGATCAGAGAGGGAAACAAAGAACGTATCCAGGTTTACCAGGGTGTGTGCATTCAGCGCAATAGTGCCGGCAACAGCGAAACTTTTACTGTACGTAAAGTTTCTAACGGTATAGGTGTTGAGCGTATTTTCCCTATCAACTCGCCAAACATCGACAAGATTGATGTTAACAGCCATGGTAAAGTTCGCCGCGCTAAATTATATTATCTGCGCGCCCTTACCGGTAAAGCTGCACGTATCAAATCAAAAAGAGTGTAAGTTTCTTTACGATATTTGTAAGAGCCTTTCTGTATTTTCAGAAAGGCTTTTTTGTTTACATTAATCTGCCATGATCAAGACTATCATATTCGATCTGGGCGCCGTGCTCATCGACTGGAACCCTGTTTACTTATACCGCAAATTGTTTACAGACGAAACTGCCATGCAGCATTTCCTGACAAACATTGTTACATCAGAATGGAATGAGGAGCAGGATGCCGGCCGCAGTTTGCATGAGGCTACCGAACTTTTACTAAGCCAATACCCGGAACACGAAGAAAATATTCGCGCGTTTTATGGCCGCTGGGAAGAAATGCTTGGCGGGCCTATCCCAGAAACCGTCGAACTTTTCAGAAAACTGAAAGCCAGTGGCAATTACAAGATCTACGCGCTGACCAACTGGTCGGCAGAGACATTTGGCATTGCTATGGAACGGTATGATTTCTTGGGCTGGTTTGATGGCATCGTGGTTTCGGGCGAGGAGAAAGTGCGAAAACCCTATCCTGAGTTTTATCAGGTACTACTTAACCGCTACAGCGTAAATCCGGCTGAAGCTTTATTTATTGACGACAACTTGCGTAATGTAAAAGCCGCGAAAGAGCTAGGCATCCCATCCATACATTTTACCTCGCCCGAGGCGTTACACGCCGAGTTTGCAGAAGTTTACGGCATAAAAATTTAACAAGGAGTTAGCCAGCCTCCTTTCAAAGGAGGTTTGGGATGAGGCCATATGATCTTCCGATTAGACAACCGCTTGCTGTTTCCCAACCCCGAACTTGCTGAAGAGGATGGCCTGCTCGCAGTAGGCGGCGATCTGTCGCCGGAGCGGTTAATGCTCGCTTATCGCAGCGGTATCTTCCCCTGGTATAGTGATGATACGCCCATCCTTTGGTACTCGCCGCACGAACGTTTTGTATTAAAACCTGCCGAACTGAAGATATCCAAAAGCATGCGGCAGGTAATTAATTCGGGCAGGTTTAAAGTTACAGTCGACACTGCATTTTCTGATGTCATAGCTGCTTGTGCAACGGCACCCCGTGAAGGTCAGGACGGTACCTGGATAACTGAAGATATGCAGGCAGCATACACCGATCTACACCAATTAGGCTACGCCCATTCTTACGAAGTTTGGCAGGATTGTGATTTAGTTGGCGGATTGTATGGTGTTGCCGTTGGCAAAGTATTTTGTGGTGAGAGCATGTTCGCAAAAGTCAGCAATGCATCCAAATTGGCATTAGTTGCTTTAACCCATTCCGGCTTGTATGATCTGATAGACTGCCAGGTATATACCGGGCACCTGGAATATTTGGGTGCAAAAATGATAAGTAGAGTGGAGTATATGGGGTATTTAAGTTCAGCGAGCAATATCCCATAATATAATTTCCGATGTAAATTTTACTTTTCTTGGCCGTTAAGAAAAGTAACCAAAAGAACTCGCGGCTGCACCGTGAGCTACATAGTTGCTGCAAGCTTCAGTGTCTGTGGTTGCCGCACACGCTGATGCCGCATTTTTCGATTATGGAAAACCAGTGCCAACAGTTTCTCTTTATTCCAACATCAGCGCACAGCTTCGGTGATAAATATTTTGCGCTACTGAGGGCTTGTGTAATGATGAGCGTGAGGTGTCATGCTGAGGCTCTCGAAGCATTGCAGGGCAAAGGCCTTGTGCGGCAAAAGAAGCCTTGCGCTGACTTAGCATTTTGGTTACTTTGTTGCTAAGACAAATTAACGAGCTTTAGCGGCGAATGAGCGCTATAAAATAAATGTTCTTTGAGATGCCGAATCGATCCCGATAGTGATCGGGACGGCATGACTGCACGAAGGACTTTTTGTGAGAAGCCTTGTAACAATCAATCCAAATTTCAATCTTACATTCACAAACCGACCCCTATATGAGTGACGATACTTTTCTTTTAAATGTACAGGGCCTTTATGTAAGCTACGGCAATTTTAAAGCCGTGCAGGACATTAGCTTCAGCGTACAGCAAGGCGAAATATTTGGTCTGCTTGGCCCCAACGGCGCCGGCAAAACCAGTACCTTGAGCGCGATAGAAGGCCTGATAAAATTCGACGCCGGCAGCATAACCGTTGACGGTTATGACGTTTTGAAAGACCCTTTGCACGCTAGGGCAGCCATGGGTGTTCAACTGCAATCTACCAGTTTCCAACCCGAGTTAAATGTTACCCAAATACTGCAGCTGTTTGGCGGTATTTATGGCGTTGATATGAACCGCGACAAACTGCAAAGCATATTGCGCGATATACAACTTGAAGACGCCGCGCATAAAAAATTTAGTCAGCTTTCAGGCGGGCAGCAGCAGCGTGTATCGTTGGTTATTGCAACCATACATAACCCACGTTTGGTAATGCTTGATGAGCCTACAACAGGCCTGGACCCGCAATCGCGCAGGCAACTGTGGGAGCGTATAGAAGCCATCCGCGGGCAGGGGCATTCGGTACTCTTAACTACCCACTCTATGGAAGAGGCGGAAGCGGTGTGCGACCGTATCGCTATTGTCGATCACGGGAATATTTTAACCATAGACACCCCGCAAAACCTGATAGACAGACACCGCGACGACCCTGAAGTTATCGCGGTATCCCGCCGCGGAAAGGTAACCTTAGAAGACGTTTTCATTGCATTAACCGGCCGCGCTGTTCGCGCTTAAAATCATTATCATGGCTACAATTGTACCTAAATCATCTAGTGCGTTTTTTACACTGCTGCGTGCAGATTTTGCTATTTTGAAAGCTAACAGGCGGTCGGCAGTGCTGGCAATCGCGGTGCCTGTTATCATCCTTATTTCCTGGAAGGGGCTGGTGCCTAAGTTTGGCGGGGCCTACGTGCTGTCAGGCGCAATTACTTTCGGGTTGATGGCCATCGGGTTGATGGGCTATTCCATTACTGTCGCCCGCGACCGTGATAAAGGCATCTTCCAGCGCTTGCGAGTGGCACCAGTGCCAACCTGGGCTATCATGGCCAGCAGGTTAACAGTGCAGCTATTCATGATCATGGTGTTGTCGCTGCTTATTTTCATATTAGGCAACGCTAATGATGGCATCACTTTGCAGCCAAAGGCTTATGTGTTCGCTTTCTTTGTGGCCATTTTAGGCGGCGCTGTTTACCTGGCGTTGGGGCAGCTAATTGTTGGGCTGATTAAAAACCCCGAGACCGTTAACGCCACCTCCCGTTTGGTTTACATGGTATTCATCCTGGTAGGCATGCTGGGCGAGTTGAAGCTTTTGGATTTTAAAGGCAAAAACTTCGAGATACGCATTAGCGACTACGTGCACTACTCACCTTATGGTGCGGTGAAAATGATGCTGGCAGCAAGTATGGCGCCCGACACCTGGAGCAGGGATACGACAACCGCATTGCTGCTTTCTATCGGTTACGCTGTAATATTTGCAGCTATCGGCATTAAAATGTTTAAGTGGAATACCAAGTAACCCGGCGGGTGTAGCCGCGTTGTTACAAAAGTTTTTCTAAACTATTGCGGCTGCTGCTTGTCATAATTTGCAAATACTCGAAAAACTAAAATGCAGATTATGAAAAAGCTATTGTTTGTGTTGGCGCTTGCAGCAAGCACCCTCACCTTTAAACAAGCCGATGCCCAATTAAGGGTAAGCCTTAATTTCAATATCGGTAACCAGCCTGCCTGGGGACCAACCGGCTATGACCGTGCAGACTATTACTACCTGCCCGACATTGATACTTACTACTCTGTAAATAACCACGACTACGTTTATAACAATGGCGGACAGTGGATCCATTCAGGGTCATTGCCTGCACGTTATAGCAACTACGACTTGTATAACGGATACAAAGTAGTAGTAAACGAGCCAAACCCATGGTTACATGCGGCTACCTATCGTACTAAATATGCAGGCTACCGTGATCGACGCGGACAAGCGGTAATTCGCGATAGCCGCGATAACAAATACCGCAACCATTGGAATGGTCCGGGTAACAACGGTAGGGGTAATGCTTATGGTCATGACAGGGATCACGGTAGAGGCCATGACGACCACGGTCGCGGGCATCATTAATTAAGAGTAAACTTAGATAGAAAAGGCTTCCGAAAGGAAGCCTTTTTTGTTAGAGAAACCCAAATATTACTGACATGATTGCGTTAGTGTAACATGTTACACTTTCTCTAACAATACTTACTTATTGGTATCTGACCGTATTTTGTCAGCATTGTAACGGGTTGATTATCAACAAAGCAAAATCGTGTCAGTGTTTCACACTTGCCCGTTGTAACCAAAAAGTGTAACACAACTGTTTCAGGTGTTACACTGACAAAATCGTGTCAGAAGTGCGCTAAAAGTAATTTGCAAAGATAAGCCCGGCTTATTTTCCGGTAACAGCAAGCGCTCTCTGTATGGCGGTATCATTATGGTTCAACACCTTAAAGTATGCGGCATCGCCCCATTTAAATCGTGCAGCAAAGGCCTTTAGGTACAATTTGATATACAGCCTGGCAATCCTGATCTCGCGCGAGTCCATTTCCTTTAAAGTCCGGGAGGCATAGAGTATAAAATCATCAACACGTCCGTCGGTTACTATGTATTTGTCGATGTACGCTGGCAGGTCATCGTAGCGGGCAAGTATGGGCTGCTGTTTGTCAATAGTGTAAGCTGTAAACAACTGCGCATGGGCTAACTCGCCAAGTAGTTTGGTATAGATGGCGGTATCCTGCGGTACGAAAATGTCGGGCGTTATACCGCCTCCCCCAAAAACCTTCTTTCCGGATAATGTGTAATACGCATGCTTTTTAAGCGATGTATCGGCAAGGCTACTATCGGCAGATGTCATTTCACCCTTTTCCCTGCGCTGCTTAATTTCGTCGCGGTAATCGTCTGCACCGTCTTTATAAGATTTCTGAATAGACCTGCCCGATGGGGTATAATACCTTGCCACGGTAAGGTTCATGGCAGAACCATCGGCAAACGGGAATTGCTGCTGTACCAAACCCTTGCCAAAAGACCGGCGGCCTATAATAATCGCTCTGTCAAGGTCTTGCAAGGCACCGGCCACTATCTCGCTCGACGATGCGGAGTACTCGTCTATCAGCACGGCAATTTTACCTGTTTTAAAAATGCCAGCATCGGTCGAAAAATAGTTAGCACGTTTTTCATGCTCGCCCTTGGTGTAAACTATCAGTTCGTCCTTTGGCAGAAACTCATCGGCAAGGCTGGTTGCCGCATCAAGGTAGCCGCCCCGGTTTCCCCGCAGATCAAGCACAAGGTTTTTAGCGCCCAACTTTTTAAGCGGTAATACAAACGCCCTGAAATCGCTGTCGGTAGTGTTGGCAAAACGACTGAACTTTACATAAGCAGTTGTTTTGTTCAGCAGGTAAGCTGCTTCTAAACTGCTTAAAGGCACTACGCCGCGGGCAATAAAATGCTGTCCGGGCTTGTTATCAGCCAAGTGCATAACGGTCATCTCTACTTTGTTGCCTGCGTTTTTGCGCAGTAAGGCGTTAATTATGGCTGTAGTAGCTTTCGCGCCCGATGCTTTTTTGTAATTGATGGTCAGCACCCGATCGCCGTTTTTGATACCTGCCACAGCTGCGGGGCTTTTCGCGTAAACCTGTGTAATGAACATGGTATCGCGCATTAGCAAATACTCTATGCCTATACCATTAAAATGCCCTTCAAGCCGTTCATTCACCGCCATGGCCTGCTGCCTGCGCAGGTAAACAGAGTGAGGGTCCAGGCTTTGCAGGATGTTCGTAATGGCATCGGCTTCAATGGTATCGCCGTTCACCTTGTCAACGTAATGCTTTTTGATGATCAGCAGCGCGCTGTCTATCTTATGACTGCCGGCAACCTGCCTGGCTACAATGCCCCGCCCGTTGATCATGAGCCCGATAGCAACCCCGGCAAGCAGAATAATCAGTGAACGGAATATGACCGACGCGGCGTGTTTCATGGGTGATGTGACCGGCAAATGTACATGTTGCTTTGCTTAACATCTAATTAATAATGAAGCATAACCGTGTATTGAATTTTTTGTTGAATTTTGCGTTTTAACTATCGTAATGGAAAACACTACCGAGAAAGATTCGCTGTATACCGACCTTGATAAAATGTCTGTAGCAGAACTGCTGCAGCACATGAACGAGCAGGACCAAACCGTACCATTAGCCGTTGCCAAAGCCTTGCCACAATTGGAAAAATTGGTTGACGTGGTTGCCGACCGAATGAGCAAAGGTGGACGCTTATTCTACATTGGCGCCGGTACCAGCGGCCGTTTGGGCGTGGTTGACGCCTCTGAATGTCCGCCTACATACGGCGTTCCGTTCGACTGGGTAGTAGGTATCATTGCAGGCGGTGATACAGCCATCCGCAAAGCTGTTGAATTTGCAGAGGATGATGCCAACCAGGCGTGGAATGACCTACAGGAATTTAATATTACCGCGAGCGATGTAGTGGTGGGCATAGCGGCATCGGGCCGTACACCCTATGTTATCGGCGGCCTGGCAACGGCCAACCTTAATGGTATTGCAACGGGCTGCATAGTTTGCAACGCGGGCAGCCCCGTAGCGGCAGAAGCGCAGTACCCTGTGGAAATAGTTACCGGCCCCGAGTTTGTGACCGGCAGTACCCGCATGAAGGCAGGCACCGCGCAAAAGCTTGCATTAAATATGCTGAGCACCAGCGTGATGATAAGGCTGGGCCGTGTTAAGGGCAACAAAATGGTAGATATGCAGTTAACAAATCATAAGCTGGTTGACCGTGGCACACGCATGGTAATGAATGAAACCGGGCTTGATGAAGCTACAGCTGCTGCATTGCTGAAAGAGAACGGCAGTGTGCGTAAAGCGGTAGAAGCACACCTAAAATAATGTGCGGATAGGAGGATGTGCAGATGTGCAAACGAGTCTGTGGATCTGGTAAAGGGATAATATAATTTGCACAATCTGCACATTTGCAAATTAGCACATAGAATAATGCACGAGATAGAACCATATTACCGGTGGCGGGATGACTATATAGCGGCAGAGGACGAAAATTCGCCGTTCTATGCTACGCAGTATAATGAGTTTGAGTTTGATAAACAGGTGTATAACTATTTACTGCATCCGCAGTGGGATTCGTTCGGGTCTAATACGCTTTACCTAAAAGTGATCTTTGTCGACTATGACCGGGGTTACGCAGTGATAGAATTTATCGGCGAGTGGAACGACGCCATCAACAATGATGTGATGCTGATGAAGCGCGAACTGATTGACCTGATGATGGACCAGGGTGTAAACAAGTTTTTGTTAATAGGCGAAAACGTACTGAACTTTCACGCCAGTGATGACTGTTACTACGAAGAATGGTTCCAGGAAGCAGAAGATGGCTGGATAGCCGGCATCAATTTCCGCGAGCATGTGATACAGGAATTTAAACGCAGCAACATTGACTATTACATTAATTTTGGCGGCGCTTTAGATGAATTAAACTGGCGATCGCTGCGCCCGCTGCAGTTTTTCAAACTGGTTGAAGAGCAGTTAACCCGCAGGCTCAATTAATCTTTTTTTCATAAAAATAATCTAACTTAGGATAAAATAAAACTATAAATGGATAACAATTCAAATAACTATTACGATCCAAACGTAATTCAGCTCGACGATTCGCAAGCTAATGTACGCCGCCATATGGCGAGTGTATTTTTGTGGATGTTTGTTGCCTTGGGCATCTCGGCTTTTTGTGCTTATGCTTTCGCCACTACACCTGCGCTATTAAAGGTATTAGTGAATACGGAAACCGGCGGTTTAAGTGGTTTAGGCTATGTTGCCTTGTTTGGCCCGCTGGCGTTTGTGATGATCATGTCTTTTGGCATCAACCGCATTTCATATCCGGTACTGGCACTGTTGTTTATTGCCTATTCTGCGTTAATGGGTGTTAGCCTTAGCTTTATACTGCTGGCTTACACATCCGCGTCTGTGCTTAGTATGTTTGTTACCGCATCGGCGCTTTTTGGGGTTATGGCCATTGCGGGTTATACCACTCATCAAGACCTAACCAAATTCGGCTCGCTAATGATAGTCGGTTTGGTTGGTGTGCTTATAGCAACCGTCGTAAATATGTTTATGCACAATCAAGGGTTAGACATGGTTATTAGTTATGTTGGGGTAGCCGTGTTTATTGGCCTGACAGCTTATGACGTTCAAAAGCAAAAGCGCATTGGCCAGGGTATTGAATTTGGTAGTGCCTCCGGTAAAAAATTAGCCTTAATGGGCGCATTAAATCTTTACCTCGATTTCGTAAATATGTTCCTGTTCCTGCTGCGCATCTTCGGGCGCCGCAGATAATAAATAACTAAGGATGTTCTTAAAAGCCTTCGACAAGAGTTGAGGGCTTTTTCCTTTTATGGATCTTATTAAAGTGAGTAATTAATTGTCAAAGGGCAAGTAAACGGCTATGGCAGTGTGGCCGGCTTGAGTTGTTTGTAAATCATCAGTTTAAGGATTATTTTTGTCACGCTTATAAAGAAAGACGGAGGGATTAGACCCTGCGAAGTCTTAGCAACCTGTGCCAACAAGGTGCTGCATTCTACTCACAACGGTTGAGAAAGATAAGCGGATGCCGGTTTAATAACGGCTTTCTAAATAAGCATTTAACAGATATGAGATTTGAGATATGAGATGTGAGATTTCGCGTCGAGTAGAAAAATTTTCATCAACTGTTTTTAGATATAGATCTGGTATGAGGCATGTGTCTCAAACCTCAAATCTAATATCTCACATCTAAGAACATGGATATTAAACAAGAACTGGAGAAACGTATTTTAGTTATAGACGGTGCTATGGGTACCATGATACAGCGATATGATCTTACCGAAGCAGATTTCCGTGCAGAGCGGTTTAAGGATCATCCAAGCGATCTGAAGGGTAATAACGACCTGTTAAATTTGACCCGCCCCGATGTTATCAAAGCCATACATACCGAGTATCTTACGGCCGGTGCAGATATTATTGAGACCAACACGTTCAGTACCCAACGCATCTCCCTGGCCGATTATCACATGGAAGACCTGGCTTATGAATTAAGCTACGAAGGTGCACGCATTGCCCGTCAGGCAGTTGACGAATGGATGGAAAAGCATCCGGGCGTTGCCAAATTTGTTGCCGGTGCGGTTGGCCCTACCAATCGAACCGCTTCTTTGTCGCCCGATGTAAATGACCCGGGCTATCGTGCTGTTACTTTTGATGATTTGGCCGGGGCTTATTACGAACAAATACGCGGCCTGGTTGATGGCGGCAGCGATGTGCTGTTGATCGAAACGATATTTGATACCCTTAACGCCAAAGCTGCATTATTTGCCGCAAACAGATATGCGGAAGAATCCGGCAAGAAGTTGCCGCTAATGATATCGGGTACCATAACAGATGCTTCCGGCCGTACGCTTTCGGGCCAAACGGTAGAGGCGTTCTGGAACTCGGTCCAGCATGCTAATTTGCTTTCGGTTGGGTTGAATTGTGCTTTAGGTGCCAAAGATATGCGCCCGCATATAGAAGAACTTTCTGAAAAAGCCGATGTATTTGTATCGGCTTACCCCAACGCCGGCCTGCCAAATGAGTTTGGCGGATATGATGAGATGCCGCATGAAACCGCGCACCTTGTAGATGACTTCCTGAAATCGGGCTTCGTAAATATAGTTGGCGGATGCTGCGGTACCACACCCGATCATATCCGCTGCATTGCCGAAAAGGCGAGGCAAACCCAGCCACGCAAAAAGCCGGTTGCAGAACCTCATATGCGCCTCAGCGGGTTAGAGTCTGTAACCGTTACACCAGAAAGTATTTATGTAAACGTTGGCGAGCGTACCAACATAACAGGGTCTCCTAAATTTTCGAAACTTATCCTTTCAGAGAATTATGAGGAAGCACTAACCGTAGCCCGCCAGCAGGTAGAAGGCGGCGCGCAGGTAATAGACATCAACATGGACGAGGGTATGATAGACTCTGAAGCCGTGATGGTAAAGTTTCTGAACCTGATAGCATCTGAACCTGATATTGCCAAATTGCCCATCATGGTCGACTCGTCTAAATGGAGCGTGATCGAGGCCGGGCTTAAGTGTTTACAGGGAAAGGGCATTGTTAACTCGATCTCCCTTAAAGAGGGTGAAGAAAAATTTAAAGAGTATGCCCGCAAAATATTATGCTACGGCGCTGCGACAGTTGTAATGGCTTTTGATGAACAAGGCCAGGCAGATTCATACAATCGCCGGATAGAGATATGTAAACGCTCTTACGATATACTGGTTAACGAAATTGGTTTCCCTCCTCAAGACATCATCTTCGACCCGAACATCTTAACTGTTGCTACAGGGTTAGAAGAACATAACAACTACGCGGTAGACTTTATTAACGCTACCCGCTGGATAAAAGAAAACCTGCCCTATGCTAAAGTTAGCGGCGGTGTGAGTAATATTTCTTTCTCATTCCGTGGTAACAACACTGTGCGCGAGGCTATGCACTCGGCATTTTTGTACCATGCCATAAAAGCAGGCATGGACATGGGCATTGTAAACGCCGGGATGCTGGAAGTATATGAAGAAATAGAACCCGAACTGCTGAAAAAGGTAGAAGACGTATTGCTTAACCGCCATCCCGAAGCTACCGAGCGTTTGGTTGAATATGCAGATACAATAAAGTCTAAAGGCAAAGAGATTGTGCGTGATGAGGCCTGGCGAAACGAGCCGGTTGAATCGCGGTTATCACACGCGCTGGTAAAAGGTATCATCGAATACCTCGACGCCGATGTGGAAGAGGCGCGGCAAAAATACGCCCGCCCGCTCGAGGTAATAGAAGGCCCGCTGATGGATGGCATGAACATAGTAGGCGACCTTTTTGGCGCCGGCAAAATGTTTCTGCCGCAGGTAGTAAAGTCGGCACGTGTAATGAAAAAGGCTGTTGCTTACCTGCTGCCGTTTATTGAAGAAGAGAAATTAAAGAATCCGCATGCCGGAGGCAAATCAACTGCCGGAAAGATATTGCTGGCAACCGTAAAAGGTGATGTGCATGACATCGGCAAAAACATAGTAGGCGTTGTACTGGCTTGTAATAACTTCGAGGTAATAGACCTTGGCGTAATGGTGCCCGCTCAACGTATTTTAGATGAAGCCAAAAAACAAGAGGTTGATATAATCGGCCTTAGCGGTTTAATTACACCTTCTTTGGACGAGATGGTGCATTTTGCCAAAGAAATGGAACGCGAGAATATGAATATTCCGCTGATAGTAGGCGGGGCAACCACATCGCGTATACATGCGGCGGTAAAGATCGCGCCTAATTATTCGGGTGCTGCCATACACGTACTTGATGCGTCGCGAAGCGTTACCGTTTGCAGCAGCCTGATGAATGCCGAGCAACGACAGCCATATATCAAGTCTGTTAAGCTTGAATATGACAAGGCACGAGAGGCGCATGCTAATAAACGCAACGACAAACGCTTTGCAAGTATTGAAGAAGCGCGTGAGCAAAAATTTAAGATAAACCTTAATAGTGCAATTGCACCAAAACCGTCTTTCCTGGGGACAAAAACATTTGCTTCTTACCCATTGGAAGAGCTGATAGATTATATCGACTGGACGCCGTTTTTTCACACCTGGGAGCTACGCGGCAGCTATCCAAAGATCTTTAATGATCCTTATGTAGGTGCTGAAGCCAAAAAGCTGTACGACGACGCGCAGGTGCTGTTAAATAGGATCGTAAAGGAAAAACTCCTTCACGCAAATGGTGTAATTGGTTTTTGGCCCGCAAACAGTGCAGGCGATGATATCGAACTTTATACCGATGAGAACCGTACGCAGTTACTTAGCCGCATACATACTTTACGACAGCAAGGCGAGAAGGTTAAAGGCGAACCATATTACGCGCTTGCCGATTTTATTGCACCAAAGCAAAGTGGCGTAGCTGATTATTTTGGCGGCTTTGCGGTAACCACCGGCATTGGTTGTGATGAACTTGTAGCCGAATTTGAAGCCGACCACGACGATTATAACAGTATATTGGCAAAAGCCTTGGCGGATCGTTTGGCCGAAGCATTTGCCGAAAAGATGCATGAATTGGTCCGCCGCGAATATTGGGGTTATGCTAAAGACGAAACCTTAGATAATCTGCAGCTAATTAAAGAAGAATATCAAGGCATACGCCCGGCACCAGGTTACCCGGCCTGCCCGGATCACACAGAAAAAACAACGCTGTTTGATCTGCTAAAAGCCGAGGACGAAGCGCACATGTACCTTACAGAAAGTTTGGCTATGATGCCGGCTGCATCTGTAAGCGGGTTTTACTTTGCGCATCCGCAATCCCGCTACTTTGGTCTGGGCAAAATTGGCAAAGACCAGGTGGATGACTATGCCAAACGTAAAGAGATGAGCATCGATACCGTTGAACGCTGGCTGGGTCCTAATTTGAATTATTAAATTGGTATAAAGATATTAGTATCAAGTATCAAGATAGTGCGAATGCATAACTTTAAAGAATTAAAAGTTTGGAAAGCAGGAATAAGCCCTTCTAAAATAATTTTTGAAATTACGAGAGATCTCCCTCAAGCAGAAAGGTTTGGTCTCATTTCCCAGATGACGCGTGCTGCGGTATCGATACCCTCCAATATTGCAGAAGGTTGTGGTCGCAAATCAAACAAAGAACTGTACCAGTTTTTTAGCATAGCGGTTGGGTCATCATTTGAACTTGAAACCCAAGTGATCCTTGCCCGTGAATTTAAATATATAACAGAAGAACAACTACAAATAACAAGTAATCAGATAATAGAAGTGCAGAAGATGCTTCACGGTTTTCAAAAAAGCCTGGCGTCCTAATTGTTATCTCGATACTTGATACTCGTTACTTGATACTGCATGAAAATAACCGAACATATCGCAAACGCCAAAGGCAGAACACTTTTTTCTTTTGAGTTGCTGCCGCCGTTGAAGGGCTCAAGCTTACAAGGCATCTTTAACGCTATTGACCCGTTAATGGAGTTTAAACCGCCGTTTATTGATGTTACCTCATCACGCGAGGATAACGCTTACAAGGAACGTGGTAATGGGTTGCTTGAAAAGGTAACTTATCGCAAGCGCCCGGGAACAGTGGCAGTATGCGCGGCCATACAGCATAAATATAAGGTAGACACCGTTCCGCATTTGATCTGCGGCGGGTTTACCAAAGAAGAAACAGAATACGCGTTGATAGACCTGCAGTTTTTAGGCATAGATAACGTATTGGTGCTGCGTGGGGACGCCCGTAAAGGCGACGCCGGTTTTATTCCCACTCCGGGAGGGCACTGTTATGCAACCGACCTCTTAAAACAGGTAACCAATATGAACGAGGGTATTTACTTGCATGAAGATCAGCCTTCGGCCTATAAAACAGATTTTTGTATTGGAGTGGCTGCTTATCCCGAGAAACATTTTGAGGCCCCTAATTTAAAGACCGACTTCAAATATCTTAAACAGAAAATAGATGGAGGGGCAAATTTTATTGTTACCCAAATGTTTTTTGACAACAGTAAGTATAAAGAATTTGTAACCCAATGCCACGAAAATGGTATAAATGTACCTATTATCCCGGGACTAAAACCAATTACTAACTTAAAGCAATTGGTTAGTTTGCCGAAGATATTTCACATTGACATACCCGAAGATCTGGGCGATGCTATACAGGCCTGTAAGAATGACAATGCCGTGCGTGAAGTTGGCATTGAATGGATGATCAACCAATGTAAAGAGTTAATGGAGTTTGGTGCACCGGTGCTCCACTTTTATACTATGGGTAATGCAGAACCTACCAAGCGCATCGCTTCGGCATTATTTTAATTTCAAAGTGTTAGCATCACTTTATTAAATAACTCTATCTGTATCTTGCCGCAATGAATATGCTCTTGGAAACATGTCTTCGCACCAGGTACGTGCTATGCTTTTTAATGTTGATGGCTTTAGCCGGATGCAAGCCGCGGCACATTGCAAAACGCGAGATCATTTCTTTTAAGCCTATACAAGGCATTCAATACACAGAGGTTCATCGCCGGTTACAAAACGGGCTTATCTTTAACGAATACGGTTATCAGCTGGAGCCGCAATGGGAACTCGAATTTTTGAAGAATGATTCGGCACGGATCTATAGCCCCATAAAAAAAACTTATATAAACTTTCCGCTTTCGCGCGGTTATGATTCTATTTTCAATACAGCGCGCACCTGGTATAAGATGCGCAAAATGAGCAAAGACAGTTTGCTATTAGAGATTCTAAAGTTTAGCGGCGATAGCATAGAGACTAAAGGCAATAAAGTCTTCATGACCTTCTACTCGAACGATTACATCAGGAATGTTTTGCATAGCGATACCGGCGCGCTGCGCCGCCCAACCCATGCAGACACAGCGTACCTAAAAAAGCTTATCGCCTTATCTCAAAAAGATAGCACAAAGGCTTTTGCCGCGCGCAGCCCTGTGCAGCTATCATCAAATAACCCAAACTTCATCATCGAGAAAAAGACCGAAGAACCGACCTTGCTCAATCATTTCGATACATCAGATGATTACATGAATCCATCTTTCTACATACGGATCAATAACGGCAATGAAGATTTTGGTTATTCGTTTTCTGTCTATGTGGACGCGAGTGGCAGAATGACTTATGGCAAACCCCTTGTTGGTTTTTATGAAGAGGAATATCACCAGGCGTTTTTACGCAAAAGTCACAAACTGTTAGACGGGTACCTGCAATACTACCTGCACGTAAAGCCGGGCAGCACATTGGGTATACCTCACGCCAGCGAAATAGCACTGCATATCACCATGCGTAAAGGCAAATAGTTATCTGCAATTTTTGGCAATAAAGGAATCTGCCTTATCGCTGCCAATGTTGCGTATAAAGTTCCAATCTTTGCAGGCACCTGCCTTGTCGCCTTGTTTAAATTTTTGATTGGCCTGGTCCAG
This sequence comes from Mucilaginibacter ginkgonis, assembly GCF_009754905.2. Taxonomy (NCBI): domain Bacteria; kingdom Pseudomonadati; phylum Bacteroidota; class Sphingobacteriia; order Sphingobacteriales; family Sphingobacteriaceae; genus Mucilaginibacter; species Mucilaginibacter ginkgonis. The sequence continues at coordinate 2,715,944 of NZ_CP066775.1, read as the reverse complement.
TAAATCATTTATAAAAGAATCATCATACCCCAGCTGTATTTTCAAAGCGGTGATTTGCTTTTCTACGTTGGGATCGCCTTTGCCCTGGTACTTATTTTTGTAATAGTTGGTAATAGCATCCTGCAATTGTTCTTGCGCTTTGTAATTGGCAATGGCTGCCTGGCGGCTTTGATTTGTCACATTATTGCATCTTGAATAATCAGGGGTGAAGGTGATGGGTATTACGATGACGGCACCTATGGCATAAGTGTTTGGCACTGTCCATTTGCCCGATGTCATTCTGACAATGCGAACTGCCTCCTCATCCAGATCAATTCCCGGCCCGTCCTGTACATAAGCGGTGTCAACTTTTCCTGCAGCGTCTAGTCTAAACGCTACCTTTATTGTGGCGGCAATGCAGTTCTGACGCGAATATTCGGGGTAAACAATTTTTGTGGTGATGAAATTATCCAGCGCGGGTTGCCCGCCTTTGAATACAGGCTGCGCAGTAGACCTGAGAGTTAAACAACAAACGAAAACTATAAAACCGATATGCTTAAGCATATAACCATAACGCTTTTAGCGCATTATAGTTGCTTGCGGTATTTGCAAAATGATAGCGGGATCAGGAATATTTTGTTGTTGTATTTCTTTTTCTGAAAATCTACCCACACCGGGAAAGTCACCTGCCATTCCCTGCATATCAAACATCAGCTGAAAATGCAGGTGAGGTGGCCAGCTGCCGTTCTCTGCCCATTCGCCAAGGGTGGCTATTTTTTGACCTGATGAAATTGTCTTGCCCTGATGCAAACCGTCGAGACTTTTGCGGCTAAGGTGACCGTATAAAGAATATACGGTTAAGCCGTCAAGGCAATGTTCCAGGATAATTGTGGGGCCGTAATCCCCAAAGTGGTTGTTATCTGCAAAGCTGTGCACTTTACCATCAAGCGGCGAGTAAACCGCTGTTCCCGCTGGTGCCCAAAAGTCTATCCCAAGATGCAGGCGGCGGGGTTCTTCTTCGGTATTAAATAACGCACTGCGCTTGTAAATGGCGCGATGCTCCATATACCCGCCAATGCCAAAGCGGCAATCGTGCTTTTGCAGGGTATGGTCTATATAATGTGTAAAGGATGCTTGGTCTCCAAAATCGACAGTATCCAAATCTTTATTATCCGCTGTAAAATCGAAACAAAAGAATTTGTCGATACCCTCGTTAAACTCGACAACTTTGCTGACGGCAGACGGATTTGCTCCGACATAATACGCTAGCTGGCTCATCCTATTCATATGGCAGTTAACTATTCCGTATCCGGCTGGCGGTCTTCTTTGCTGATCTTATCAAAAATGCGGTCCATGCGCTCAACATATTCGCTGGTATCATCTATAAAGAATTCCAATTGTGGAATGATACGCACCTGGTCTTTAATGCGTGCACCAAGTTTATAGCGTATTTCTGAAGCATGCTGTTTTACAATTGCTAAAGACTGTGCTGTGTTGGTATTATTAAAAAAGCTTAGGAATACGCGTGCTATGGCCAGGTCTGGCGTTACGCGTACTTTTGTGATCGTAACCAGCGTATTGGGCAAATAGTTCATACCCTCTCGCTGAAATATAGCAGCCAGGTCTTCTTGTATAACACCGGCAAATTTTTGTTGACGTTTAGATTCCATGGTAGTAATAGCGGAAATGATAAAGGTATTTTAATTTAGGTAAAAGCTCAAAGTTAAAAGGCGAAAGGTGATTTTTTGTTTTGTAACAAACCACTACTCACCGCTCACCAATCACCACTCACCGTTTATAAATTCTGCTTAAAATCGTCCAGGCCTTTAACACTCAGCCTTGCGCTTATGGCAGACGCAATGACGGCTATGCCCGTAACTGTAAACAGCACCAAGACAAAATCTGTCCATTTAAACGCTACCGGATAGGCATTGATCACCGTAAGCCCGCCGCCCATTTTTATAAAGCCATAGTGTTGCTGCAGCAAGCCAAATATGAGCCCGGCAATGATTCCGCCGGCGCAGCCTACCAATGAAATGAACATCCCCTCGAAAAAGAATATGCCCTTGATGAGCTGCTTACCCGCGCCAAGGCTGCTTAGTATGGCGATGTCTTTTTTCTTGTCTATCACCAGCATAGTGAGCGAGCCGATAATGTTAAAAATGGCGATAACCAATACAAAACTTAAGATGATAAATACCGCCCATTTTTCTGAATGCAGGATCTTGTACAGTAAGGTGTTCTGCTCGTAACGGTTTTTCACCGTGTATGTGCCATCGCCTAATTGCTGCTGAATTTCTGCCTGCACTTTATTGATGTTAGTGCCTTTTTTGTAGTTCAGTTCTACAGAGGACACTTCAATAGAGTCTGCTAACAGGTCGCGCATAAATGACAACGGAACGATGACCATATCATCAAAATCCTGCTGAACAGAGAATATGCCGATCGGTGTAATGTTGCGCACCACAAACTCGTCAGCCGGGTTAATACTATTGAGCGGTGCTTTACGGCTGGGCGCGTAAACCTGCAAAGCTGAAAAGGGATCGTTAACATTGATACCCAAACTTCCCTGAACGGTAGCGCCAACAACTGCCAGCGGCTCTTTGTTCTTACTCATCAGGTCGAAAGAGCCGTTAAGTACAATGCTATCCAACCGTGGATTTTTTAAAAAGCCATCGCCTACGCCTTTCATAGTGGCGATAACCTGATGATTACGATAACGCAAAAGGGCGCGCTCCTGCAGCACTTCTACGTAAGAAAATATAGCGGGATCGCTTTTTATCTTGTTGAATGGCGCTATGTTATCAGCAAAAGTTTTTCCCTTAACCGGCTCGATCACCAGTTGAGGAGTAAAATTGTTGTATAATGATAAGATGACACCCTCAAGCCCATTAAACACGGATAAAATGATAACCAATGCCGCACTGCCTATAAAAACCCCAAGCATAGATATGCCAGAGATGATGTTGATAGCGTGCATCTTTTTTACCGAAAACAGGTAACGCTTGGCTATGTAAATGGAGGTGTTCAAGCGCAACCCCCTAACCCCCTGAAGGGGGAACAACAGATCCAAACTCTCCCTTTAGGGGACTGGGGGGTGTTAAAAATACGGATTGTTCGCCTTTTCATATCCAATAGTAGTCTCGGGCCCGTGGCCCGGGTAAACGGTACAATCGTCCGGAAGGGTAAAAAGTTTTTCCTCGATGTTTTTGATGAGCAAGGCGTGGTTACCGCCGGGCAGGTCTGTGCGGCCTACGGTGTTTCGGAACAGTACATCGCCGCCGACTAATATGTTATCTGCCTTATCATAAAAGCACAGATGGGCGGGGGAGTGGCCGGGTGCGAATATCAAATCGAGTGTAGTATTACCAAAGGTGATCTGTCCGCTTTCCGGAAGGTAATGATCCGGCTTGGGCGAAAGTTCATATCTAATACCAAACACTTGTGCCCGCGACGGTGCCTCGTCTACCAACGGCTGCTCGCCAATGTGGTATTGCGGCTTTAAACCATACTGATCGAATACAAATTTATTACCGATTATGTGGTCGATGTGGCAATGTGTGTTGAGTAGTAAAACCGGCTTGAGTTTATTTTGAGTGATAAAATTAACCACCGCGTTCTGCTCGGCGGCGGTTTCCATACCGGGATCTATGATGGCGCATTCGCCGCTATCATCGTAAAGGATATAGGTGTTTTCCTCGAAAGGGTTATTAGTGAAGCGTTGGATCATGTTTTTATTTGGGGAATTTGCTTTAATCACGTTAAGCCGCCAATGTCATGGTGAGCCTGTCGAACCATTCTACAATTTTTTTGTATTGGTAATTTTATTTTTGGATGTTCTAGATAAATCAGGTAGCATGTGCCAATCGCCATTAACCAGTGCTTCCTTTTTCTCTTTGCGCCAGCCTTTTATTTGCTTCTCAAAATTTATAGCGTCATTAACATTATCAAATCTATAATGAAAAACTAACTTCAATGGCCTCTTATCAAATGTAAAGGCTTTGTCGTTTATACCATTTATATGTTCATATAAGCGCCTTTCCAGATCGTTTGTTATGCCAACGTAATATGAGCCATTGTTGCATTGCAAAATGTACACAAAGTATTAATGGCTATTATTCATTTAGATTGTTTAGGCCTTCGACAGGCTCAGGCTGACATAGTTGTAATCACTCTAAATTTATTATTTCCACTTAAAGCTTTTGATCATTACATCGATATCTTTTTTGATGAAGTTAAGCACCGGCTGAATGGAGTCTAATCTGGGCTGCGAATTGAAATATAACGAACCACGCAGGTAGTGCCGGGTGCTGTCTGTTAAAAAGAATTGCGATGATGAAGCCGCGTTGCCATCGATGGTGTAATAGATGCCGTAAACTTTCTTGTCAGGATAGCGGATCAGCCCTTCATCAATGGCGGTAGCTTTAACGGTATGCTTAAAAGCGAAAGTACGCGCATCTTCAACCAATTGGTTAAATATCTTTTTTGAAGTAACGGGCTGATAGCTTAAGTGCAGCGTAGCGTTAAACTGCGGAAATTGCATATCAAGCCAGCATGGTCTGGCATCCGGCCGGCGGTCTGGTTCCAGGAAAGTATAAGTCGGGTATTGAAAATCTATTGGGCAGCCGCCTGTATATTCGCGATAGCTTTTTTTGGGATAAATGATTCGGTAAAAGCCGCGGGGCTTGGGCGAATAATCTGCGTTGCCACTGCAAGCCTGCAAAAGCATACAGATTAACAACAAGTGCAGTACTGTTACGGATTTAGCCCTTTTGAATTCCAAATCTCCCATGATCTTTCTGCCTGCAATACTAACATTTCATATCCGTTTTTCACAACAGCGCCTTTCTCTGCACCTTTTTGCATAAACAGCGTAAGTTCGGGATTGTAAACCAAGTCGTAAAGTAAATGTGAGCCGCCAAGGTATTCATAGGGGATAGATGGGCAGGTATCAACATCGGGACTGGTGCCGAGAGGAGTGGTGTTGATGATGAGTTTACGGCTTTCCATAATTTCCTGGTCTAACTCTGAAAATAACAAATTTCCCGGCAGCTTTTTACGGGTTACGCATACATAAGGGATGCCCAATTTAGCCAGAACATATTTAACCGCTTTAGCCGCGCCACCATCGCCCAGGATCAATGCCTTGTCATGAGCAGAAGTGAGGAATGGCTTTAGTGAGCGTTCAAAACCATAGGCATCGGTATTGAAACCCTCTACCAAAAAGTCTTTACCGCCAAAACCAACCTCGCCGCTAAGCGCGGCAGCGACCGGGCTTTCGTTGGATATACGCAGGCAATTAACGGCGCCAATTTCTTTAGCTATACTGCCCAGCCAATCAGTATGTTTTAGCATGCTCACCTTGTGCGGAATGGTTACATTGAGTCCGCATATGTTCGGATTTCTCTCCAGAAACTCGTCGAAATTATCCAGGCTTTCCATTGGAAAAACTTCGTAGCGGGCATCTATCTTTTCGTGCTGAAATTTATCTGTAAAGTATTTTTTGGAAAAAGAATGTCCAAGGGGGTAACCTATTATGCCGTAGATCTTCATTAGATTATGATTTCACAGATTTTAAATGATTTCGCTGGTCATGTACAAAGTAAACCCTTTGATAGCTATTACAAAAAATATAAACAGTTATTGTGCCACTAAGTAATCACCCATCCAAAATGAAACAGGTGAGGATAGCTAATTGGTGAAATCAATTTTAACCGGTGCAATCTGTACCTAAAGAAAAGTATCAAAAGTATCGCTGCGGATGCCTAAGCGTAATGTTTCAAGCGGAATAATGTCGGCACAACTGATGTTGCCTAAATTTACATTTGCGCCCAACTGCTTAATGAACCATGCTTGCTGCTCCTTATGCGGCGCTTCCCAGATGATTTTATCCTGCGGTACATTCGTCACAATGCTATCGATCACCTCGTCGCGTACCCGGCCGCCATCGCCATATATGCCAACGCTGCCGCTTTCGCGGGCTTCGGCAATTACCTTCCATGAACCGGCCTGTAGCTCGGCTTGCATGTATTTTACCCACTCATCGGGGGTGTAGACGTTTTGCGCATCTTTTGAACCGACTTCGGATATGACAGTGACGTGCTTGCTTACCTGATAAATATATTCACACTTTTTGTCATGCGGTATGCTCATCGATCCGTCTGAAATTTCACAATGCGTCATATCAAACTTCTCCAGCGTGCGAAGAAACTCATCAAACTGGTTACGTATCAAAAAAACTTCGAACAGCGTACCACCGAAATAAACGGGGATGTTTGCATGGCGGTACAGCCTTAATTTCTCTCCCAGCTTGTTGGTTACATATGAAGTAGCCCAGCCTAATTTTACAACGTCAATGTATTGGGCGCTCATGTCAAGCAGGTCCTCAATGGCATGCAAGCCTAAGCCTTTGTCCATCATCATGGTGAGGCCATTGCCACGTGGTTTTTCTGCACGTTGAGGTAACATATCCAGGAAAAAATTCATGATGCGAAGATAATCGGTTATAGCCTATAACAAAATAGACTAATGTTAATTTAGCATGAAAAAACCATTCGCTTTTGACGAATGGTCTTTAGTTTAAATCAAGTTGGAATTTATTTAGTATACCTGGCAATGATATCCAGTATCACTTTGTTTTGCTGTAACTGTGGCAGGTATTCAAACAAGATAAAATGCTTGTCGGGGTCGGTGTTTAATGCCAGCTCTAAATTGGTGAGGGCATCGTTATAATCGCCTTTCGCGAATAAATAAGCCACTATACGGTAATATAGCTCCGCCGCTTCAGGATTGTTCTTAATCGCCAAGGCCATCACCTCAATAGCGTCAACCAAGCGCTCCTGCTCATACATGATAGATGAGTAGTCCAGCCAGGCATCAACATCCAGCGGGTTTAGTTCCACTACTTTTTCATAGGCATCTTCGGCCTTTTGCAGGTTACCCAACTTATATTCAGAATCCGCGATAGCGAACCAGTAATCTGCATTCAGCGCGTCGAGGTCTAAAGCCTTCTTGTAAAAGTGTAGTGCCTCAAAATAGCGCTCTTCGAAATCCAAAGTCACGCCGATACCAAACCAGGCATCTGCAAGTTTTGGATCCATCTTAACAGCTTTCTTATAAAAAGAGCGGGCCTCGTCCATCTGCTCCAGCTTTTCATAGCATTCGCCAATGGCACAATAAGTATCGCCGTTAGGCTGTTCGTACTCAAAGGTTTGGCGGTAAACATCTATGGCGTCCTGATATTTCTCGAGGTTAACCAAAGCGTTACCTTTATTAAAGTAAGCTGAGGCGAAGCTGTCCTTTATCAGGATAGCATAATCGTAAGCATCTATAGCCTTCTCAAACAGCCCCATTTTTGTAAACGCGTTACCCAAATTATACCAGGCTGCATAACTGTAAGGCTCGTTATCGATGTACTGCTCATAGAACTGCACGCTCTCTGCCTGGTTATCCATTACGTCGTAGCAAAAAGCCAGTTCATAAAGGGCATCCTGGTTTTCCATGTTGTATTCCAAGCAGCGTTTTAGGTAAGATATGGCAGTTTCATAATCGCCCATATTCTGGTGAACGTAAGCGATGTGCAGCAAGATATCATCCTGCTCTTCGGCCATATTCAGTGCCTTCTCATAATTCTCCAAAGCCTCGTCATACCGTTCCAGGTTTTCATACAAGTTACCACGGATCACGTAGATATCAGCTTCAGAAGCTTCCAGCATTTCTGCCTTGTCTAACGCGGCAAAAGCCTCAGACATTCGGTTAGTCACCACCAGCAGCTGTGCCTGTTTTATTAAAAAGATGGCCGCGAAAGGGTGCTGGTTTTTGGCATATTCTACCACTTGTATGGCCTTTGCCGGGTCGTTCTTTTCTATATAGTAATCAATAATGTTCTCGAAGGCTTGTGCATCAAAAAAGTACTGATCATGGTTTCGGATCATCTCTTCGTATCTCTCAACAGAGAACTTAGGATCCTCGGTAAAACCGTATTCAAATTCTTCGTCCATCAGATAGGTTTTATTCTAAGACTAGCAATATGAGCAAAAGTGACACGACTTATCACTCTTTGGGAATTAAATTACACTAATAAGACCCACGGCAGTGCTTTAAGTTTTCAACAAATCCACCTTGTTAACACCGGGATGCGTAAGTAATTGATTGTAAGCGTTAATTTGTATTTAGGCTTTTGCGTGTGACCTCTCCCTCTAGCTTATTTAAAAAATGGGAAAAACTTTACAGCCCTTCTCCTTCAGCGAAGGGTTGGGATGAGGCCGTAATATGTACATTTGCCAAAACAAGCCCCTCCCAACCCTCCCCGGAAGGGAGGGCTTAAAAAACTTAAATTTCTACTCCTATGAAGTTTGATATCACGCCTGTTCTTGCTCATTTTAAAATAAACGCTTTAAACCCGGCTTTTAGTACGGGAAGCGTGTTTGGCGGCAATTCTAACCCTGTAACCAAAGAAATTATTTCGCCGGTCGATGGTCAAAAGATCGCATCTGTAAACATGGCAACAGGTGCCGATTACGATGCGGTTGCCGATAAAGCGGTTGAAGCATCTAAGAAATGGCGAACCATTCCTGCACCTAAACGTGGAGAAATTGTAAGGCAGATAGGCGCAGCGCTGCGTGAAAATAAAGACCAGCTGGGTAAGCTTGTTTCTTATGAGATGGGTAAAAGCCTGCAAGAGGGTTGGGGGGAAGTACAGGAGATGATAGATATCTGCGATTTTGCCGTTGGAATAAGTCGCCAGTTATACGGCTCGACAATGCATTCCGAGCGGCCCGACCACCGTATGTATGACCAGTATCATCCGCTGGGTGTGGTGGGTATCATATCAGCGTTTAATTTCCCGGTGGCTGTGTGGAGCTGGAACGCCATGCTGGCCTTGGTTTGCGGCAATACCTGCATTTGGAAACCATCAGAAAAAACGCCATTAACGGCTTTGGCTTGCCAGCAGATCATTCAAAAGGTATTTGCTGATAATAAAATTGCCGAAGGGACATCATGCCTAGTTATTGGCGACCGCCAAATAGGTGCACAAATGGCCGCGGATACCCGCGTAGCGTTGATCTCTGCAACCGGCAGCACGCGTATGGGCAAAGAAGTAGCGGTTACGGTAGCCAAACGTTTAGGAAAATACTTATTAGAATTAGGCGGAAACAACGCAGTGATCATTAGTAAGGATGCCAACATGGATATTGCCCTGGTGGGTGCCGTATTTGGCGCGGTGGGAACGGCCGGGCAGCGCTGCACTACAACCCGCCGTCTCATTATTCATGAAAGTATTTACGGTGCCTTCAGGCAAAAACTAATAAACGCCTACGGGCAGATCCGCATTGGCAACCCGCTGGATGAGCATAACCATATGGGGCCGCTGATAGACAAGGACGCGGTTAATGCCTACCTGAAATCTATTGATGAGTGCAAAGCCCAGGGCGGTAAGTTTATTGTTGATGGCGGCATTTTATCAGGAGATGAATACGCGTCGGGATGCTATGTAAAACCATGCATTGCCGAAGTAGAAAACCATTACCCGATTGTACAGCACGAAACCTTTGCGCCGATACTATATCTTATAAAATACGAAACTATAGATCAAGCTATCGAACTCCAGAATGCAGTTCCGCAAGGGTTGTCATCTGCCATCATTACCAATAATTTGCGCGAGGCCGAACAATTCTTATCCTATCGCGGTTCGGATTGTGGTATAGCCAATGTAAACATTGGTACTTCTGGAGCAGAAATAGGCGGGGCATTCGGCGGTGAAAAAGAAACCGGCGGTGGCCGCGAGTCGGGGTCCGATGCGTGGAAAGCTTACATGCGGCGCCAAACCAATACTATAAACTATTCAGCACAATTGCCGCTGGCACAGGGAATAAAATTTGACCTTTAAACGTTCTACAATTACGAAAATGAAATTTAAATAGGTGTAATAGATAGGATTCCCCTTTCGAGGAGGGGTTAGGGGTGTGTATCTGAAACATAGCAAACACACCCCTGCCATCACTCAGCCCACCGCGCCCCCTCTCAAGAGGGGAATTAAACTTCAGAAATCTTTAGCAGTAAATAACTATCGTACATAATCCATGATCTACAAAATACCCCGGGCAATTGCTGCCGCTTTCTGTTTTTGCATTTGTGTTTATACGGCGTCGGCACAGCAAACCACTCCTGTAAATTTACCAACAAACTGGTTCTCGCTTGATGTTACCGCCGACGGCTACTACGGTATAAGCCTCGACAAAGCCTACAACTTTGTGAAAGGCAAAAGGAGTAAAACGGTTTTGGTATCGATAGTTGACAGCGGCATCGATACAGCGCAGGCAGATTTCCAAGGTATATTATGGACCAACCCGCATGAGAAAGCCGGCAACGGTAAAGACGACGACAAGAACGGGTACGCCGATGACCTACATGGCTGGAACTTTATAGGCGGCCCCGGTGCTAAGTGTGACTGTAAAGAAACCCTGGAAGAAGTAAGAGAGTATGAGCGCCTGAAACAAAAGTATCAAACCCTTACAGACAAGACACCTACAGATAAAAAGGAATACGCTTACTGGCTGCATGTGCAGCACCTGCGCGACTCTTCTGTCAACAAGGCGCAAACAGAACTGAAACAGCTTACGCCTATAATGAATGCCATGGTAAAAACCAGCGGCATTATCAAAAAGACGCTTAAACTGCAGCCTTCGCAAAGTTTTGGATTAACCGAGGTGCAAAGGTGGACACCGCAAAGCGATACACTTAAAGATGTAAAATACCTTTGGATAAGCATGTTTACCGCGTTAGGGAGCAACACCACCAGTACCAAGATATTAAAGGACTACTCTGATTACCTGGCCAAATTGACCAGTACGATCAACCCCGATCTTGATATTCGTAAAAGCACAGTGGGAGATGACCCTAATGTGCAGGACGGTAAAGTTTACGGCAACAATATTCTTAAGCTTGACCAGTCTTTCCACGGTAATATGGTGGCGGGGTTCATTGGCGCCAAACGCAATAATGGCTACGGCATTAATGGCGTAGCCGATAATGTGCGCCTAATGCCGATCATCGCTTCGCCCGATGGTGACGAGTATGACAAAGATGTAGCCAACGCCATTTACTACGCGGTAAACAATGGAGCTAAAATTATCAACATGAGCTTCGGCAAAAAGCTTTCGCCGCATAAAGAATGGGTAGACGGCGCCTTTAAATATGCTGCCGCGCATGATGTTTTACTGGTAACCGCGTCGGGTAATGACAGCCAGAACCTTGATGATGTACAAGACTTTCCGAATGATACTTTTCTTGATGGTTCTTCTACTGACGCGGATAATGTGATCAACGTTGGTGCATCGGGGCCAAAAGCTGATAAGTCTTTAGCGGCAGATTTTAGCAATTATGGCAAAAAAAACGTTGACGTTTTCGCGCCCGGTGTTAAGGTTACTTCCGTTGGCCTGAACAAGGAAACGGAAACAGAAGACGGTACAAGTTTTTCCTCACCCATTACTGCCGGTGTGGCGGCGCTTGTCCTCGAATATTACCCCGACCTGAGCGCCCGCCAGTTAAAACAGGTGCTGATCCAATCCGCCAAACCTTTAACCGGTTTTATGGTGAACAGGCCCGGCACTACAACTACGGTGGATTTTACCGCGCTAAGCAAATCCGGCGGTATCGTTAACGCTTATGAGGCTTTAATGATTGCTTCGACGATGAAGGGAGAGCGGAAGTAGCTGAACTTCTCTACTCCCGACATCTATAGGGATCTCTCCGAATGAGAGGGAGCTTAATTTATGCCTGGGTTTAGTCGTTACCTAACTAAATTCAGCATAAAAAAGCAATTCAACATCTGAAACGCAAAAAAGCCCCGCAAATTTGCGGGGCCTTTACGCTTATGATTGGGTTGGGATTAGTTTCCGGTTTTTACACGGTTTCTTTCGGCGTCTGCGCCGGTCTCGTGCTGGCGGGCTTTGATCTTGCTGTTGCCAAAGTTGTAGGTCAGCGTTAAGCGGGCCACACGTGAGTCGTTTTTCTGATGAATATCTATGGTGCTGCCTTGTGCTATGCTGGTAACATTATTGGTGCGCATATTAAAGATATCGCTCACAGATAACTTAACGTTCAGTTTTTTATCCGCGAATGATTTGCTCAGGCCGCCATCAATAGCATATTGCGGGTGAACCAAAAAGTAACCATAGATAAGCGGTGACTGGTAGTCGCCCATAACTTCGGCTTTAAATGTTTTAGTGATCGCAAATGTCTGTGTTGCTTTAACCTGATAAGCAACTTTACCGGCATTTAACACGCCGTTAGAAAGGGTAGTGCCGGTTGCTTCGGAACCCGATTTAAAGCCTAAGTAAAACGCGGTGAAGTTAAGATTGCCTGTCCACCATTTGGTGACGGTGTACGGCGTGTTCACGTTAAAGTTATATGCGTTCTGCACACGCAGGTTTTGGTTAGTTTGGAAAGTAGCTTTCCTTGCAGTATCTGTCAATAACACCTGGGTAATAACGTCGGTAGTTCTGCTGTAACCTAAGCTCACATTAACTGTATGCTTAAAAGTATAGTTCAGTTCGAACGAATTAGTATACTGCGGTTTTAAGAAAGGGTTGCCTTGTGAATAAGTGTATTGGTCCAGGTAAAAGATGAACGGATTCAAATTATCATACCCCGGGCGATCGATACGGCGGCTGTAATTGAAACCAATTTCGTTGTTTTTGTCGATGGTTTGATTAACGAACAAGCTTGGAAAAAGATCCAGATAGCTGCGGTTTACCACATTGTTGGTGGTTACTAAGTCACCCATTGATTGAGTGTACTCGGCACGTAAACCAGCCTGGATGGATGTATTCTTAAAGCTCTTGCTAAAATTTACGTAACCGGCATCGATCTTTTCCTGGTAAATGAAGTGGTTGGTCAAAGTAGCATCATTAACATAGCCCGAAGCTGTGTTGCGTTGCGCGGCAAGGTCATTATCTGTCTTTACATCGCTGAACTTCACGCCTGCTTCCAATTTTAAAGTCTTAGTCAGCGGTTTGGTATAATCTGCTTTGGCGGTTTTGATGTCTATTACAGAAGGGCTTTGGTTGCGGAGCATGATGGGGGTGCTCGCGCTTGTGCCGTTAGCGTTATATATATAGGTATCGTACTGCGCGTTTGATGAGTTTTTGAATTTAGAATAGTCCAGGTCAACGCTTAGCTGCTGACCGGCGGTATCTATCTGCCATTTATCGTTCAGGTTTAAGGCAAAGTTGCGGTATACCTGTGGCACACCGGAAAATGTATTCTGGTATGTGCTGAACACTCCCGGCTGCGTACCTATTAAAGTATGGTTGTAAGTGCTGTCGCGTTCGGGGTTATAGTAACCGCTTACTACAACACCCAGGGTGTTTTTGCTGCTCATGTCCCAGTCGGCACCAACACGGTAGTTATTGTAATGGTTGGTATTGATCATGTTACCGCTCTGGCTGAAATAAGTGTTACTGGTGGTGCCGATCACGGTACGGTCTATGTCTAATAAGTGCGTACGCTTGTTGTCACCGCGGCTAAAGTTGCCGAAGAAGTTAAGCGCGCCTTCTTTATGATTTAGCGATAAGCTGGTGTTATCCCTGTAGTAAGCACCTTTAGCTGCTGTTGCAGAAATATTGCCGTTAGTACCGCTTTGTTTGTTCTTTTTAAGTTTAATGTTGATGATACCAGAGTTGCCTGCAGCATCATATTTAGCAGATGGGTTAGTAATGATCTCGACGGAGGTGATAGTATTGCCATCTGTAGAGCGTAACAAGGTGGCCAATTGTGCTGCAGACAGGTAGGTCAATTTATCATTGATCATGACAGTTACCCCTTGTTTGCCCTTAAGGCTGATGTTGTCATCTTTGTCAATGGTAACACCAGGGGCGCGTTCCAGAATATCCATAGCAGAGTTCCCTGCTGCCAATACACTATTTTCTACATTAAGCACGGTGCGGTCTATCTTACGCTCAATTAGTGGACGGGTACCTGTTATGGTTACACCGCTTAATGCTTTGCTTGCCGGCACCATTTTAATTGCAGCAACTTTTACGTCGGCGCCACCAACGGTGAACACAGCGCTTAGCGCTTTTTGGTAACCTACGTTTGTTACCCGGATCATATAGCTGCCGGCTTTTATGTTTGGAAAGATGTAATTACCATCCGCGTCAGATAGGCCGCCCTTTACAACGGTAGAATCTTTTTGCCTTAGCAGGCTTACGGTAGCGTAATCTGCGGGTTTGCCTGCTTCGTTAGTGATGCTACCGCTTACCTTTACACCGGCTTGGGCATTTGCGTTTGTTAAAGTTACAGCCCAGGTAATGACGGATAATAGGGCTGTTGTGAGGGTTTTCATATGTGTGGTATTAGTGTTGTAAAATTTAGTCAAAGCGTTGCCAGTGGGCTTTTAGGCCCTTTTTTAATTTCCCTGAAATTTTTGGTTCAGTTTTTTGCTGCTGCGAACAGTTTGTTTTATCGATTAGATGCTGATCACGTAACAAAGGTTACATTAAAAGAAATTTTTACCGACGGTTATTCGGTGAATGGCGGGATATTTACGGTTAAAGTAGTGAATGGCTATGGGAACAAAAAAGCCCCGATACTTTACCGGGGCTTCAGAAGTTATTTAACTTTCTTCAGGTGCTTTGGGGCGACCGTTGGTTTGGCAAATACTTTTACAGTATCTGTAACTCTCACTGTATCCCTCTTTAAGGTATCAACCTTACACTCTAAACCGGTTGGCTGCATCTTAAAGGTTGCATAAGTAGCATCCGGCGTTTTGTTATCGTCAAGGCATCCCCAAATATTCAGGCTTAACGGACGATTAAGGTTTTTATCAACTAGTACAGTTGAATTAACCGGCACCTTTAAAACCAGTAATATTTCCTGATTGTGCCATTGCTCATTATAATTTCTATGCAAAGAACGGTCAAAGGTTAATACCGAGTCTTTCTGAGTGAAATTATACACTGTGTTACGGGCGTTCATCAGCGCCTGATCATAGGTTGCGCCGTTAGCGCTGAAACGTTCAAAAAGGGTAGGCTGGGCTACATCACTTTTTTCTACCGATATCGATACATTGTTCGGTTCACCCATATCGTCTTCATCGCCATCTATTACAATAAAGCCATGGAAGCGCGATTGTACATTTAAACGTGCGCTATCTTCTGCCGTAAGGTATTTCTTATCATTCAGTTTAAGGTGATACACATTGTTCTTTGTAGCGGCGATGTTTACAGTTTTGCCAAAACTTGCAGAATACCTGAAGTTCGCGCTGATCCGTGCCGCATAGTAAATGCTAAGCGTTACGGCGCATACCCACAATACGCCTAACACGGTCAATGCCGACGAACTTAAACGTGCGGTATTGAATGCCAGCCTTGCAAATAATACAATAAGGATTACCAGCGGGATAATAATTGCAAAGAACGCCGACGTATACAAAGCGGTATTGTACTGCACCCCTAAAACACTGAAGGGGAAAATAAACTGCAGCTCTGTATGGCCAAACATCATAAAAGAGATATAGGCTACAATTACGGCTATAGCCATGCAGAAAAAGGATAACATAAAGGCAATGCCTATTAGTTTAAGCAACAGGTTACCAGATTGCCCTATGGCCTTGCCCAGAAAACCGAAGAACTCGCCCAAAAAATCCCTGAAACGATAGATAAAAGGTTTAGCGTGGTGGCCTGCCTCGTTGAGCCGTTCGCGAAGATTTACTGCTTCAGCCTCAAAGTTTCTTTTAAAACCTTGCAGGTCCAGTTTTTCACCTTTCATGGCCATGCGGTCGGCGCGGGTTTGTGCTTTAGGCAGCACTATCCATAATATAATGTATAGAAAGAAACCCGTGCCTGCAAATATCACTGATAGGGCGAAGGCCAGTCTTACCCAAACAGCAGGCGCGTCAAAATAATTTGCGATGCCTGCGCACACGCCGCCAACCAGATGGTCATCCGGATCGCGGAACAAGCGGCGCTGACTGGTGTGCGTTTGATAGTAGCTGTCACCTGCAGTGGCACCGGTAGGGGCATTGTCAAAATCCTCAACCGCGCCCATTTGTTCAATTACCGCGTGCACATCCTGGTCTATGATCGCCTGGCGGCCTTCGCGGGCCAGTATCTCTGTAAATAGTTCGGCTACGCGGTTTTCAATATCGGTAGTGATCTCAAGGCTGTCTTCAGAATCAAAGAAATGACGCTTAACAGCCGTCATGTATGCCTTTAATATTTCGTAGGCCTGTTCCTCAATATGAAATACAGTGCCGTTTATGTTTATAATGATTGTTTTATTCATGATCGTAAAATTGTGAGGTTATTAAGCGTTGCGACCGTCTATTGATGATTGTACCGCAAAGGCAAGTTCCTGCCAGGTTTTGTCGAGTTGTTCCAACACAACTTTTCCTTCGTCAGATAGTGAATAATATTTGCGCGGCGGGCCCGATGTAGATTCTATCCAGGTATAAGCCAGCAGGCCATTGTTCTTAAGGCGGGTTAACAGCGGATACAAAGTGCCCTCAACTACAAGCAATTGCGCTTTGCGCATCTCTGCAATAATATCAGATGCATATATCTGCCCCCGCGCAATTATAGAAAGTATGCAATACTCCAGTATGCCCTTTCTCATTTGTGTTTGGGTGTTCTCGATTATCATAATACAAAGATATATGCTTTAGATTGTATTATGCAATACATAGTACTAAAATATTTTTGCGTTACCTACTTTTAAGTAATTTTTTAACCGACAATTAACATTTATATAGAAAATGTTTGTTTTTGTTGATAATAATGTCCTATTTTAGGGCAATTAACTATTAACTGATTTAAAAAGACAACATGAAAAAACATTTACTTTTTTCTTTGTGCGTACTTCTATTAGCTTTTTCGCAACAGCTATACGCGCAAAACCGTACTGTTACAGGTACGGTGACTGGTAAAGATGACGGATTGCCCCTACCTGGTGTATCTGTTGTCGTTCCGGGCAGTACCATCGGTACACAAACAGATGCTCAAGGTAAGTATACCCTGCGCGTACCGGCTGGTACTACCGCATTAAGGTTTAGCTTTATAGGATATGGTACAGAAGAGCGTGCCATCCCGGCAGGCGCTTTAAACGTTGCATTGACCATTTCTGCCAGGCAACTGGGCGAGGTTGTGGTACAAGGCGCGTTAGGCTTAAATCGTAACCGTAACCAGCAATCTTATGCTGCGCAAACAGTAAGCGGCGAAAGTCTTTCTGCAACACGTAGCACTAACATTTCCAGCGAGTTATCAGGTAAAGTGGCAGGTTTGGAAGTTCGTCAGAGCAGCAGCCTTGGCGGTTCTACCAACGTGGTTATCCGTGGTGCAAAATCTATCTACGGTAACAACCAGGCACTTTATGTGGTTGATGGTGTTCCTTTCAGCAACGGTGGTTTAAACAGTGCTTCTATTAATCAAAGCGGTCAGCGTAGCGGTACCGGTGGTTATGACTACGGTAGCCCTGCGAATGATATCAACCCTGATGATGTTGAGTCTGTGACTGTATTGAAAGGTGCTGCTGCAACAGCGCTTTACGGTTCTCAAGGTGCAAATGGTGTAATCTTGATCACTACCAAAAAGGCTAAAAAAGGCTTGGGTATCACTATTAATGCAGGTATCGGTACCGGTTCTATAGACAAAACAACCTTTGCTAAATACCAGAAACAATATGGTGGTGGTTATGGCAACTACTATGATGACCCAACCGGTTATTTCTTGTATCAAGACGTTAACGGCGACGGTAAACCGGATTTGATCGATCCATTGACTGAGGATGCATCTTACGGTGCCAAATTTGATCCAAACCTGTTGGTCTATCAATGGGATGCTTTCTATCCGTCATCGCCAAATTATTTAAAGGCAACTCCATGGGTAGCAGCTGCTAATGATCCAAGCAAATTCTTTACCCGCGCTACTCAAAACAACGAGAGCATTTTTATCACTAACGCTAATGATAACGGTTCATTCAAATTAGGTTATACCCGCGATAACCAGACCGGTATCATGCCAAACAGTAATATCCTTAAACAAAACGTAGACTTCTCTGGCAGCTACAATGTAACCAGCAAATTGACTGCAAGTGCTAACATCAGCTACATCAACACTGTTGGTTTAGGCCGTTACGGTACGGGTTACCAGTCAGACAACATTCTTAACTCATTCCGTCAATGGTACCAGGTTAACAATGATGTTTATGAATTAAGGGACCAGTATTTTGCTTCAGGTGGCCAAAACACTACCTGGAACTTAAGTGCTCCGTTTAACACAACCCCTATCTATTGGGATAACCCTTATTTTATCCGCTATCAGAACTATAACTCTGATACACGTAACCGTTATTTTGGTAACGTAGCTGCAAACTACAAAGTAACCAGCTGGTTAAACATTTTAGGCCGTGCTACAGTTGATAACTGGACACAGTTACAAGAAGAGCGCCGCCAGGTTGGTTCTGTAGGTGTATCTGGTTATACCCGCAGAAACTTAGGTTTCACAGAGTCTAACTATGATCTGATCGCTTCTGCTGATAAGGATCTTACTAAAGACCTAAACTTGAAAGCGGTATTAGGTGGTAATATCCGTAAACAACGCTATCAAACTATTAGTGCTTCTACAAACGGCGGCTTAGTTGTTCCGGGCATTTATGCTGTTTCAAACTCTGTAAGCCAACCTGTAGCACCTGTAGAAGGTGATCAGCAACGCGAGCTTGATGGTGTTTATGGTGAGTTGAACTTGACCTACGCTAAAGTAATCAACATTGACGGTACAATACGCCGCGATGCTTCATCAACTTTACCTAAAGGCGCTAACGTTTATTATTACCCGTCAGTTGCTGTCGGTTTCATCTTCTCTAACTTACTTAAAGATTACAAATGGTTGTCTTACGGTAAATTGAGAGGTAACTATGCCCAGGTTGGTAATGATGCTACTCCATACAGTACTATTGATACTTATAGCATTGGTACTCCTTATGGCAGCTCTTCTCAAACGTATATTTCAACTACTAAAAACCTTCCTAACTTAAGGCCGGAACGTACTCAAAGTACTGAGGCTGGTTTAGAGTTGCAGTTCTTTAATAACCGTTTAGGTTTAGACGCGACTTACTATGTCACAAAAACTAAAGATCAATTAATCCCGGTTTCTGTATCAACCGCAACAGGTTTCTCAAGCACTTACAGAAACGCAGGTACTGTACAAAACAAAGGTATAGAGCTTGCTTTGACAGGTACACCTTTGAAAACCAGCGATTTCTCATGGAACCTTGGCGTTAACTATACCCGTAACCGCAACAAGCTTATCGAAACATTTAATGATGCTACCGGTAACCCAGCCAACAACTTATTGTTAGCAAGCTTCCAAGGCGGTGTTACGTTGAATGCTACATTAGGCGAACCATTGGGTACCATACGTGGCAGCAACTATGTGTTTTTAAATGGACAGCGTGTGGTTAAAGCTAACGGCCGTTACCAATTATCTGCAACATCTAATGAGGTTATTGGCAACTACAATCCCGATTGGATCGGTGGTATCACTAACACATTCAAATACAAGAACTTTACTTTAAGCTTCTTGGTTGATATGCGTAAAGGTGGCCAGGTATTCTCACTTGATATGTATTACGGTTTGGCGACAGGTTTATATCCTGAAACTGCGGGTAACAATGATTTGGGTAACCCATCAAGAAATACTCTCGCAACAGGTGGTGGTATAATCCTACCAGGAGTAAAAGCTGATGGTACTCCAAATACTACAAGGGTAAGTAACACCGTTTATGGTACATACGGTTATGTATATAATCCAAATGCGGCCTTTATTTACGACGCTAGCTATGTTAAACTGCGTGAAGCTTCTTTGGGATATTCTTTCCCTCAGAAATGGATCTCTGGTTTAGGACCTGTTAAAGGCGTAGACGTATCTGTAAACGGTCACAACTTATGGATCATCCACAAAAACGTTCCTTATGCAGATCCTGAAGAGACATTGTCTTCAGGTAACTTGCAAGGTTATCAAAGTGGAGCAATGCCAACCGTGCGTTCATTCATATTAAATTTAAGAGTTAAATTTTAAGGAAAATTAAAACATGAAAAAACTATTATACATTGTTTTGCCGGCGTTGTTAGTTATAACGTCGTGCAAAAAGAACCTAACGGATCTCAATGTAAACCCTAAGTCGCCTACCACTGTACCTGCTGCAGGCGAGTTTACTGGTGCGGAGCATACATTTGCCAACATCCTGTCTTCTGCCAGCGTTAACTTGAATATATTCAGGTTAATTGAGCAGCAATGGCAAGAAACCACTTACACAGATGAGTCTAACTACGATATTAACACCAGGCCAATTCCCGATGCGATCTGGAATGCCTTTTATCGTGACGCGTTAGAAAACTTTGAACAAGCAAAAAAACTTGGTGCTGCAGACCCTGCTTCAAAAGTTAACAACGCAATGGTTGACGTAATGGAGGTTTATAGCTATTACTATTTGACAACTACATTTGGCAATGTTCCTTACAGCCAGGCGCTTAACCCTGACAACTTGTTCCCGGTTTATGACGACGCTTTAACTGTGTACAAAAGCTTGTTAACAAGGCTTGACGCGGATATTACCGCATTAGGCTCAGGTACATCAAGCTTTGGTGCTGCTGACCTTCTATATGGTGGCAGTGCAACTCAATGGAAAAAAGCTGCTGCAACGTTGAAGCTTAAAATGGCTATCACGCTTTCTGATGCTGATAACGCTACTGCGAAAGCAGCAGCAGAGTCTGCAGCTACCGCAGGCTTGTTTACTTCAAACGCCGATAACATGACCTTTGCTTACCTAAGCGCTCCACCTAATACCAATCCGGTTTGGGTTGACTTAGTGCAAAGCGGCCGTCAGGATTTCGTAGCTAACACCGTCTTAGTAACTACGTTGAAAAGCCTGAATGATCCAAGATTATCATTCTTCTTTACAACTGATGCTAACGGTGGCTATTCTGGTGCTGCACCGGGCGCAAGTGCTAACTACTCAGCGTTCTCTAAACCATCAACTACTATAACTCAGCAAACTTATCCTGGTTTGTTGTTAAGCTACTCTGAAATGCAGTTTGACCTAGCTGAGGCAGTAGAAAGAGGTTATAACGTTGGTGGTACAGCAGCAGCTCACTACAACGAGGGCGTTACCGCTTCTATCACTTTCTGGGGTGGTACAGCAGCACAGGCTACTACTTACCTTGCACAGCCAACTGTGGCTTATGCAACCGCAGCCGGTACTTACAAACAAAAGATCGGTATCCAAAAATGGATCTCTTTCTACAACCGTGGATGGGATGCATGGATAAACCAACGCAGATTAGATTACCCTGTGTTGACAGCTCCTGCTACTGCACGTACCGCTTTCCCGGTTAGGTTTACCTACCCAGTACAGGAAGGTAACGTTAACGGTCCTAACTTCACCGCTGCAGGCGCTGCAATTGGTGGAAATACTGTTACTACTAAACTATTCTTCGATAAATTCTAAGAAGAATATTTGTAATATAGAAAGGCTCCCGGATTCCGGGAGCCTTTTGTGTTTTACATGAGATGTACAATTTTATTAGTGACATCAGCTTGTTACTTCAACTGTTTCACAGCCAGTTTTAATGACTCAAAAGGCTGTTTTTTGGTTACTAGTGACAAAGCAGTGCTTGTAGATAAACGCTGTAATAAGCTGACTATTAACGAAGAGCAACTTCGTGTCACATACTTAAAAGTAGGAATCAAACTGTTTCAACTGTTTCACCTGAAACAGTGAAACACTGACAACGAAATGCGCACTATTAATGAACCGGACGGTATAAAATTCAGGAAACGGTTAACTCGCCGCGCAGGTCTGTTTCTATGAGTTCTTTGATGGTAGCAGGGTCGTCATACTGGCCAAGAAGGTACATCATTTTAGTGATAGCAGCCTCGAAAGTCATATCATAACCATTAGCTACGCCGATATCTTTAAGCTGCTTGCTGGTTTCATAACGGCCAAGTTCTACGGTGCCTACTTTACACTGTGAGATATCGACGATGACCTTGCCGTTGTCTATCGCAGATTTCAGCAGGTTAACAAACCAATCGTCTGTACTGGTATTGCCTGCACCGAACGTTTCCATTACAACGCCACGTACATCGGCAGATAGGATATTCTCTACCACTTTTGGACTGATGCCCGGATAAAGTTTTAAAACGGCAACGTCGCTTTCCAATTTCTGGCGGATAACCAGCGGCTGTCCTTCAGACGGGCGGATATCATTTACGCTGAAACGCAGGTGTACGCCGGATTCGGCCAGGATAGGGTAGTTAGGCGACCGGAAGGCTTCGAACTTTGAGGAATTATATTTGAATGAACGGTTACCCCTGAACAGTTTGTAATCAAAGTAAATGCAAACCTCGGGCACGCGTGATCGGTCATACTTTTTGGCCTTCGCGATCTCGATGGCCGTCATCAGGTTTTCCTTCGCGTCTGTACGAATGGCGCTGATGGGTAGCTGCGAACCGGTAAAGATTACCGGCTTGTCCAGGTTCTCTAACATAAAACTTAACGCCGACGCTGTATAAGCCATGGTATCAGAACCATGAAGAATGACAAAGCCATCCACCTCATTGTAATGCTTTTCTATCAGCCCTGCCAGTTCGCCCCATATTTCCTGGTTCATGTTAGATGAATCGATGATCTCATCAAACGAGTGGACTTTTATGCGGCAATTAAGCTTCTCAAGCTCGGGCACGTTATCCATGATCTGCTCAAAATTGATGGGCCGCAATACCTTGCTCACCGGGTCTGCCATCATACCAATGGTGCCGCCGGTGTAGATGATCAATATCTGGCAAGTGTCGCTCATGGTGTATAAATGTAAAAAAGAAGATCGAGATTTCTCATATGCCAAATATTGCCTTAGAATTAGCGGTGGTAATGTCGGCAACCTGCGCAACATCAACCATAAAGATATCTGCTACCTTTTCGGCGATGTATGTAAGGTAGCTACTCTCATTTGGCTTACCGCGAAATGGCACAGGAGTTAGATAAGGAGCATCAGTCTCCAGCACAATGTGCTGCAAACTTAGTTGTGCTAATGCTTTATCCAAACCTGAGTTTTTGTAAGTAACAACGCCACCTATGCCCAGGTAAAAGCCAAGATCAATGATCTGTTGTGCCTGTTCAACAGTGCCACCAAAGCAATGGAAGATGCCGCGCAGTTTGTCGTCATTGTGGCGTTGAAGTATGTCGTAAACTTCGTTAAACGCGTCGCGGCAATGGATCACGATAGGCAGATCGAGCTGTTTAGCTAATTGTATCTGGTATTCAAAAGCTGCGGTTTGAATATCGAGCGTTGTTTTATCCCAGTACAGGTCGACACCGATCTCGCCTATTGCATAGATCCTTTCGTTTTCGCCGGTGGCCATTATGGCATCTATTTCTGTTTGCCAGTCTGGTTTTACATCGCAGGGATGCAAACCAAGCATCGGGAAAAAATATTGGGGGTGGGCGTTGGTAAGATCGAAAACCAATTGCGCCGAAGCAGCATCAACATTTGGTAAAAACAGGCGGCTGATGTTCTTATCCAAACAGCGTTGCAGCATTTCATCGCGTTTACCTGGATCGGTCTCGTAATAGAAATGCGTGTGCGTGTCCGTCAGTACCATGCTGCAAATGTAAAAGGCTGCCGGTTTCCGCGGCAGCCTTTTTTATAAACATTATTTATGCGTGACTTTCTTCTTTACCGTCGTCCCTTTCTTGACAGTAGTTTTCGCGCCGGTAATTGGCTTAGCAGCCGGTGCTGTTGTCGCCGGGCGGGGACCCGGATTTAGTTTCACCAACTCGACATCAAACAGCAATGTGCTGAACGGGCCTATGTCTTGCCCGGCGCCGCGTTCGCCATAGGCTAAGCTTGACGGTATGATGAGCGTGGCTTGCGCGCCCTGGTTAAGCAAACGCAGGCCGGCTTCCCAGCCTGCTATAACTGTGTTTTGCCCAAGTATCACCTGTATAGGCTGATAATTGCGACCAGGTTGCTGCAAGCCGGCTGCCTGCGCTACAGATTGCAGGCTGGTATCAAACACTTTGCCCGCCAAGGTGCGGCCTGTATAATTAACCAAAACGGTATCGCCGGTAAGTGCTTTGCGCCCCGTGCCCTGTTGAGTGATCACATATTTTAACCCGGACGGTAAACTGGTAGCAGGAATCTTATTAGCTGCAATGTACTCATCGGCTTTAGTCAGTTCAGCCTTTTGAATTTTCTGCAGTTCGGCGTTGCGCTCGGCCAAGGCCTCGGCAAGGGTTTGCACTTTCTCTATCTTAACAATGTAAGAGATATAGCTCTTGGCCGACAAAAACGGTGGGCGTTCTTTTTCATGCCCTTTAAAAACAGAATCGACAGGCACCTTGATCAAAGCGCTGTCTTTATTTGCCAATAGCGGGAACACTTCCATCAGGTCGGCTACGTTTTGCGATGGTTTTACCTGGATCTGTACCGGATGGCCTATAGTATAACTGCTGAAGACTACCGAGTCGCGGTCTGTTTTCTGTACTACGTGGAAGGTGACAATATCTTCCAGCTTTATTTTAGGGCCGGTATTGTGGGTAAATACCTGGTATTGCGCGCCTTTTGGCGTTTGTGTGATTACCACCTGTGCTTTAGCGGAATAAATAAATGCTATTAAAGCAACGAATCCTGAAAATAACTTTTTCATCATCTCAAAAAAAACGCCCGCACAGTGTGCAGGCGTATATTATGCATTATTAATTTTACTTCTGGATTTGAGGGGCAGCACCCGGCATAGCAGGAACTACAGGTTTAGGCGCGTTAGGGTTTGGTTTGATGATGTCCATTACCTCAACCTCAAATGCCAAAGGTGAGAACGGTGGGATCACCTGCATACCACGCTCGCCATAAGCTAAATTCGAAGGGATCACAAAAGTTGCTTTCGCACCTTTGTTAAGCAACAATAAGCCCTGGTCCCAA
Source organism: Mucilaginibacter ginkgonis (assembly GCF_009754905.2). Lineage (NCBI taxonomy): Bacteria > Pseudomonadati > Bacteroidota > Sphingobacteriia > Sphingobacteriales > Sphingobacteriaceae > Mucilaginibacter > Mucilaginibacter ginkgonis. The sequence goes on along the minus strand of NZ_CP066775.1, from coordinate 2,690,989 downwards.
CCCGGTATAACACGGCCTGTACCTACCGGAATAGGAGCAGGTTTGTATGGCGCCATTGGGTTAAATACCTTTTCTTTTTGAGCTACTTCTTTAATGCTGGTATCAAACACTTTACCGTTTAAGAAACGGCCGGTGTAGTTAACCAATACAGTATCGCCTTTAGCCGGAAGCGGTCCTGAGCCCGGTTTGGTGATCTGGTAATACAGACCCGAATCTGTTTTGGTAGCGTTAATGTTATGGTCTTTAATGTATTTAGCGATCTTACCCGGCTCGGCAGCTTTAGCTTTAGTGCTTTCTACTTTAAAATAGTCTTCAATTTTGGCAGAGAAGATCTGGTCAGACATAGTGCCTTTAGAGATCACCTTATTTACTTTGATATCATAGACAATGTACTTGCCTTTAAAGCCCGGTGGGCGCGCATTTTTCTTAAATAAAGAGTCGGCGTTAACTTTAACCACCGCGCTATCACCTTCGCTCATCATCACTAATGCGCTGTACAGGTCGCCTTTGTTAGCGATCTTTTCCGGCATGCTCATTACTGCGGGGCGGCCGACATCATAAGTGCTGTACATCACAGAGTCGGCATCTGTTTTGGCGATCAGGTTAAGGCTTACAAAATCCTTTGGTTTAATAAGCGGTCCCGATTTGTCGTCGACGATATCATATAAAAGGCCTGAATCGCCTTTTTTAAAGCCACCATTACAGCTTGCCAACCCGGCAAGTGCAAGGGCCAAAAACATAAAGTTTTTTTTCATTTCTATTTTTAAGTTTATTGTATTAAAGTGTTAAAAGTGATTTATAATCGGGTAGTAGTTGTTTAAACTGGGTCACAACAGCGTCGAGCGTATCATCGCTCTGGCCGCCGGCCGCGTTGCGATGGCCGCCACCGTTAAAATATTTTTTGCATATCTCGTTAGCAGGGAATTCGCCTTTTGAGCGTAAAGATAGTTTTACTTTATCTTTCCGTTCTACAATAAAGGCGGCAAGTTTTATCCCGCTTATAGAAAGCGCATAGTTTACAATGCCTTCGGTATCACCGGTGGCACTATCGTACTGATTCAACTCTGCGTTAGTGACCGCTATGATGGCTGTATTGTATTCGTAAAGCACTTCCAATTTCTGGCTGAGGCAGTAACCCAAAAAGCGCAAACGGTTTTCGGTAGCGCTATTGTAAACCAGTTCATGGATGCGCCAGTTAACCGCGCCCGCGTCTATCAGGTCGGCAATGGTGCGATGAACGGCAGAGGTGGTATTTGGCAAACGAAAAGACCCCGAATCTGTCATAATACCGGTGTACAAGCAAGTAGCGACATCCTTGTTTACCAGGTCTTTATCATTAAGCTCTTTAGCTATAAAGTCATAAACCAGCTGGGCGGTTGCGCAGGCGTTAATGTTCCAGTAACGATAATCATCAAAATCCTGAGGTTCCAGGTGATGGTCTATCATTACTCTAACAGCGCTGGCTTTGCCCACTTCTTCGCCCATCTCATTGATGCGGCTTAACGCGTTAAAATCAAGGCAAAAGATGATTTCGGCATCTGCAATTAACTGATTGCTTTGTTCTACGTGCTGTGTATAAATGATCACCTCCTCGTTACCTGGCATCCACTCTAAAAAGGCAGGATAATCTGTAGGGGTGATCACCTTTGCATGATGCCCGCGCTGTACCAGATAATTGTACAAGCCCAGCGACGAACCCAAAGCGTCACCATCGGGTTTGTGATGGGTGGTAATGACGATCTTCTTAGGCTGCGACAATAAAGCTGAAAGCTGCGCGATATCTAACATTAGTGTATAAAAAAAGAATGCAAAGGTAATTATTTATATGACAAAGGTGTTTGTTAAATTTTGTTAACCGTATTAATTATCAGCATTAAACGCTACCTTTGCAGCAATTTTAAAGGTATCATAACAATGACTACAAACAGAACATTTACCATGATTAAGCCTGATGCCGTTGCCAACGGACACATCGGTGCAATACTGGATCATATTGTTAAAGCAGGCTTTACTATCAAAGCCATGAAACTTACTGCCCTGACTGAAAAGACTGCCGGCGAATTTTACGCGGTGCACAAAGAGCGCCCATTTTATAAAGACCTTGTAGGTTTTATGAGCAGCGGCCCAATTGTAGCTGCAATCTTAGAAAAAGATAACGCGGTCGAAGATTTCCGTAAAGTGATCGGTGCTACAGACCCTAAGAAAGCTGACGCCGGTACCATCCGCCAGTTGTTTGCAGATTCTATTGAAGCAAACGCGGTGCACGGTTCAGACTCTGACGAGAACGCGCAGATTGAGGGTAATTTCTTCTTCTCTGCTTTCGAAAGGGTTTAAGTTAGCCCCACCTAAATCCTCCCCCGGTAGGGAGGACTTTGAAAATACGATGCCTCTGCCTTAATTGGTGGGGGCTTTTTCGTTAGTCGAAACCTCACATTAATCCTATTTAAAAATTTAAAAGTGACCTCTCCCCAACCCCTCTGCGAGGGAGAGGGGCTTACAAAAAAATAATCTCTTGAACGATAACGTCGCCGGCTTCTTCGTTGATCTTTTGGATGATCTGGCTGCGAATAAGCATTAGCTCGTTTTTGATGACCGACGATTCTATTTTAAGAAATAGTTTGCGGTCGCGAATAAAGAGTTCTTTGGTGCGGTTAGCCACAGACTTACCTACCAGGTCGGGCCAGTGCGCGGCTATAGCCGTTTCATCGAAGCGGCGTTTTATTTTATACACCTGCAGCATTTGTGCAATAGCGTCTTTTAACGTTTTGTCGTTAGCCTTACGCATCTACTTCGCCTCCCGCAACTTTAAATAAGGTATAATCTACCTTTATGCTGTCCATAATATCCGTAACGCGCTGCTGGCTGGTATCGGTAATAAATACCTGGCCAAAATTATGGTCAGACACCATTTGCATCAGTTTTGTAACGCGCAGCTCGTCAAGTTTATCAAAGATATCGTCCAGCAATAGCAAAGGCTTAAACCCTTTTTTCTGATTAAGAAAGGTATACTGCGCCAATTTTAGTGCTATCAAAAATGACTTTTGCTGACCTTGGGAGCCAAACTTTTTCATCGGCATACCATGTACGCTAAAAAGAAGATCGTCTCGGTGTATGCCGGCGGTTGTGCGCTGCATAACACGGTCTTTATCGGCTGTTGATCTTAACAGATCAGCTAGGTTCGCGGTTAGCAACTGTGACTCATACACCAGTTCAACCTCTTCGGCGCCATCACTAATAAATTTATAATGCTCGTTAAATATCGGGGTAAACACATCCATAAAAGCTTTACGCTTCTGGAAAATGCCGGCGCCCAAGACAACCAACTGATCGTCAAAAACCTCGAGGAGCCCGGCGTCGAAGCTGCGGTATATGGCCATCTGCTTTAATACCGCGTTTCGGTTTATCAGTACCTTATTGTAGGCTATCAGTTCGTCGAGGTATTTGTTATCGGTTTGCGATATCACGTTGTCGATAAAACGGCGGCGCTCTTCACTTCCCTCAATAATGATACTTACGTCGTACGGCGAAACCATCACCACCGGAAACAAGCCTATATGATCTGCCAATCGCTGGTAATCCTTTTTGTTGCGCTTAAATTGCTTTTTCTGATTTTTCTTTACCGCGCAGGCCACAATATCTGCTTTACCATTCTTCTCAAAGGTTCCGTTTACCATGAAGAAGTCGGTGCCCTGTTTTATTTGCTGGCTGTCAACCGGGTTAAAGTAACTCTTGCACAGGCACAGGTAATGTATAGCATCCAGCAAATTGGTTTTGCCAGCACCATTATTACCAGTAAAAGCGTTCACCCCGGCGCTAAGGTCTAACCTGGCTTCGGTATAGTTTTTAAAGTTAATTACTGACAGTTGCTGCAGGTACATATCGCGATTTCAAAGGTAACAGTTAGGCAATGCTTTTGGTAAGGTTATTAATTTATGTTGGCTTAAGTATTTAACTTAAAAGCTATTGTGTAGAATTTTTAAAACCGTATTTTTGCACTCCTGAATTTAAAAGTTTAAAATGTCAACTACTGAGACAAATACTAAGGCAGCAGAGCCGGTGAAAGAAGTGAAGCCAAACAGTGGCAGCTTTGTGCAAGAGAACCAGAAGAGCCTTATGTTTATTATAGGTGCTGTAATTGTGCTTGTAGCCATATACTTTGCTTACCAGAAATTATACCTGGCACCAAGGGAAGCTAAAGCTGCAGACCAGATGCACGTTGCTCAGGACGCGTGGGACAAAAAAGATTGGGACAAAGCCATTAAAGGTGATGGCAGCTACCCCGGTTTTGAAAAGATATTAGCCGATTACAGCAACACCAAAGCTGCAAATCTGGCCTACTACTATTTAGGTATGGCTTACCTTAACAAAGGTGAGTACAAAAAAGCGATAGATAATCTTAATGGTTACCGCGCCGACGATCAAATGGTGGCCAGCGAGGCTTTGGGTGGTATTGGTGATGCTTATGTTGAGTTGAAAGACTATGATAAGGCAGTAACCAACTTTAAAAAGGCGGCTGATAAAGCGAACAACAAATTCTTAAGCCCCTTCTACTTAAAAAAATTAGGTTTGGTTTACGAAGCGCAGAAAAATAACAGCGACGCGCTGGATGCTTACAAAAGGATTAAGTCTGATTATCCTGAAAGTACCGAGGCATCTACTATTGATGAGTACATTGCCCGCGTACAGGCTAAAATGTAATGGCAAGCAGGCTTAAAAACCTTTCAGACTTTTCTAATACAGAAATACCGTCAGCAGCGCCCTACCGCTTTGGCATTGTTACTGCCGAGTGGAACGCCGAAATTACCAATGCCCTTTACCAGGGAGCCTACGATAGCCTGGTAGAACATGGCGCCAGCGAAGATCATATTCATTCTTATCCAGTTCCGGGGAGTTTCGAACTTATTGCCGGTGCCGATGTTTTATTGAATAATATCGCTAATTTAGATGCAGTGATCTGCCTGGGTTGCGTTATACAAGGCGAGACCCGGCACTTTGATTTTATATGCAACGCCGTTGCAAACGGTTTGGCAAACGTGGCGTTAAAGCATAATAAACCGGTGATATTTGGCGTTCTTACCACCGATAACCAGCAGCAGGCAATAGACCGTGCCGGCGGCAAACATGGCAACAAAGGTGTAGAGGGCGCCGTAACCGCTATTAAGATGGCGCATTTGGCTAAGAGTATTAAGATCTGATAAAAGCTTTATATACAATGAAAAAGGTAATGGTTTTAGCAGTAGCTGCAGCAATGTTAATGTGTGTGGCACAATCATGCTCAAACAAGCTGTGTCCTGCTTACGGCAGCTACCACGGCAGGCGATAGCATTTTACGCAGCACTTACAATCAGCCGGCTTTAGGCGCGATTTTTGGGTTAAATTTGTATAAAATTAATAAACCCTTCTGCATGAAATGGATCGCGCTTGAGACTGAGCAACAACTGGCTGACATACAACAGCATCCCGGCTACAGCATTATATTTAAGCACAGCACACGCTGCTCTATCAGCATGATGGCCCGCCGCAAATTTGAAATGGACTGGGACCGCATCAATGAAGAAATCCCCTTGTATTTTCTCGACCTGTTAAAGTTCCGCAATATTTCAGCAGAGATAGCAGAACGTTTTCACGTACATCACGAATCGCCTCAATTATTGCTGATCAAAGAGGGCGAGTGTATCCTTGACCAATCGCATGGCGGTATCTCTGTTGATGAAACGCTGTTAATGGTGCAGTAAGCGCAGCCCGGTTTCCGTAGTTTTATTATTATCTTTGTTTGATGATCGATCTTCCGGTTATACCTGCTACACAGGTTGCACGCAAACCAGACTGGCTTAGGGTAAAATTACCTGTAGGTAAAGAATATGCCCATGTACGCGGACTGGTTGACACCCATAAACTGCATACCATTTGCGAGAGCGGTAATTGCCCAAACATGGGCGAATGCTGGGGCGCAGGTACGGCAACCTTTATGATCCTGGGTAATATTTGTACCCGGTCATGCTCGTTTTGCGCTGTAGCCACCGGCCGGCCGCTTGCGGTAGATATGGACGAGCCTTCGCGCGTAGCCAATTCGGTTAAGTTAATGCAGGTAAAGCATTGTGTAATTACATCTGTAGACCGTGACGACCTGAAAGATGGCGGTTCTATCATATGGGCAGAAACGATCAACGCCATCCGCCGCGAAAGCCCGGGAACTACGTTGGAGACATTACTGCCTGATTTTAAAGGGAACTGGGACAACCTTAAACGTGTAACAGATGTCGCTCCCGAAGTTGTATCGCACAACCTGGAAACCGTGCGCCGCCTAACCCGCGAAGTACGCATACAGGCCAAATATGATCGTAGTTTAGAGTGCCTTAGTAAAATATCAGAAGCCGGCTTACGCACTAAATCTGGTATAATGCTTGGCCTTGGCGAAACCGAAGACGAGGTTATTGAAGCCATGGACGATCTGCTGCAAGCAGGCGTACATATCCTTACACTTGGCCAGTATTTACAGCCTACACGTAATCACCACCCGGTGCTTGACTGGATTACCCCTGATACATTTAAGATGTACAAAGAGGTTGGTTTAGAAAAAGGGTTCAAATATGTTGAGAGCGGCCCATTAGTCAGGTCATCCTACCACGCCGAAAAACATTTGTTTGAAATGTAAGTTTTCATTACTACTTTCATTCCTTCATTTGAGCCCAAAACGTAAAATATCATTATCAGAGGAAGAACTGATAAATGCACTGCGCCACAGAGAAAAGATTGGTGCCGAAGCACTGTATGATATGTACTCCTCTTCTCTTTATGGTGTCATCGTTCGCATAGTGGTTGATACCGCTGTTGCCGAAGATGTTTTGCAGGAAACGTTTGTCAAAATTTGGCAATCATTTTCGGGCTATAGTGCAGAGAAGGGCCGCTTATTTACCTGGATGGTGAATATAGCGCGCAATCTGGCTATCGATAAGATAAGATCTAAAGACTTTAAGAATCAGAATAAAAACCAGGAGCTCGAAAATAACGTAACTTTTATAGACGAGCAAAGGAACACGGTTTACAAACCCGAATTGCTTGGCTTAAAGGATTTAGTACAGCAGCTAAAGCCTGAACAAAAGTCAATACTTGACCTGGTTTATTTTAAAGGTTACACGCATGTTGAAGTTGCAGAAGAACTAAACGTGCCGCTGGGGACCGTTAAAACAAGGCTGAGAATGGCTATTCAGCAGCTGCGAAAAAGTTTTAATTGAATTGGAAGACGTAAAAGCATATATCGAATCAGGCGTACTTGAGCTTTATGTTCTGGGGGTATTATCCGCGGAAGAAAAAGCACAGGTAGAGGCTATGGCTGCCAATAACCCGGCTGTGAAAGCTGAGTTGGGCGAGATAGAGCAGTCGATAGAACTTTACGCAAAACACAATGAGGTTGAGCCCGAAGATAGCTTACGTGACCGGATCATGAACAGCCTGGTGACCAATCTTGGCGACGACCGCATCTTCAAAACAAAACCGGCGTCTGAGCTTGAGGCGAAAGTGGTTACACTCACGCAGCAAAAGCAAAGCAACTTCTTTAAGTACGCGTTTGCTGCTTGTTTAGCGTTATTAATTTTAAGCGTTGCTGCTTTATATACAGTTTACAACAGGCTGCAAGATACACAAGGCCAGTTAGTGGCCGTACAGTTGCAGTCGCAAAAGTTTAGCAGCCGAGTTAATTTGCTGGACAGGGAACTTAATGTGTTAAGGGATCCTTCTTTTAAATTGATAAAATTAGGTCCGGGCCCGGCAGGTCCCGGCGCCGGACTTGCTGTAGCATGGAGCCCGTCTAAGAAAGAAGTGATGATCGATATGAGCCGCGCTAATAACCTTAAGCCAAATGATAAAGATCATTCTTACCAGTTATGGGCTTTAGTAAACGGCAAACCTGTAGATCTTGGCGTTTTTGATGTAACTGATAGCGCTAAAGATATGATAGAGATGAAATCTATCGACAAAGCCGACGCTTTTGCCGTTACCCTTGAACCACATGGCGGCCTGCCCGCACCAACCTTAACCAATCTTATGGTGATAGGTAAAACAGAAATTTCTGCGGAGTAATTATTGAGTTACCCTTATACAAGACGTCGCGGAGATAATTTCGAGACGTTTTTGTTGATAGGGTTTATCTTCCTGTCGTTATTGCGATACGTCAAAGGCGGAGAAGCAATCTCTTTGAGATTACTTTGTGAGGTTTGGGATTGCTTCGTCACAATGTTCCTTACAATGACGTTTAAAAGTGGATACGACACAGTTGTTTATGATGATCTTGTAATTGCGAGGCACGAAGCAATCCGAGCATAAAATCATTGATGATATAATGAGAAATTCCTCGCACTCATAGAAAGTCTCTCCATCAATTAACTCACTTTGTTACTAAGAATATGGGATGCCGAAACAAGTTCGGCATGACCTTAACGGATAGACTAAAACTCCACGTGCGCCCGTATGCCAAATACATTCACAGGTCCGCGGTCTTTGTTGTATGCCGGGTTTATAATAAATTGGTAATCGGGGGATAGGAATAACTTATGCTGATATGCATCAACTTTATAATAGGCCTCGGCGATCAGCTCGGTTCCGTAGTTTAGTTTGCCATCACCTATAATAAAACCATAGCCACCTGCGGCAAGGTAATCGCGGTGGGGTTGAGAGATGCCGTTGGCTACAAAAGCCAAACCCACTTCATCAAATTTACGTTTCCAGCTTGCACCGTTCAACACACCGCCAAAGCTGAATGAGCGATCTATCTCTGTAAAATACCAGGTTTCTGTTTTGCCGTCGTTATAGCTCAATTTTGCAAATATGCCAAAGTCTTTACTTAGGTTCTGTTCGGCGTTGATACCGAAGCCAAACTTATGCGCACCATATTTATTTACAGTATCTATAACCGGATTTACAGGCATAAACGCTAAAGCGTTTCTGTAATAGCTCATTTTGCCATTATTTAAAAATCCTAAAACCCGCACAGTTCCTTTTTGCCCATTTAGAGTATATCGGCGCTCATACTCTAAAGTATGTGTGTTCGCTTTTCCGATCTTCGCGTCCCATACCGAACCGTTTGCTTCTGTAGTTGACATGGTGAATGCGAAACGCAGGGCCCAATCCGGCTGGCCTAACTCTGCAACAGCACCCATTACGTAACCGCGTGTATTGGCCGGATAATCCCATGCGCCGTTGTCCATCAAACTCCAGTTCATGAACTGCGTACGTGGGTCATGGCTAAAAGCATTTTGGTCGAAGAAATCGGCCATGCCCCATTTACCAACGGTAATCGACAGGTATCGCTTGCTGCGCAAGCCGGCAAGCTGGTTGGCATCGTCTGTAAGTGTGTCTTTCTCTTTACCCCATTCAAAGTTTTGAGTAAGAAATAATCTGGCTATATAGATCTTAGGCTCAGGCGCGCCTACGCGAAAAGTTTCGCCATTTGGAAAGCCTGCTACGCCTAAAGTCTTGCTTAAGCCTGCTCCGCCGCTCATCTCGGGATTGAAATATGCTTGCGCACCCTTCCACAAACGGGCACCTCCATAAAAAGTAGTTGTCAGCGAGGTAGCAGTTTCAGATAATGGTGACATACTGTTATCGCCGGTATATTTGGCGCCAAAACCGGGCTTAGTTTGCGTAATTATCGTTTGCTGGAAATGAAAATTGAAACGCTGTTGTTTTAGCGTGTCTTGCGCATAAGAACTTTGAGCAACAAGAAAGAACGCGAATGGGAGTATTTTTTTAAGCATATATGAACTCACTAAAGTTAACAAAGCTAGGTAACCTCAGCAAACGTAATAAATTAAATTAGCCTAAACAAATTTTTAGGGATACCTAAAAATTATAATTCCCCATTCCATTCACTATAAAATTGATCGAGGTAGTGCAGCATGTAGTCGTGTCGCTGCTGGGCCATACGCTTACCCGTAGTGGTGTTCATCTTGTCTTTCAACAAAAGCAGCTTCTCGTAAAAATGGTTTATGGTAGGAGACGAGCTGTTTTTGTATGCTTCCCTACTCATTTCAAATTCGGGCGGGATGCCCGGATTGTAAAGTTCCCGCCCTTTGAATCCGCCATAAGTAAACGCACGCGCTATGCCAATGGCACCTATAGCGTCCAGGCGATCGGCGTCCTGTACTACCGACAATTCGGGCGAGGTATATTGCTGCCCGCCGATGTTTGATTTAAAGGATATATGTCTGATGATAAGATCAACTTTATCAATGACCTGTTCGCCGACATCATTTGCAGTCAAAAATTCTTTGGCTATGCGCGGACCAATTTCTTCATCGCCTCCATGGAATTTGGCATCTGCAATGTCGTGCAGCAATGCGCCAAGCTCAACTATCAGCATGTCGACATTTTCTGTAGCCGCAATACGTTTGGCGTTATTCCAAACGCGCAAAATATGCCACCAGTCATGCCCGGCTTCAGCGCCTTTTAATTTTTCCTGTACAAATGCTACTGTTTTAGCTATGATTTGTTGGTTTTCCATAATGCGGTTTATGCCGCAAATATAGTACGTCCCGGTTAGGATGGCCTTAGAGTTAGGCAGGGACTTTATCCTCGCTTAGCAACGTAACAACGTCGGTCTCCAACAGAGCAGCAACATGATATAAGCGCTCAAGCGTTATTTTAGTGTAACCGAGTTCAATCTTACTGAACGCGTTTTGCGATAATCCAAGTTTCATTGCAACGTATTCTTGCGTAAATCCTTTCGCCTCTCTTTTAAGGCGGAGGTTGTTTGCTATGCTTTTAATTTTGTTGGCTACAGTGTTATCTGCCGTCATAATTTATTTAGATGGTTTTGGAATAATTTACGAGACACGGATGAACTTGGTTTTGTGGTTTTAATTAAAGATTAAAAAATGTTCATCTCGTGAATTTCAGATTACAATTCCCGGGTCAAAGACCGATCCTGAAACATTTTTAGCTAATCCACCTTTTAACATTACAATTTATTAGATGAAGCATTACGACGCGATAGTGATAGGAGCTGGTCAGGCCGGTTCGCCATTGTCAAAAAAATTAGCCGGCGCAGGTAAAAAAACTGCATTGATAGAAAAAAAATGGATAGGCGGTACCTGCATTAATGACGGCTGTACGCCTACCAAAACCATGATCGCCTCGGCAAAGCTGGCATACCTTGCCGCACGCTGCAACAACTTAGGCGTTGATATAAAGGGTTTTAAGGTAAACCTGAAAGAAATAAAGAAGCGAAAAGATAAAATCGTTGAACACGCCCGCAACGGAAGTCAAGAAGCTATAGAAAAAACTAAGGATCTTGATCTTATTTTCGGCGAGGCACGCTTTACAGATAAAAAAACCATCACCGTTAAACTTAATGAAGGAGGGGAGGAAACTTTCACAGCCGATCAGTTTTTTATAGATACGGGAACAGCAACTGTTATACCTGATATTGACGGATTGCAAGACAGCGGCTATTTAACCTCTACTACCATCCTCGATCTCGAAAAAATTCCGGAGCATCTGGTGGTGATCGGTGGAAATTATATCGGATTGGAGTTTGCCCAGATGTTTAAACGTTTTGGCAGCTCGGTCACCATACTTGAAAGGGGCGCACGGATCATGGCCCGCGAAGACGATGACCTTGCCGAAGAGGTGCGCGAGATATTACTGGCAGAAGGGATAGATATCCTGACCGGCGTAAAATTGCAAAAGATTAAAAAAGGGCAGAAAGGCCTTACTGTTAAATTAATAGCGGGCAAAGATGAGACTCAGCTTAAGTGCAGCCACATATTGGTAGCCGCCGGCCGCGCGCCGCAAACCCGGTCTTTAGGCCTCGACAAGACAGGCGTAGAAGTGGATGACAAAGGCTACATTAAGGTAAATGATAAGCTGGAGACTAATGTTAAAGGTATCTACGCGTTGGGCGATGTTAAAGGCGGCCCGGCTTTTACGCACATTGCTTACAACGACTATACCATTGTTTACCGCAATTTGATAAAGGGCGAAGACCTAAATATTAAAGACAGGCCGGTACCATATTGTATGTTTATAGACCCGCAACTGGGCAGGGTAGGGCTTACAGAGAAAGAAGCGCAGGAACAGGGATATGATATAAAAGTTGCTAAATTGCAGATGGAACACGTGGCCCGGGCTGTTGAAGTTGGCGAGACCCGTGGTTTAATGAAAGCGGTTGTTGATGCTAAAACCAAGGAGATTTTAGGTGTGGCAATTTTAGGCGAAGAAGGCGGCGAAATTATGTCTGTAATGCAGATGGCCATGTTGGGCGGCATTACTTACGACCGTATACGCTACTGTGTGTTTGCCCATCCAACGTATTCAGAATCGCTGAATAATTTGTTCATGACCCTCGAAGAATAGATGATCACTGTACAGCACTTAAGTAAACATTACGGTACATTAAAGGCTGTAGACGATATTTCGTTTGAGGTTAAGGATAAAGAAAACCTCATATTGTTAGGCACTAGCGGATGCGGTAAAACCACTACGCTTAAGATGCTGAACAGGCTGATAGAGCCAACAAGCGGAGAGATTTTATTTGATGGCAAAAATATCAACGATCAGTCGCCCGAGGTGTTAAGGCGCGGTATTGGTTACGTATTGCAAAACACGGGTTTGTTTCCGCATTACACCATCGCCGAAAACATCGCAGTTGTTCCAAAATTATTGAAGTGGACCGGTACGCAGATCAAAGACCGCACGCATGAGTTGTTAGAGAAGTTACATCTACCGAAGGACAGCCTTCATCAATATCCAAACCAGCTAAGTGGTGGTCAGCAGCAAAGGATCGGTCTTGCCCGTGCTCTGATTGCGGATCCAGCTGTTTTGCTGATGGACGAACCTTTTGGCGCGCTGGATAACATCACCCGTTCAAAGATCCAGGCCGAATTTAAAGCCCTTGATGAACTGACCCGAAAAACCATTGTAATGGTTACCCACGATGTACAGGAGGCTTTTGAACTGGCCGACCGCATCTGCCTGATGGATAAAGGAAAGATTGTCCAAATCGGCACGCCGAAAGAATTACTATTTAACCCTGCGAATGAATTTGTTCGGGGATTTTTAGATGCACAACGCATGCAGCTGGAATTCAAAACTATCAGTTTACAAGATTTAAATCAACAAGTGGCGGGGTTTAGGGGGAATGACACAATATGGAATGTGTTGGAAAACCAAAAGCGGAAGGCAAATGATATCAAATTAGCAGAAGTGATGGCTGCTTACGAGAAATTCAAAAAAGCCTAGTCATGAAAAGCGCATTATATTTTCTAATATTCTCAATAGCTTTATTAATGCTGTGTAATTGCAGCCACGGGCATTTAATAAACAACGTAACTATAACATTAGTCGATCTTAATATGGAAACAATCGCTGATGTAAGCTGCAGCGATTTCGACTATTTATTTAATCAAGGTGAGAAGAAAATCAAAATATTGAAGTCGAACATAGAATTTTCTCAGTGTCAATCAACTTTGAAGCACTCACAATCGATTAAAAACTTAAAATCCTTCGATGTTCGTGGCAACATCGAACTGCAATTTGAGAATAAGAAAGAAAAATACTGCTTCGATAGGTTTGCTCGATTTTACTACAATGGAAGATATTTTTTTAATCGAAGGCTTTTGATATACATTGTTGAAAGGGGTTATGGCAGTCATCCTAAATATTTAGATACCCTTCATTGCAATGAGTGAGCGTCAGCAATCTTTATGGGCATTTATGGTGCAGGAAAGCGACAAGCTTGGTACCCAAACGCTGGAGCATGTGGGGCTTACATTCATCGCCCTATTGTTGGCTATTATCATTGGGTTGCCATTGGGCATTTTCATCGCCAGGCGTCAAAAGTTATCCGGCTTGGTGCTTGGTATTGCGGGCGTACTGCAAACCATTCCAAGCATCGCGTTATTGGGTTTTATGATCCCCGTACTTGGTATCGGCCCTAAACCAGCTATCGCGGCATTATTGATTTATGCTTTACTGCCTGTAATCCGCAACACTTTTACAGGTATAACAGGTGTTGATGCCTCTGTTAAAGAAGCGGCTACAGCTATGGGAATGAGCAAAGCGCAGATGTTAACAAAAGTAGAATTGCCGCTAGCCATGCCGGTGATATTGGCAGGCATCCGCACAGCGGCAGTGATCAATGTCGGCGTTGCTACCTTGGCATCGCTGATAGCGGCAGGCGGATTAGGCGAGTTCATCTTCGGCGGCATATCATTAAATAACACCAACATGATCCTGGCGGGCGCTATACCTGCAGCGCTGCTAGCTATACTTTTTGATGTGGTGCTGTCGCAAGTCCAAAAACTCAATGAGCGAAAGCTGAAGGTTGCAGTGAGAATAATTCCTGTTATTCTTATCCTTTTGTCTTTTTTCTATATCCTCCCTTCCGCGTACGCGGGGAAATTAAAGGCAGGCTTCACGCCCGAGTTTATGGGCCGGCAGGACGGCGACCTTGGCCTTAGGCAAAAATACGGCTTGGAGATTCATACCCTGGTGCTAAGTGATGCCATCATGTACAAAGCGGCTTACCAGAAGGAATTAGACGTCATTAGCGGATACTCTACAGACGGCCGCCTCAAAGCGTACGGACTAACTGTTTTAAAAGATGATAAGTCGATCTTTCCGCCTTATTATTGCGCACCGGTGGTGCGGCAGGGCGTGTTAAAGCGCTTTCCGGAGTTAGAGAAGACGCTCAATTTGCTGTCGGGACTGATAAACGATTCCGTGATGACGGAGCTGAACTATCGCACGGATTATTTGCATCAAAGCCCGCAAAAGGTGGCTGAAGATTTTCTGAAAACCAAACAACTTTACAAACCTGCCCGGAATGGTACAGGCGATGTGGTTCGCATCGGTTCAAAAATATTTGGTGAACAATACATCCTTGCCGAAATGTACAGCATGCTTATTAAAGGTAACACCAATTATAAAGTGTCTACCAAAACAGGATTAGGCGGGACCAAAATATGCTTTGACGCTTTGACCAATAACCAGATAGATTTGTATCCGGAATATACCGGCACCGCTTTGCTGGTGATGCTGAACCCGGATAAGAAAACCGTCGACAGCGTATCGCACAACCGCGACCAAACTTATAACTATGTTAAAAGCCAATTTATTGAACGTTATGGTTTACTTTGGCTTAAACCTATTGGTTTTAACAACGCCTACGCGTTAATGATGCGTCAAAAACAGGCAGATGCTTTAAAGATCAAAACAATTTCTGATTTGAAACGATATTTGGATACCCGCAACTAAAATGACTTTAAGCGACCGTTATAAACAAGTTCGTCGGCGCAGCGAACTTATATGCAGCCCGCTGCAGGTAGAAGATTACGTAGTTCAGCCTATAGTTGATGTAAGTCCGCCCAAATGGCACCTGGGACACACCACCTGGTTTTTCGAAACCTTTATTCTGAAGCCTTATTTTATGGGCTATCAGGATTTTGATCCCGATTACAATTATGTCTTCAACAGCTATTACGAAACTGTAGGTGCACGGGTGATCCGCACAGACCGCGGCAATTTAAGCCGCCCCACAGTGCAAGACGTTTACAAGTACCGCGCTTATGTAGACGAAGCCATGTACCGTTTCTTGTGCGGAGATATCTCGCCCGAACTAAATGAGCTGATGGTTTTAGGCTTCAACCACGAGGAGCAGCACCAGGAGCTTTTGTATTACGACATTAAATATATCCTTGGCCATAATCCGCTATTCCCGGCTTATGATGCTAATTATAAATCGTTAAAGATTGAAAAGTCTGGAAGCGATACGTTCATTTCAATCCCCGAAGGGATTTATGAAGTAGGTTTTGCAGGCGAAGGTTTTTGTTTTGACAATGAACTGAACCGCCATAAAGTTTATCTTAACGATTATCAGATCAGCCATAACCAGGTAACCAATGGCGAATTCCTTGAATTTATTGAAGCCGGCGGTTACCTCGACTTCCGCTATTGGCACGCCGAAGCCTGGGACTGGGTTAAAACCAATGCCATAGCTTCGCCTTTGTACTGGCACAATATCGATGGTCAATGGTACAACTACACCCTGCGCGGTCTGGAACCCATTGATCTGGATGAACCTGTTATGCATGTAAGTTACTATGAGGCTTATGCCTATGCCTCATGGAAAGGCCTGCGCTTACCAACAGAATTTGAATGGGAGGTTGCTGCTAATAAATTTAAATGGGGCAAAAGCTGGGAATGGACAGAGAGTTCTTACCTGCCTTACCCCGGATTTGCCAAAGCTCCGGGCGCCCTCGGCGAGTACAATGGCAAATTTATGGTGAACCAGAAGGTACTTCGCGGGGCATCTGAAGGTACCCCACCAAATCATAGCCGCCCAACTTACCGAAACTTCTTTCATGCCAGCTCGCGGTGGCTGTTTAACGGCATACGCTTAGCTAAGTAAAACTATAATGGACCACACATCTACCCAGACGATACCGGAACAATCTAAAAGCGCCAACCAGCAGTTTTGCGACGACGTACTTGCAGGACTGACAGCTATGCCAAAGCACCTGGACAGCAAGTATTTTTATGATACTGCCGGCGACAAGCTATTTCAGCAGATCATGGCCTGCGATGAATATTATCCGACTGAATGTGAGATGGAGATATTTACACGCCAGACAGCCGATATAGCAGAGGTTTTAAAAGGTGATGGCTCGCCCTTTAACCTTATTGAGCTTGGCGCAGGCGATGCTACCAAATCTGTTAACCTGTTGCGCGAATTACTAAACAGCGGTACAGATTTTACCTACATGCCTATCGATATTTCGCCGAATGTAATCTCACAGCTGGAAGACACCTTGCCAAAAGCATTGCCTTCTTTGCAGATTGAAGGTTTCCCGGGTGAGTATTTCAATATGCTGAAGAAAGCTGCCTCTGCCAATGGCAAGCGAAATGTGGTTTTGTTTTTAGGCTCAAATATTGGTAACATGCCGGTGAGTGATGCTGATTTCTTTTGCAAGCTGCTGCATGCGCACCTTTCGTCGGGGGATATGGTTTTTATCGGGTTCGACCTGAAGAAGAACCCTAAAGTAATTTTAGCCGCATACAACGACAGCCAAGGTATTACCAAGCAGTTTAATTTAAACCTGTTGACCCGGATTAACAGGGAGTTGGGCGCCGACTTCGATCTGCCTAAGTTTGAGCATTACCCTATTTACGATCCCGAAACAGGTTCGTGCCGGAGCTATTTATTTAGCCTGGTAGAGCAGCAGGTAAATATCTGCGACGAGTCAATAAGTTTTGCCAAGAACGAACTGATCTATATGGAAGTGTCGCAAAAGTACAGTGTTGATGAAGTAAAGGAGATGGCAACAAAGGCAAACTTCACCTCGGTAACAGATTTCTACGACAGCCGTGGTTGGTTTTTAGATACTATCTGGGTGGTATAAAGCAGGTTATAAAGGCCCTGCAAAAAAATTGAAATTAGATTTTTGAAGTAATCATCAAAAACATATCTTTGCAACTCCAAAAAATGATTTGGCCCGTTCGTCTAGGGGTTAGGACAGGAGATTTTCATTCTTCAAACAGGGGTTCGATTCCCCTACGGGCTACGAAGCCTCCAATGAAAGTTGGAGGCTTTTTTTATTTGAAGATTTTCATTCTTCAACAGGGTTCGTCCCGATAGCTATCGGGACCCCTACGGGCTACGAAGCCTCCACGAAAGTTGGAGGCTTTTTTTATTTGCAGATTTTCATTCTTTAAACTGGGTTCGTCCCGATAGCTATCGGGAACCCTACGGGCTACAAGGCCTGCAGCGAAAGTTGAAGGCTTATCTTATTTGGAGATTTTCATTCTTGAATTAGGGTTCGTCCCGATAGTTACCCTTAAACTGCGTCTGAACTGTTAAGCTTGGAATAAATGGATTGTATTTTTGATGAACGGAGATAGTACTTCTCTCTGTATACTAATTGAATAAAGAGACAGTAAATTTGCTGTCGCCGTCGGTCTCTTCCTCATTTGTATAAGGCGAAAATGTCCTCACACTTAACTCGTTCTTTTTAACAGAGAATTTGTACAGACGCATTAAACCATGCCCGCCATTAGCGCGACTTTGGTAGTCACTCAAAAACGTTTTAACGGTATGCCCATCAAAGGTATCTGTGCGATATCCTTCACCGTTATCGCCAACGTGCCCGCAAAGCATCATAAAAAGATTTGGGCAATCTTTCAAATGCGCATATATGGCTTTACCCTGTAAATCAAATTCTCCCTGTGGGGTATTTGATCCTGCCACAGGGTTAAAGTGCATGATAGAATGGCTTACCACAATGCCTTTCCTATCCGCATATTTTTTAAGTATTCCATTGGCCCAGTTATACATGTTGTCCTGATCTTCGTTAAACTGGTCATACTCTAAAAACACTACTATAAAGTCTTTACCGCCAGCGCTAAACAGATCATAATGGCTATCATTATTATTACCGTAGTGTCCGCCATAATAAGGCCGTCCTTCAAAATGGCTCACGCCAAAATATTTGTTGTAACCATTTGTTGTCCCTTTAACAGGGTATTGCGACGGGTATTGATCATGGTTACCAACAGCCATACCGTACGGTATGCTTACCGGGCTTTCTAATTTATAATAAGCTTTTTGCGCCAGGTACCATTCAGAACGGGCGGTGGCGGGGTTGTCGCCGTGTTCTGTGATATCGCCCATTTGGGCAACGTATGCTATATTTTCTTTTTTCTGATTCTTTGTTATCCAATCTATCTGTGCTTTTAGCATATCGAAATTGCCACCTAGTTGCGCCTGTGCCAGATAGTATTGCGAATCGGGGATAACGGCTATACTAAAGTCGCCCGGCTGCACAACAGCAGCCGTTCCAACGGTCGACAATGTGTCCGCCGCTTTTTGATTATATAGGCCCTGAGCCCTGCTGCTTTGCAGAACTGATACGGATAATATTAAAAGAAGAATTTTTTTCATCAGATAGAAGGATTGATTTGTTGGTGTCGCGGGCAAAACTATGATTCGATACGTTAACCATGGATTAATAAAGGATAAAATAATGTTCTACATATATACTTATTGTAACACAAATGTTAACTAATGGCTACAAAACCTTAACAAATTATTAAGCCCGTCCGAACATCATAAGCCCACTTTTGCTCGCGGTAACAGTAACCTTGTTGCTACCTGTGCCTTTAAGAGCAACCCCGCTCATTCAGGCATAGGTTAATTCACATTTACACGTGGTTTTTAATTCACTTTATGAAAAAACTGTACTTCTTATTTTCGTTTTTTAAGCGTGTCGCGCTTGTCGCAGCCTTGCTTATTTTGTCTGTTGCTGTGCATGCGCAACAAAGTGGCACCATCCGCGGCCTGGTGTCAGACAATACAGGCGCTTTGCCCGGTGCATCTGTTACCGTACCCGGCTCAGGTACCGGCGCTGTAGTTGACGGCACAGGGCATTACAATATCCGCATAGCGCCGGGAACTTACACGGTGGTAGTAACATTTATAGGTTACGCTAAAAAGGAGTTTCCGGGAGTAGTTGTCGCCGCAGGTAAAGAAACAACCTTAGATGTGCAAATGGGTGCCGGTGAAGGTAACCAGCTGCAGGAAGTAAACATTAGCTACGGTAAACAACGCCGCCGCGAGATCACCGGTGCTGTAGCGCAGATAGATGCGGCACCGTTACAAGATATGCCTGTCCAGCAATTCGCCCAGCAATTAGAGGGTAAAATAGCGGGCGTATCTGTGGTACAAAGCAGTGGCCAGCCTGGTCGCGGCGTTGACTTTCGTATCCGTGGCGCGGCATCGTTCTTTGCTGATAACCAGCCGTTGTTCGTGATCGACGGTTTGCCCATTACAGGTAGTATCAACAACATCAATCCGGATGAGATAGAGAGTTTTACCGTGCTAAAAGACGCATCTGCAACCGCTCTTTATGGTTCAAGAGCAGCTAATGGGGTAGTGCTCATCACAACCCGCCATGCAAAGCCTGGTGACAATAAAATAGAGTTTAACGCCAATTACGGCGTACAAAAAATACCGGGCAATAAAGTGCCCAGGGTGATGAACGCGCAGGAGTACGCGCAGTTTATGAATGAGCGCTATGCAGATATCCGCACTTATGAGAACCCTGCTACAGCAACACCAACAGAATACCTAAACCCGGCACAGTACGGCGAAGGGACCAATTGGTATAAATTGCTAACCCGCACAGCACCTATTCAGAATTATGATCTGACTATTCAGTCAGCAACGGAGAAATCATCGTCTACAGCCATTATAGGTTACCAGGAGCAGCAAGGCGTTTTGATCAACACAGGCACAAGGCTTTTTTCGGGCAGGTTCAATAAAGACCTGATCTTAGCAAATAATAAAATAAAAGTGGGCGTAAACTTTGCACCAAGCTATCGCCTGGATCACAATAACCGCCTGAGTACAGATGGGGTTGGCGGTCTTTTTGAAAGGATATTTGAAGCAAGTCCGTTAAAATCGCCATATAATGCAGATGGAAGTTATCAGCGCGATACATATTCCCCGGGCATGGTGGCTTACATTAATCCGCTGGCGCAGTTCAACCTAACCAATGATGATTACAAGACAACCCGTATCTTGGGTAATGCTTATTTTAACTACGAGTTCCTCTCGGGCTTGCAATTGAAATTGAATGGAGGTGTTGATAAAGGTAACGAGACCCGCCAGTATTATCAATCGGGCGTAGTAAGCTCAACAGTTAATAACCCGACAGGCACCAGCAGTTCTGTAGACAATGGTTCTTATACCGCGGAGGCCAACCTTGATTACAACAAGACTATAGGTAATCACCATCTGGCCGTCCTGGGAGGCTATTCTCTTCAAAAGTTCACTCAAAACTCTAACACGTTAACGGGCTTAGGTTTTCCGAATGATGACATTCAGTATTTAACCGCTGCAACCAGTGTTACCGGTAATAGTTCATATACTTCTTATTCTTTATTATCTGCCATTGGCCGTATCAACTACGATTACAAAGGTAAATACCTGCTTCAAGGCGCTATAAGGAATGACGGTTCTTCGCGTTTTGGCGCTAACCAGCGCTATGGTACATTCCCTTCTGTATCTGCAGGCTGGGTGGTAAGCGATGAGAAGTTCATGGAAAAATTGAGTTTGATCGACTTGTTTAAAGTCCGTGCAAGCTATGGTGTAACAGGTAATAATTTCTTCCCGTCGGCAAGTAACTATGCCGCACAGTCTACTACTGCTAATTACTATTACAACTACAATGGTACTATTACCCAAGGCACAACCATCAGCAACCTGGGTAACGCTAATCTGCAGTGGGAACGTAGTTTACAATTTGATGCAGGTTTTGATCTGACGCTCTTGAAGAACCGCATTACATTTACTTACGACTACTATCACAAAATATCTGACCACCTGATCCAGACCCGGCCATTGCCAACCTCGTCAGGCTTTAGCTCGATATTGGATAACGTTGGCAAGTTAGAATTCTGGGGCCATGAGTTCACGTTAAACACAGTAAATATTGTAAATAAGGACTTTAAGTGGAATAGTTCATTGAATATCTCTGTCGACAGAAACATTATCAAAAATCTGGTAGATCCGGGCTACATCCGTAGAAACAATACCGTATCTTCAGACTACTACCGCCAGCAGGTTGGCCATCACCTTGGTGAGTTTTACGGCTTTGTTTTTCAGGGATTGTATAAAGACGCGGCTGACCTGGCCAATTCGCCGAAATACCTTGCAACAGCTACCAATCCTAATGGCAACTCTGATATAGGTACCATAAAAGTTAAAGACATCAATGGCGACGGTGTTATTGATGACGTTAATGACCGTACATTCATAGGCGACCCAACCCCTTCATTTACAGGTGGATTTACCAACTATTTCAGCTTCAAAAAGTTCGACCTTAGCCTGCACACCTCGTTCTCTGTTGGCGGAAAGATACTTAATGCCGCTAAATGGGCTTACCAAACCAACCTTGATGGTTCACGTGTGCCGTTGGCAGCAGCTGCAGACCGTTGGAGGTCTATAGAGAATCCGGGTTCGGGCATCTATCCGCGCACCAAAACAGGAACTACAGCCATGGGCCGCCAGGTAAACAGCCAGTGGGTAGAAAATGGCTCTTACTTCGCCATAAAGAATATATCGCTTGGCTACACGGTTGACCTTAAACATGCTTACGGTTTCAAAAGCATTAGGTTCTACGGTTCTGTACAACAAGCCTTTGTATTTACCGGCTATACCGGCATGAACCCCGAGATCAATTTCGCCGGACAAGATCCGACGCTGGGTATTGGGATAGATGAAAATGCTTACCCGGTGCCAAGAACATTTTCAATAGGCTTGTCAGCAACAATTAAATAAGAAATACTACAATGAAAAAGATATATACCATAGTTATAGCACTCTTAATTACGGCAGTGTCTTGTAAAAAGAGCTTTATAGAATTGGCACCCGAATCATCATACACAGATGCCAACTATTACCAAACAGACGGGCAATTTAAGCAAGCGGTTACGGCTACCTATGCACCCCTTAGAGATGTTTTGAACAACGACTTCCTGTTGTCAGAAATGCGTTCTGATAACAGCTTTTACCAATCTAAATTGAGCGACCGCGGTACGGCTTATGTATTTCGTGAGAACCTCTCAGATTTTTTGGATGCGTCAACAAACTCATACGTCGCCTCTGAATGGCAGTACCTGTACCAAGGTATTTCAAGAGCAAACATTGTTATCTCACGATTAAAAACGGCGACAGCAGTTCCGGCTGCGTCTGCAGCAAACTATGACGGCCAGGCAAAGTTTTTACGTGCGCTTAACTACTTTAAACTGGTGCGCTTATTTGGCGGGGTGCCATTGTTTCTGAACGAAGTAAAAACACCTTCTGATGCTTTTTTACCGCGCTCATCTGCAGACGACGTGTATAAGCAGATTGTAGCAGATGCTACTGATGCGATAAGCGAACTTGCTGCCCCTTCGAAATTTCCGCAAACAGGCGAGGCTACTAAGGGCGCCGCTACTACTTTACTTGCCGATGTTTACGTTACGCAGAAAAGATGGGCCGATGCTGAAACATTACTCAATACACTTTCAGGTATGGGTTACAGCCTGACGCCTAATTATGCTGATGCCTTTTTGCCGGCCAACAAAAACGGCAGGGAATCTATATTTGAGGTACAGTATCTGGATGGTACCGTTACCGGGGCCACACCTAACCCGCTTCCTTTTTATTTTTTACCACGCAGCACCAGTACGGCGTTACTTACAGGCATCGCTATAAACAATAGCGCAACCGGGGGCCTGAATACGCCAAGCCCCGACCTTATTAGCACTTACGAGAGCGGCGACAAGCGTCTTGATGCTTCTATAGGCATTGCTGAGGGTGCTTACAATGCCAGTGATCTGTTTACCTATTCGGCTGTCAAAAGCGTGGTAGGATACACAACCCCACCGGCGGGTAAAGTGGCTGTGCCGTACATAAAGAAATATCTGCATTCGCCGTTAACTGCCGTAACAGGTTCTGCAGACGATTTTCCTATTTACCGCTACTCAGAGGCTCTATTATTATTAGCTGAAGCGCAGAATGAGCAAGGCAAGTCGCCACTATTGGCACTAAACGCGGTACGTAACCGTGCGGGTCTGGCTGCGACTACTGCGACGGGCCAAGCCGCATTACGCGACGTGATTTTACACGAGCGCCGGGTAGAACTTGCTTTTGAAAACAAACGCTGGCATGACCTGGTGCGCACCGGGACAGCTATAAATGTGCTGAATGCCTACGGCGCTAAACTGAAAACGCAGTTTAGCTATTTGCCAACAAGTGGCCGTGTAGTGACAGATTTTAGGTTGCTATACCCGCTACCTCAAGCCGAAGTGGGTTTAAATACCCAACTGACACAAAATCCGGGCTATTGATTAGTAAAAAATCACTGTTATAAGAAAGTTTATCATAATTTATTAACAGGGGTTCGATTCCCCTACGGGCTACAAAGCCTCCGGCGAAAGTTGGAGGCTTTTTTATGTTTGATACCAAAAGTGTCACATGTGACACTTTTCCCTAGAATACTGACTTTCTAGTATCTGACTTGATTTTGTCAGCGTCCTAAAAAGTTGATTATCAAGAATGCATGATCGTGTCAGTGTTTCAGATTTGCCTTTTTTTCTTAAAAAGTGTCACACAAGTGTTTCAGGTGTTACACTGGCAAATTGCTGTCAACGGGAAAACAAAATGAAGGAATGCTACGCGAGGCGCCAAAATATTAAATACGTTCAAATCTATAAATGAATTGCGTCCACCTGGCGTTAAAGATTTTTGTTATACATTGGTTGTAATTGGACAGGACTATCTTTATCTGAAGTTATCATTAATTAATTCAGTCATAATGTGATGCAATCTTACAAGCAACCAAGAAATGTCTTAATCTTAATAGGGTTACTTATTCTTATTGTTTCCATAGTTTTTAAAAAATATTTTAATCCGACGGTGTCACGCATTTTCGGTATTTTAGAGTCTGTAGTTTTTGTTCTATTAGTCGTATTTTCTTTAATGTCTTATAAAGACGATAGATAATAATTTTCAGTCACGACGCACGCATACCCAAGTTTTTTATTTCTACGAAATACTACATTTGTCGCGGTGGATGCGCAAATTCTCATAATTGATGACGAAGTAAAACTTGCCGGCTTGCTTTCCCGCATATTGGAGCTTGAGGGTTACGGCGTCTTCCACGCGGCCACTGCTCGCGATGGGATCAAGATATTGGAGCGCGAAAATATACTGGTAGTGCTTAGTGATGTTAAACTGCCCGACGCAAACGGTGTAGAACTGGTTGCTAGGCTCAAAGCGTTGAAGCCGCACATCGAGGTGATCTGCCTTACCGCTTACGGTACCATAGCAGACGGTGTTACCGCTATTAAAAACGGCGCGTTCGACTATATTACCAAAGGTGATGATAATGACCGCATCATTCCGCTGGTGAGCAAAGCGGTCGACAGAGCCGCGTTGCAGAAGCGGGTTTCAGACCTTGAACAAAAACTAAATAGGCGGTACAGCTTCGATGCAATTTTAGGCACCTCGAAGTTGCTGCAGCAAGCCAAAGACCTGGCGCAGAAGGTAGCGGCAACAGATACCACCGTTCTGCTTCTTGGCGAAACCGGTACAGGTAAAGAAGTGTTCGCGCAAGCGATACATTATAGCAGCAAGCGCAGCAACCAAAATTTTGTTGCGCTTAATTGCAGCGCCTTCAGCGCAGAGTTGCTGGAAAGCGAATTGTTCGGCTACAAGGCCGGCGCTTTTACCGGCGCCGCGAAAGATAAAAAAGGCCTGATAGAAGAAGCCGACGGCGGTACGCTTTTCCTGGATGAGATAGGCGAAATGAATATAGACCTGCAGGCAAAACTGCTGCGGGTCTTGGAAGCCGGCGAGTTTATCAGATTAGGCCAAACTAAAACGCAGAAAGTAAACATCCGGGTAGTAGCGGCCACCAACCGTAACCTCGAGGATGCTATTGAAAAGGGCACCTTTCGGCGCGACTTGTTTTACCGTTTGTCTATTTTCACAATCGATCTGCCATCGCTAAACCACCGTATTGAAGATATACCGCTGCTGGCAAATTATTACCTGCGCGAGTATGCTTTAAAGGCCGGCAAGCACATCACGGGCATGGACGATGCGTTTATAACTATGCTCAAGGGCCATAACTGGCGTGGTAATATCCGCGAGTTGAAAAATATGATAGAACGTGCGGTGATCATCGCCACCGGCGACACGCTTACTACTGATTTGCTGCCATTTGAATTTAACAGTCAGCAAGCAGCGGGAACAGGCTTCTTCGAGCTCAGTTCGGTAGAGAAGCAGCACATCAGCAATGTGCTAAAATACACTAAAGGCAACAAGACCGAAGCCGCCCGGCTGCTGGGTATTGGCCTCACCACACTTTACAGGAAAATAGAGGAATTTCGCCTCGAAAACTAACTTCCTTTTCTAAACTCTCCTTTTCGTTTTGGCAAAACCCTTTCATTTTGGTAGGGTGTTATTGTTGTTTCTGTCGCGTCTATTTCT
Source organism: Mucilaginibacter ginkgonis (assembly GCF_009754905.2). Taxonomy (NCBI): domain Bacteria; kingdom Pseudomonadati; phylum Bacteroidota; class Sphingobacteriia; order Sphingobacteriales; family Sphingobacteriaceae; genus Mucilaginibacter; species Mucilaginibacter ginkgonis. Next base: position 2,664,957 of record NZ_CP066775.1, on the reverse strand, counting down.
TTTAAGTATCTGGTAAACAATAACTTAATAACTACAAACCAAATAAGGCATCACATTTGGCATCAGGGATTCAAATCTTAATGATATGAATATCCTGTTACTCTTTGCAGCACTCCTCATTAGCTGCTGGTTCATCTTTAAATCCATTAACTGGTTCGAAAAAATCTGATAGCCATGCTTGCATTATTTATCATTTCTGTAGCCGTATTTCTTTACATGGTATACGTGCTGCTTAAACCCGAAAACTTTTAGACACTTATCATGAACACCGAATTTTATGGCGTTATCGCCTCGTTCGTTATTACGCTTATCATCGCTATTCCGCTGGGTAAGTACCTGGCTAAGATGTTTTCCGGCGACAAAGTATGGACCGACTTTCTAAAGCCATTTGAGCGATTGATCTTCAAATTAGGCGGCATCAACCCAAATACACCAATGAACTGGAAGCAGTTCTTGAAAGCCATGATGACCATAAACATCTTATGGCTGGTTTATGGGTTTTTTGTACTGGTATACCAGGACAAGCTGCCATTAAACCCCGATGGCAATGCAGGACAAACACCCGACCTGGCATTTAATACCATCATCAGCTTTGTGGTAAACTGCAACCTGCAGCATTATAGCGGCGAGAGCGGCGCCACTTACCTTACGCAGCATTTCATTTTTATGTTTCTGCATTTTGTGAGTGCCGCGACCGGTATCGCATGCGCGGTTGCTGTATTCAAGGCCTTTCGTGATAAGACTACGGACGACCTGGGCAACTTTTGGAATGTGTTTGTAAAGTCTATCACCCGCTTACTATTGCCTTTGTCAATAATTGTTGCGCTGATACTCGCTTTTAACGGCACCCCAAGCAGTTACGCCGGCAAAGACAAATTTATTTCGCTACAGGGCGACACGGTAAATGTATCACGCGGACCGGCAGCGCAGATGATCGCGATTAAGCACTTGGGTACAAATGGTGGCGGCTGGTTTGGCACCAACTCTGCCCACCCGCTCGAGAACCCGAACTACATTACCAACGTTACCGAGATCGTTGCCCAGTTCATTGTACCTATTGCCATGATCCTGGCCTTTGGTTATTACATCCGCAAGAAAAAAATGGGGTGGGTAATTTTTGGCGTCATGATGGTTGGCACGCTTATGCTGATGATCCCAACCTTTACCAGCGAACTAGGCGGCAACCCTGCTATCGCCAAAATGGGCATCAGCCAGGCAGCCGGTGCCATGGAAGGTAAAGAGGTACGTATCGGGGTGCCCGCAACGGCTTATTGGAGCACTATAACCACTGTAATTTCTACAGGTTCTGTAAACGGGATGCATGACAGCAGTATGCCGCTTACAGGCTTATGGCAGCTGCTTGCGATGATGATCAACGGTTTCTTTGGCGGATGTGGCGTAGGCATACTCAATTACTTTGTTTACCTCATCATCGCGGTATTTATCTCCGGTTTGATGGTGGGCCGCACGCCCGAGTTTTTAGGTCATAAAGTAGAAGCCCGCGAAATAAAGATCGCCGCGCTCATCTCGCTGCTAAGTCCGTTTTTAATTATGGCAGGTACAGCATTAGCCGCGTTCGTATTTAGTAACCATATCGGCGAGACGTGGGCAGTCAAGCCATCGGCGTGGTTAAACAACCCGGGCTTCCATGGCTTTTCTGAGATGTTGTACGAGTACACTTCGGCTAACGCTAACAACGGTTCGGGTTTTGAAGGGCTGGGCGATAATAATGTTTGGTGGAATGTTACTACCGGCTTTATACTCATCCTTGGTCGTTATCTGCCGATCATTGGCCCTGTAGCGATCGCGGGCTTACTGGCTAAAAAGAAATTTATCCCAATATCTGCGGGTACACTGCAAACAGATACGGTGACCTTTGGCATGATGACGTTTGCCGTTATCCTGGTGCTTAACGCCTTGTCATATTTTCCTGCTTTAGTGTTAGGGCCTATAGCCGAATATTTTTCAATGAAATAGGGCCTCTAAAGTCCTCCCTTCGGGGAGGATTTAGGTGGGGCGATCTTAAAAAAATCAAAATGAAACAATCCAATAAATTATTTGAACCGGCGCTGGTGCAAACCGCGTTAAAGGAATCATTCATAAAGCTTGATCCGCGGGTAATGCTACGCAATCCGGTAATGTTTACCGTGGAGGTAGGCACTGCGATAATGATCTATGTAACTATATACAGCGCAACGCATCCGGGCCAGGGGTCTTTTGCTTACAACCTAAGCATCATGATCGTACTGTTACTTACGCTGCTCTTCGCCAACTTTGCCGAAGCGATAGCCGAAGCTCGTGGCAAAGCCCAGGCAGATAGCCTGCGCAAAACCCGCGAAGAAACACCAGCCAAAGCACTGGATGCCAACGGAAACATCATAAGCAAATCATCGAGCGAACTGCGCAAAGGCGATTATTTTGTGTGCGAAACAGGCGACACTATCCCTACAGATGGCGAGATCACCGAAGGTTTAGCTACGATAGATGAGTCGGCTATTACCGGCGAATCCGCACCTGTGATCCGCGAAGCGGGCGGCGATAAATCGTCAGTAACCGGCGGAACAAAAGTATTATCTGACCGGATCATCGTAAAAGTAACTACCGAGCCCGGCGAAAGCTTTTTAGATAAAATGATCGCATTGGTAGAGGGTGCTTCACGTCAAAAAACACCTAACGAAATAGCTTTGACAATTTTGCTGGCCAGCTTTACCATCATCTTCATTATTGTTTGTGTAACCCTAAAGCCATTTGCAGATTATGCGAACACACCTATTACCGTGGCCGCGCTTATTTCGCTGTTTGTTTGCCTCATACCCACAACTATCGGTGGGTTGCTTAGTGCAATTGGTATAGCAGGGATGGATAGGGCTTTGCGTGCAAACGTAATTACCAAAAGCGGTAAGGCTGTTGAGACAGCCGGCGATATAGATGTGTTGCTGCTGGACAAAACGGGCACTATCACCATCGGTAACCGTAAAGCGACTCAGTTTTGGCCTGCGCCAAATGTCAGCCCTGGCGATCTGGTAAAGGCGGCAGTGTTATCTTCCCTGGCCGATGAAACGCCCGAGGGTAAATCGATCATCGAATTAAGCCTCACCCCATCCCACTCCGAAGGTGAGGGTGCCAATTATGATATAAATGCGCTTATCGAAAAATACAAGTCCCTTCCATTTGGGGAGGGTTCGGGAGGGGGCTTGGAATTTGTAAAATTTACTGCGGAGACCCGGTCGAGTGGTATCGATACGCCGGATGGTTTGCGCATACGCAAAGGTGCCTTCGACGCGATAAAAAAAATCGCTGAAAATGCAGGTAACAAGCTTCTACCCGAAGTTGAAGAACGCGTAAAGACGATTTCGTCAAATGGTGGCACGCCGCTTATCGTTTCACAAAACGAAAGTATCCTTGGTGTTATAGAACTGCAGGATATCATCAAACCCGGCATCGCCGAAAGGTTTGACCGCCTGCGCAAAATGGGTGTTAAAACTGTTATGGTTACCGGCGATAATCCGCTCACGGCCAAATACATTGCAGAAAAAGCCGGAGTAGATGATTTTATTGCCGAAGCCCGCCCCGAAGATAAAATGAACTACATAAAAGCCGAACAAAACAGCGGCAAACTGGTAGCCATGATGGGTGATGGTACCAATGACGCGCCTGCACTTGCCCAGGCAGATGTTGGCGTGGCCATGAACAGCGGTACCCAGGCGGCAAAAGAGGCGGGCAACATGGTAGACCTGGATAACGACCCTACCAAATTGATTGAGATAGTAGAAATAGGAAAACAGTTGCTTATCACCCGCGGTACGCTTACCACTTTCTCTATCGCGAATGACGTAGCCAAATATTTTGCTATAGTGCCGGCCTTGTTTATAGCTTCTATTCCCGCTTTACAGGGCATCAACATTATGCGTCTGCACAGCCCCGAGTCGGCTATACTTTCAGCTGTGATATTCAATGCCATCATCATCCCTATGCTTATACCGTTAGCGCTTAAAGGCGTAGAATACAAACCAATAGGCGCCAGTGCTTTACTGCGCCGCAACTTGCTCATCTATGGCGTCGGCGGCGTTGTAGCGCCATTCATCGGCATTAAATTAATCGATCTTATTGTCTCATTTGCAGTTTAACAAAATCATGAAACCATACATAATTCAATCCATTCGCCTTACAGTTGTTCTAACCATACTGTTATGCATCATATATCCGCTAACTATCACCTTTGCAGGCAAACTGGCACCGGGGCAAAGCAGCGGCGAAACCATAAGCCTAAACGGCAAAGTGGTGGGCTACGCCAACCTTGGGCAGAAGTTTGATAAGCCGCGATACTTTTGGAGCAGGCCATCGGCTGTAAATTATAACGCTGCTGGTTCTGCCGGATCTAATAAAGGGCCAAGCAATCCCGACTACCTTAAAGAAGTAAGTAACCGCATAGATACACTCTTGAAATACCACCCATATTTAAAAAGGGGCGATATTCCCGCAGATATGGTAACAGCATCGGGTAGTGGTTTAGATCCCGATATTTCTCCGGAGGGGGCTAAGATCCAGATCCAACGAGTGGCCAAAGTACGCGGTTTAACCATTGAGCAGGTAACACAATTGGTAGACAGCCACACAGATAAACCTGCATTAGGGCTATTAGGACCTGCAAAGGTGAATGTGTTGAAGCTTAACGTAGCCCTCGATCAGCTTAAGAAGTAATAACATAACCCGAAACAAGAACAAACGTACGGCGGTTCTAAACCGTTGTGCACCAACATAAAACAATGAAAACTTTAATTGCAGGCTTATGCTTGCTTACTTGCCTGGCTGTAAAAGCGCAGGATACAACCAAAACTAAAAATCCGCTTACCATTAGCGGCTATGCGGAAATATACTACGGTTACGATTTTAACCATCCTGCAGATCATAACCGTCCGGGTTTTGTATACTCGCACAACCGTACTAATGAGGTAAACCTAAACCTGGCATTTATTAAAGCCGGCTATGACGATGGCAAAGTGCGCGCAAATTTGGCTATAATGGCAGGTACATATGCCAACGCTAACCTGGCGTCGGAGCCGGGGGTGCTAAAAAACATTTTTGAAGCCAATGCAGGTGTCAAGCTTAGCAAAACGGCAAACCTTTGGTTAGACGCGGGCATCTTTGCCTCGCACATTGGTTATGAAAGCGCCATTTCTAAAAACTGCTGGACATTGACACGGAATATCATGTCTGATAATACACCGTACTATGAATCAGGTGCAAAACTGACCTACACCACCGCCGATGGCAAACTGGCTTTAACAGGGTTGTACCTTAACGGCTGGCAGCGTATTTCGCGCATTAATGGCAACAACAGACCAGCGGGCGGATTAGAAATTTATTACACGCCATCACCAAAGATCACGTTAAATTACAGCAACTACCTTGGATCTGAAAATGCGGATTCGATTGGTGTACGCCGTTTCTACAACAACTTCTACGGCATATTTCAGCTAACTGATAAATTTGGCCTTACAGCAGGATTCGATTACGGCATTCAGCAAAAAGTTAAGAATAGTAACAGTTATTATCACGTACTGTCGCCTGTTTTGGTAGGCCGATATCAATTTGCATCGCAATGGTGGGCAGCGGCAAGGGTTGAATACTATCACGACGCAAACGGCGTATTCATCACCACATCTACACCAAACGGCTTTAAAACAACCGGTTATTCGCTCAATATAGACTATGCGCCGGTAGCTAACGCGCTCATCCGCCTGGAGGGGAAAATTTACGATAGTAAAGACAACGTGTTTTTGCGTGATGGACGGCCGGTAAATACAAGCCCGTTGATCACCGCAAGCTTTGCAGTATCATTTTAAATAATGGCGCCGCACACCGTACATACTAATGACGAGGTTAAGAGCTTTATTGAGCTTTTAAAGAAATCGCGGCGCGGTAAGCTTAAGGTTTACATTGGCATGAGCGCGGGTGTAGGTAAGTCGTACAGGATGTTGCAGGAAGCGCATGCCTTGCTTAAGAATGGAATTAATATCCAGATAGGGTATATAGAGACGCATAACCGGGCAGAAACACACGCACTTTTAAACGGCCTGCCTGTTATTGAACGCAGGAAAACTTTTTATAAAGGCAAAGAATTGGATGAGATGGATTTGCAAACCATTTTAATACGCCATCCCGAAGTAGTTATTGTAGATGAACTTGCGCACAGTAATATTGAAGGAAGTAAAAATGCTAAACGCTGGCAGGACGTACTGGATATTTTAAATGCTGGCATCAGTGTAATTACTGCCGTTAACGTACAACATTTAGAAAGCCTGAATGAGGAGGCGGAAGAAATAACCGGGATAAAAATAACGGAACGCATCCCGGACAAACTTTTAGAGATAGCAGACGAAATAGTAAACATTGACCTTACTGCTGATGAATTGATCGCCAGGTTGCGCGAAGGCAAGATCTATGATAAATCGAAGATTGAGCGGGCATTGCAGAATTTTTTCCAGAACGATAAGATATTGCAGCTACGCGAACTGGCACTCAAAGAGGTTGCCCACCATGTAGAACGTAAGATTGATATTGAAGTACCAAAGCAGATCAAACTTAGGCCGGAACGGTTCCTGGCCTGTATATCATCTAACGCCGAAACTGCAAAGGTGGTGATTCGCAAAACTGCCCGGCTGGCTTCGTATTATCGCTCGCCATGGACGGTGCTTTATGCGCAAATTCCGTCGGAGAGTTCCGACCGTATTAAGCTGGATAAGCAGCGCCATTTGATTAACAATTTAAAACTCGCGGTTGAGCTGGGCGCCGAAGTGATGCGTATACCAAGTGATAATGTCACCCAAACCATAATGAACGTAGCCCGAGAAAAAGAGATCACTACCATTTGCATCGGCAAACCGCATCTAAACCTTTTTCAGGTTATTTTGCGTACCACAGTTTTTAACCAACTGCTTAAAAGTTTAGCCGCTACAGAAACCGACCTAGTAATACTGTCATGAAGATTAGAAATAAATTGCGCCTGGGCTTTGCCTTTTTGTTTGTTGTGGTGCTGGTATTTGGCGCCACAGCGATGTACTACATTCAAGAGATCGCATCAAATGCGACTGCCATACTCAAGAATAACTATGAGACGCTCAACTATACAAAGAATATGCGCGCCATTTTGGATGAGCACTCTCTTCCGTTAAGCACCGATCAGGCAAAGGCATTTGGTATAGAGTTAAATAAACAGCAGCATAACGTTACAGAAAAAGGCGAAGGCGAGGCCACTGCCCAACTAACCGATGCTTTTACAGCGCTGACATCAACCTCAATGAGTGACGCCGAGAAATTTGGCTTGGAACGTAAAATACGTCAGCAATTGAGGGCCATTGAAACATTGAATATGCAAGCCATCATTAAAAAAGATGATCATTCAAGGAAGTCTGTACGAAGCGCTACTATACTATTAAGTTTTGTAGCGGGCTTTATGTTCCTCATTCTGTTTAGTTTCATCATAAACTTCCCGGACATTGTTGCCTCGCCTTTGCGCACGTTGCTAGAGGGTATCCGCGAGATAAGCCAAAAGAACTATAGCCAGCGTATTAATTTTAATCGCACAGATGAGTTTGGCGAACTGGCCTCGGCTTTTAACAACATGGCAGCTAAATTGAACGATTGGGAGAACAGTAACCTGGCCACTATCCTATCAGAAAAGCGCCGCATCGAAACTATTGTAGAACAAATGCAGGATGCCATAATCGGTATAAATGAAAAGCACGAACTTCTTTTTATAAATGACACCGCACGCAAATTGCTTAACCTGCCTAATGATATAGCCGCGGGTAGTAATGTGGAAGATCTTGCAAAAAACAGCGACTTATTAAAACGCGTGCTTTCACGTCAGTCGGAAATTAAGCCGCTTAAGATTGTTGTAAACGGCAAAGAGAACTTTTTCCAGTTAGAAAGCCGCGAAATAACGGTGCCAAATCTCGATACCAAACCTACAGAAACCGTGCGTGTTGCCGGCCGCTCTGCCGGAGTGGTTTACGTTTTACGAAACGTAACTGAATTTAAAGAGCTAGACGTTGCCAAGACCAATTTCATCGCTACCATATCGCATGAATTAAAAACACCGATATCCTCCGTTAAGATGAGCCTTAAACTATTGCAGGATAAACGCATAGGGGAAATTAATGCAGAACAGCAGCAATTGATAGATCATATAGCAGAAGACAATGCCAGGTTGTTAAAAATTACCAGCGAACTGTTAGACCTCTCGCAGGTAGAAACCGGCAACATCCAGCTAAATTTTACAAATGTCGAGCCTGCAAAGATCGTAGACTATGCATTAAAATCTATTGCGTTCCAAGCAGAGCAAAAGAATGTAAAGATCAATTTTACCAAAGTAGATCAATTGCCGTTGATACAGGCTGATGTAGAGAAATCTGCATGGGTTATGGTTAACTTTCTTTCGAACGCGCTGCGTTACAGCGCAGCCGGTTCTGCTATTGATATACATCTAAAAGAGAATGCGGGTGCGATAGAATTTACAGTTACTGATCACGGCAAGGGCATAGACGAGCAGTATCAGAAACAGTTATTCGACCGTTATTTCCAGGTACCTGCAGATGGTCAAAACAAAACAGGCACAGGTCTTGGGCTTGCCATCTCCAGAGACTTTATAGAAGCCCAAAACGGAAGGATTTGGGTGAGCAGCGCGATAGGCGAGGGCAGTACATTTGGATTTTCGTTACCTGAAAATAGTTAGTTGCGGGGCTTTGCCAGTCAAGATCGATCTTTAGCGTGTTAACTTCCTTCAGGTGCAAAAGAAACTTTTGCAGGTTCTTTAAGAAGCGCCGGTATAACAGCCTTAACAATATCGCTTCTTGTCTGGGATGACAACTTTGGATCTACAATATATATAAGTACAACCTCCACCCAATTATTTTCGTGGATACGAAAATTTATAAAAGGAAATTCTTTTATCTCGATGCCCTCTACAGGCGTTTCTGAGATCTGGTCCCGCATATCTTGAATATGATCTTTAGTTTTAGCATCCAGATGGGATAAGCAAATCTGTCGGATCTCATTTTCAACCCAGTCCATATCGCTCTTGTAGGTTATATAGAATGATATCTCGTTCCATACTAAAGGGAATTTCTGCCAGGAATAATTATATACCTGGTTTTGAAATATAAGGCTGTTAGGGAATCTGATCAATCGGCCGCTGGGGAGATCGCTTGTCATTAAATTGCCCGAGAATTCCCATAATGTTGTATCCAGGAAATTGATCTCTACCACATCACCGTTAAAACTCCCTACTTGTATGCGGTCGCCTACTTTAAACGGCCCTCTCATCACGATGTAAAACTAGCCTATTAGCGAAGCAATAGGTGTTTGCAGTGCAAAACCCAATAGCAGCGATATTAACCCTAATGATACAGCCGCCGTGTACCAATTTGAATTTAAGAACGATATAAAAATGAAAACGATGATAATGAAAGTTAAAAGCCTGGTAAATTGAATAAGATTATAAAGCAAGCCTTTTTCTAATGACCCCTTGGCGATCTGACTTTGTACCAGCTTGGAAACGATCATGATCCCGAAACTGACAGCACATGCGTAAAGAACGTTATCGATTACACGGTGCAATGAACCGACAAAGTTGAAGATGTTAAACGAATAAGAAAAGTAGCGCCTATGCAAGCCGCAGCGCCAATCAAATAGCCCGTTATTTTGAGTTTTTTTACCTCTTCATTATGAAGTTTTTTTATCGCTGCTTTTTGTTCGGGAGTGGCTTCCTGGTCTTTAATTTCCATAGGTGATCTTCATTTTATAATACGTGAGCGAAACGCGGCAATAATCAGCGGACATAACTTACCTATCTACGCATAAGGCTGTTTTAAAGTTTTAGAGCGCCTTGCCGCGATAATCAGACTATCTCTACTCAATATTCATGCTGCAAATCAGAGCTTTGAACATTTGAGGTAAATCCTTACTTTCAAGCACAATCTAAATCGAATAAATGGAGAAACCCGAACCTACCAGGGGGAGCCGGCTGGTACATCCGATTGATAGCCGAAATTTAAAATTCGAAGACTACATCGGTCAAAATCTTTACGAACATATACCTGCCGAATTTGACTTTTCTAAAAAGAAACGTACACCGTGGCGACGCATGGGTAACTGGACCGCAAATGATTGCACCTGCGCGTCCGCCGGGCACATGATAGAATGCTGGACCGCGAATGCTACCCGCGAGGATGTTATTCTTACCCGCGAAGTAATGGAGGTGTACATTGCCTTATCAGGCTATAACCCCGAAACACATGAAAATGACGACGGCCTTTATTACCAGGATGTATTAAAATATTGGCGCAAGAATGGCATAGGCGGGCATAAAATAAAAGCCTTTACAACAGTAAACTTTAAAGACCCGCAAACGGTGCGTGCAGCCATTTACAGTTTTGGCGGAGCGTATCTTGGGCTCGAACTTCCAAACACCATTATTAAGCAGGAACTTTGGGATGTGAAGCCGGGTGGACTTACCGGAGACCGCGCCGTGGGTTCATTTGGCGGGCATGCCGTAAATGTTGTGGCATATGACGCAGACTTCCTGTACGTGATCAGCTGGGGGAAGGTAAAGCGCCTGACCTGGAAGTTTTTGGCAACTTATGGTTATGTGCTTTACGCTGTAATAAGCGAAGACTTTTTTAATGCGGGTATAACGCCTCATGGCTTAGACTTGCGCACCCTTGAAGAGGATTTGCTTAACATATCAAAAGCAAAGAAAACGTTAGAAAGACAACTAGGCTATTAAGATTAATCACATTGATTTGCGGATTTGTGTTTGTCAGACAGGCCCTCTATATTTAATCATATTTCAAACTTTTAAACCTAAAACAAATGGCAGAGAAAAAACAAGACGCTGAAAGTAAACCAGCAGCGCAAAAACCGGCAGACGCAAAACGTTTACCAAGAAAAAAGAAAAAACAACTGGGCCGCGCATCCAAGAGTGGCAAAACGGGTGGATGATCGCGCTGATTAAAGAACTGATCCTTGCCGAAGTAAAATTAAGCCATGAGATAGTCAACACAATCTGTGATAATGCCGTTGCCAAGCCGCATTACGACAGTGTTTACAGGTTGACTTATAATCAGGCGGATGCTAAAACAGATGACCTTACGGCCCTGATGCGGGAGCATGACCTTACATCCGGTAAAAAGGTGATGGAGATACTGGCCGGCAACGGATTTGAAAGCAAGGTGTTAAAGCAAGAGTTTCCGGAAAATGATTACACCTGTGTAGACCACTCAGCATACTTTTCGCGTTTTGATGGCCTGGATTATGTAACCGCCGATTGTACGGATACTGACTACCGGCTCTCCAGTCAGCAAGACCTCATTTTTATCGGAAGTGCCAACGCGTCGATGTGCATGCTGCTGACGTTGAAAGAGCTGCTCAGGCTGGCAGTCTTTTTACAGCACAATGTGCAAATTAACGGCCTTGCCGTTCTTTCCTATTTCGAAGAGAATTGTAATGCAACAAATTTCGTGATAGATTATTCTGTCAAAGAAATACGTGATCACGAAACTTATACCGGCCTATATGCGCATTGGTTTAGCGGGGTAAAATGCGACGTAGAGACCCAATTAAACCATTACTACGATCTGGTAGCAATAAGTGCTGACAACGAACTAACGGTTAATAGCACCTACAGCGAAATAAGCTACCATAGGGACCCCTTCGTAACCAGAAGCTGGCAAACAGCTATTGTTACAGAGATAATGAAAACAGCAGGGTTCCATTATGCAGGAAACAAATGGAACCCCGATACGCGTTTTATGCCCTTCCGAAAAATTGGAACTATCGACAGGGTCGATTATTCAGCGTAACTAGGGTCAAATTCAATGATCCACTCAATGCCGTATTTATCCCTGAACATGCCGGCATAGGTTCCCCAGGGGCTATCGCCTATCGGTCCCTCTACATCTCCGCCAGCTGACAGGCCGTTAAATACCTTTTCGGCTTCCTCGCGGCTTTCAGTATTCACGTAAATTTTCGAGCGGTTTTCTGATTCGCTAACCTGCCCCATAAAGCCGGGTACATCGTTCGCCACTAACACATTGTTGCGGCCGATAGGTAAAGCAATATACATGAGTTTTTCGGCGTCTTCGGCCGATGGCTGGAAATCGTCATTTGCTAATTCCTTAAAGCGGACAGTTTTCTTGAACTCGCCGCCAAAGACAGAGCGGTAAAAGTTAAAAGCTTCCTCGGCGTTTCCATTAAAGTTGATCCATGGGTTGATTGCTCTCATAATGATGTTTTGATTTTGTATTTGGGTCTTTTAAAGTATGGTCAAAAATAGCGAGTCGAGGCATTCACAGACTGGCCTTTAACGACAAACATAAGGGTGGATACAGACATTTTTTACTCCACCACTTCGCTTATTTGAATGATCGGTGTAATGTTGGTATAGTTCGGCACATCGGCCCTGATCTTTGTCGCGTAAGTTTTCATTCCATCCTGAAAAGCTGCTGCCGAATCGAAATATAAATAACCGATAGCTAAAAAGGGGAGCGGTGTGCCGGGAGAACCCGCGGTAAGGCCTTTGTCTATAGCAGTCGCCTTTAAGGCACTGCCAAATAAACTTCTAAGCATAGGAAAATGCTTTTGGGTGTAGTACTCCATATCAAACTTTTTGCCTTCGCCATTGGGGTAAAGGATAGTTACTTTAATTGTACCTTTTTTTATTGAGGGCGGCAAAGATGATTGTGCTTTCGCGCTGACGACTGCCAGCAAGAACATAATGCCTGCAAGCAGGGTAAGTGAATTTTTTTTCATGATAATCGAGGTTTAAATAATTGATCTATAAATTTGGTAATTGTATGGCCAATATCAAAATGAATGAAATCTATCGCCGACTTTAAAGCATCATTAACACAATTACAACCCAACGACTCGTTGGCGGTGCAGCTTAAAAGTCTGTGGTATGATGGTGTTGGCGACTGGCAGCAAGCACATAATTTGATAGATCACCTTACCGACCGCGACTCTGCCTGGGTACACGCTTACCTGCACCGCAAAGAAGGGGATATTTGGAATGCGGATTATTGGTATAACCGTGCACATCAAACCAGGCCTTCCGTAACGCTCGACGAAGAGTGGGAGGCATTAGTCGATCATTTTCTTAAATAGTTGAATACGTTAACCATCACGGGCTAAAGACAGTCGATAACACGTAAATAGTTATCTTCGTTTACATATTTACCGTTATGTCTATATCTACAGAAGCAGAGAAAGCAGGTATCCAGCAAGCAAGCGACGCCGTTGCTATCACCTTAAAGAAGATGCGCGAATACGCCAGACCGGGTATGTCTGCTAAGGAGCTTGATGATTTCGGAGGCGCACTACTCGCCGAATTTGGGGCAAAATCTGCTCCAAAACTTACTTATAACTTCCCTGGGTACACTTGTATAAGCGTAAACAATGAAGTGGCGCACGGCATACCATCCGCGGAAAAGATATTTCAGGAAGGTGACCTAATCAATATTGACGTCTCGGCAGAATTGAATGGCTACTGGTCAGATAACGGCGGGTCGTTTGTTTTGGGCGAAGACATCCATGGTTATGGCAAGCTTGTGCAAGCTTCGAAAGATATACTGAAGAAAGCGATCAGCAATATTAAAGGCGGTGTCAAAATATCAGACATCGGCAAGTTGATAGAGACAGAGGCCAGAAGATCTGGCTATACCGTCATTAAAAACCTGACGGGGCACGGTATTGGCCGCGGCTTGCACGAAGAACCACATGAAATTGCCAATTACTGCGACCGTTTTAACACTACCCGTTTTAAAAAGAATTCTGTCGTCGCTATCGAAACCTTTATCGCCACAAAATCAACCATTGCAGAAACGCAGGCCGATGGCTGGACACTAAGCGGTAATAAAGGCGGCTTTGTAGCACAGCACGAGCATACCATAATGGTTACAGCCGACCAGCCCGTGATCTTTACAGCAGAAAACGGCATCTGGGATTGACCGCCAATGCATCAGGAATTTGAACCACCTGCAAAATTACACCACGCCATAAAATGCTTTTGGCACCACACGCGGGATGCAGTTAAGGATGGTGTTGAATTTGAAGTGATGCCCGACGGCTATGCAGAGATCATATTTTATCTCGGTAACGGTTTTGGCGTAACTTATAAAGATGAAGTCAAGCTGCTGTCGTCGCCGTTTTTGGTGGGCCTTCTTAACCAGCCGGTAAATTTCTATTCGCCCGGCGCGTCAACTATAATTGGTGTCCGGTGCTATCCCTGGGCTGTTTTCGGTCTGCTTGGTATTCAGCCAAGCAATTCTCGGGTTGATACATTGCAGCATCCAATTGCAGCCTTGCAAGAGCCTTTATCGCAGATAGTTACAGCGGGCGATATTGCAAGTGCGATAGATCTGGTCCAGCAATTTTTCCTCGGCAACAGTAATTATTTAGATAAGAACAATTCATTGACGAAAGCAGGCAAGGCATTACGAAACGCGATGGGGAGTATTGCTGTAAGTGCGGTGGCCGCAGAGGCGCATGCCACGGTAAGGACTTTGGAACGGGCATTTAAGCAATCGTCCGGGCACACGGTAAAAAATGTTACCGCGTTAATGCGGTTTGAACAGGTGCGCAACCGCTTATGGATAGAACCCAAAACAAATCTGGCGGCGCTGGCGCATGAGTCGGGTTATACAGACCAGTCGCACATGAGCCGCGAGTTTAAAAAGTTTAGCGGCACCACTCCGGCGGCCTTCGCGCGCGAGGCAAGGAGTGGCAAGGTAGTGGTGATTGAGAATTTTGTCGCGTTTGTACAAGACTAAGGGTTAACCATTAGGCACCTTTGTGTGCCAATTTCATCACCATGAATACTACACAACAAAGCAATAAAACTTACGATGTTATCATAGCCGGCGGGGGTCCTGTAGGCCTGTTTTTGGCTTGCGAACTTGCACTGGCCAAATGCACTGTGCTCGTTCTGGAAAAAGCCGAAAATTCATCTTCGCCCTTAAAGGAAATGCCGTTTGGCATGAGGGGGTTATCGGCACCGTCGGTCGAAGCTTTTTACCGCCGCGGTATGCTTAATCAGTTTCAAATACACAAACAAATCGCGTCGCCGCACATGACCACAACAGCACCTGCAAAGAAACCGCAAGGCGGCGGGCACTTCGCGGGTATACCCCTAAACAGCGAGAAGATAGACAACTCACAGTTTACATACCGCCTGCCGGGTTCTACACCCAATGTAATGTTTACCACAATGGCCGAAGTTGAAACTATCCTTACAGTCCGTGCCGGCGAGTTAGGCGTAGAAGTGATGACAGGCGAAGAAATAACAAATTTCAGTCAGACTGACAGAGAGGTAATCGTCAATACCCATAGTTCATCTTTTACTGCCAAATGGTTGGTTGGCTGCGATGGCAGCAGGAGCGCGGTACGAAAGGCGGGCGGGTTTGACTTTGCCGGCACTGAGCCCGAATTTACCGGCTACTCGGCGCGTGTTGATCTGGCCGATGGCGATAAACTGGGTGCAGGCCGTATCACCACTCAAACTGGTATGTACTTGCGCTCGCAGCCCGATTACGTGATCCTTCAGGATTTTGACGGCGGAACATATCATGCTTCCGGCAAACCTGTTACACTTGAACATTTGCAGGAAGTGTTGCGACGGATTTCTGGCACTGATGTAACCATCAATAAGCTGCACGTAGCCACCACCTGGACAGATCGCGCCAGGCAGGCAACTACTTACCAAAACGGCCGCGTTTTGTTAGCTGGGGATGCCGCGCACATCCACTCGCCACTTGGCGGGCAGGGGCTAAACCTTGGCTTAGGCGATGCCATGAACCTTGGGTGGAAACTTGCTGCCGTGCTTAACCGTAATGCACCGGATGGTCTACTGGACACTTACTTTGAAGAGCGTTATCCTGTTGGTGCGCGGGTATTGGACTGGTCGCGGGCACAGGTTGAAGTGATGAAACCAACACCGCAAAGTATGGCGGTTAAGGCTGTTATACAGGATTTAATGAACACCACAGATGGCGCTACATATTTTGCAGGGCGTATCACCGGCGTAAACTTAAGATATGATCTGGGTAATGATGATCCACTGGTTGGTCGGAGTGTGCCAAATTTTCAATTTGGTAATGGTACGACCATTGGCGACAAAATGCACAATGGTAAAGCGATACTCCTTGACTTGAGCGGACAAGATGGAATTAAATCTATTGCAGGTAAGTTCAGCAGAAACTTAAACTACATCACTCAAGATGTGCAGGATAATCTCGGTTTTAACGCAGTGTTAATACGCCCGGACGGAATTGTGGCCTGGGCTGCTAATGGCGAACCCGATTTGGTTGCATTAGAAAAGGCTGCGACGACCTGGTTTGTCCGGGATTGATTATTTCTTTACCTGGTAGTGCAACTCAACCATGCCGCTTTTATGGGCCCGTACATTTTTAAGATGCATTGGGATCTCTTTAGCTACAACGTCGTAAAACGGTAATCCATCACCTAAAATAATTGGCAGGATAGATTGCCTTATTTCGTCTGCTAAACCAAGGCGTAAAAAATCCTTCGCAAGTTTTGCACCACCAACCAGCCATACGTTATTATAGGCAGGTTTAAGTTTTTTTTCTACGAGCCCGGCAAGGTCGCCGCGATAAATTTCAATGTTTGGCCGCTCAATTGGTAGATCGCGGTTTGTTACAACAACTGTTGGTGTATCACCATAAACCCAACCATAGTCCTTAGACAAATTTAGCGCGTGCTCGTAAGTAGCTGCGCCCATTACATAGCAATCAATGGTTTTGAGAAAGTTTACTGCTTCGTCGGCTGTGACATCAGTTCCGTTTTCGTAGTTATCAGCGGTTTCAAACCACGAAATGCTATTATCGTGCTTCGCGATATAACCATCAAGGCTCGATACCATATGAATTGTAAGCGTAAACATAATCAGCGGTTTATGACACTAATTTAGCTATTGTGAGGTGAACATTATAGCGCTGCGCAGGTTTAATATCAAAACCAAATAAAATGAAAATCGTAGTAACAGGCTCATTAGGAAATGTTGGTAAGCCATTGGCAACCGATCTGGCAAACCAAGGCCATGATGTCATTGTGATCAGCAGTAAGGAAGAAAAGCGAAAAGATATTGAACAGATAGGCGCCAAGGCCGCAATCGGTTCCATAGAAGATGTCAATTTTTTGGAATCGGCCTTTGAAGGCGCTAACGCGATTTTCGCTTTGATTCCACCAAACATGTTAGAGGCCGATCCGCGCGCATACTACAAACGCATAGCAAATAATTATGCAAACGCTGTAAGAAAAACGGGCGTAAAACGACTGGTGCAACTGAGTAGTGTTGGTGCCGATCTTGACAGCGGCACAGGGTTTATTTTGGGCTCGCACGATGCGGAAGAAATATTCAATAGTCTTGACGGTGTTTCTGTCACTAATTTGCGCCCCGGATATTTTTATGTGAACTTGTTTGGATTGGCAGACATGGTAAAACATATGGGCTTCATCGCTACAAATTATGGTGGCGATACAAAGTTCCCGATGGTAGACCCGGCTGATATCGCCACTGTAGCCGCCGAAGAATTAAGCAAATCAGGCGGCGAAAAAGTGGTATACATTTCTGGCGAAGACATAACGGCCAACGAGGCAGCTAAGAAATTGGGTGAAGCCATCGGCAAGCCGAATCTGGAATGGAAAAAGATAGACAATGAGCAAATGACCGCGGGATTATCCCAAAGCGGCATGCCCGATGTGGTGATCAAAAATTTTGTAGAAATGGGCCATGCAATTGCGACCGGTGCATTACGCGAGGACTATGACAAACACCAGCCCATTATTGGCAAGGTTAAACTAAAAGACTTCGCGCCAAAATTTGCAGCTGCGGTTAATGGTTAAGCATTTAAAGAACAATTTTAAAGGCCGCTCTAATGGGCGACCTTTTTTATTTATAGCTGAAATGCTGCGCGTTGTCTATATATTCCGCCGGAAACATAGACAAAATTTATACTCCATTTTTTTATTTGATACACATAGCCTTTCGCAACGCTTGCCGTACCTTTAAAGCACCAAACATGTCAAAACATTTATAATGGAAAATAACCAAGATCAAAGCCAATCCGTACATGGTGGCGACATCGCCAAATGCCCGTTTCATAACGGTAGTATGAAAAGTAATACAGGTGGCGGCGGCACACGCAACCGCGACTGGTGGCCTAATCAGCTTAAATTGAATATCCTTCGTCAGCATTCATCACTTACCAACCCGATGGATCCTGATTTTAATTATGCCGAAGCTTTTAAATCGCTGGACCTTGAAGCGGTAAAAGCAGATCTGCACGCGTTGATGACAGATTCGCAAGACTGGTGGCCTGCAGATTTTGGTCACTATGGTGGCTTATTTATCCGCATGGCATGGCACAGCGCAGGCACGTACCGTGTTACTGACGGCCGCGGTGGCGCAGGTGCAGGTATGCAGCGTTTTGCTCCGCTAAATAGCTGGCCCGATAATGTAAGCCTTGATAAAGCGCGCCGTTTGCTTTGGCCTATCAAACAAAAATACGGTAACAAAATATCATGGGCAGATCTGATGATCCTTACAGGTAACATCGCGCTCGAGTCAATGGGTTTCAAAACCTTTGGTTTTGCCGGTGGCCGTGCCGACGTTTGGGAAGCAGATGAATCTGTTTACTGGGGTTCCGAAAATACCTGGCTTGGTGGCGACGAACGCTACGCGCACGGTTCGCCGGGTGTTGTTGAGGGCCATGGTGTATTGGTATCTGATGATGACGCAGATGGCGACGTGCATACCCGTAACCTGGAGAAGCCGCTTGCAGCAGTTCAGATGGGTCTGATTTATGTAAACCCAGAAGGGCCTGATGGTAATCCTGATCCGATCATGTCGGCACGCGATATACGTGACACCTTCGGCCGCATGGCTATGAACGATGAGGAAACCGTTGCGCTAATAGCCGGTGGGCACACTTTTGGTAAAAC
Source organism: Mucilaginibacter ginkgonis (assembly GCF_009754905.2). Taxonomy (NCBI): domain Bacteria; kingdom Pseudomonadati; phylum Bacteroidota; class Sphingobacteriia; order Sphingobacteriales; family Sphingobacteriaceae; genus Mucilaginibacter; species Mucilaginibacter ginkgonis. The sequence goes on along the minus strand of NZ_CP066775.1, from coordinate 2,645,937 downwards.
CCACGGTGCTGCCCCTGCGGATAACGTAGGTAAAGAACCGGAAGCGGTTGACCTGGAAATGCAGGGCTTTGGCTGGAAAAACAGCTATGGCAGTGGTAAAGGTGCAGATACCATTACCAGCGGTCTGGAAGTAACCTGGACACAGACGCCGACACAGTGGAGCAACCACTATTTTGAAAACCTTTTTGGTTTTGAGTGGGAACTGACCAAAAGCCCTGGTGGTGCACACCAATGGGTAGCTAAAGACGCGCCCGAGGTGATCCCTCACGCTTACGACAGCAACAAGAAACTAAAGCCAACCATGCTTACGTCTGACCTTGCATTGAGGTTCGACCCGGCTTATGAAAAGATATCACGCCGTTTCTTAGAAAACCCCGATCAGTTTGCAGACGCGTTCGCTCGTGCCTGGTTTAAATTGACTCACCGCGATATGGGACCTCGCGAATTGTACCTGGGTAACGATATTCCTGCCGAAGTGCTGGCATGGCAGGACCCTATCCCTGCTGTTGACCACCAATTGGTTGATGAGGCCGATGTTGCGTCTTTGAAAGAGCGTATCCTGGCGTCGGGATTAAGTGTGTCTGAATTGGTAAGCACTGCATGGGCATCCGCCGCTTCCTTCCGTGGTTCAGACAAACGTGGTGGTGCAAACGGTGCACGTATTAGGTTAGCGCCGATGCGTTACTGGCAGGTAAATAACCCCACACAGTTGCAAAAAGTGCTGAACGTATTGGAGCAAATTCAAAAAGACTTCAGCGTCAGTGGTAAAAAGGTTTCCCTTGCCGACCTGATCGTTCTGGCAGGTAACGCCGGTGTAGAAAAGGCTGCTGCAGCTGCAGGCCACAATGTAACCGTGCCATTCACCGCAGGCCGTATGGATGCCAGTCAGGAACAAACAGACGTAGAATCTTTCAGCCATATGGAGCCTGTTGCAGATGGTTTCCGTAACTATCGCAAGGGCCGCAACGCAGCCTCGACCGAAGAATTGCTGATTGACAGGGCCCAGTTGTTAACCCTTACTGCGCCTGAGCTTACAGTACTGCTTGGCGGGTTGCGTTCTATCAACATCAACTTTGATGGGTCTAAAAATGGTGTGTTCACACATAACGAAGGCCAGTTAAGCAACGATTTCTTTGTGAATTTGTTGGATATGGGCACCGAGTGGAAAGCCGCAGGCCAGGACCGTGAATTATACAATGGCACCGACCGCAAGACCGGCGAAGTGAAATGGACAGGCACACGTGCAGATCTGGTCTTCGGTTCAAACTCAGAACTGCGTGCCATTGCCGAGGTTTACGCCTCAGCCGATGCAAAAGAAAAGTTTGTGAAAGACTTTGTTGCAGCGTGGACTAAAGTCACAAACCTCGATAGGTTCGACTTAAAGAAATAAGTTATAGTATTACAGAACTTTTAGAATTGAAGGCGCCTCTTATTGGGGCGCCTTTTTTTGATCGGCAACTTAACGAATTTCTTAAGCGATTGCTGCGTTATCGCCAGCTGGTTTCTTTTTTAGCACTAAAGCCGCTATCAGAGCGATGAGCAACCCCACCGGTAATACCTCAATGTAGGTAAGAATAATTACGCCAAATGGCGACTTGTACATTTCAATGTAGTTTGCCATGTCTGCTTTCTGCTTCGCGATCTCTGCTGGAGATGCACCACGCGCTTTCATTTGTGAAAGGGTGTGGGCAACATATTTGTCCATAAAATCCGGCATGAAGCCGTAAAAGTCTACCAGCCATGCACCCACGTACACAGTAGAACCAATTAAAGCGATGTAAAGCCCAACCAGAAAAGCTTTGCCAAAGGTAATTGTCCCATTGTTGTATTTCTCTCGATAGTTGCGCACGCCTACAAAAATAAATGCGAAGGCTACGATCATGGAGCCGTAGCCCAGCCATAAACTACCTTCGTAATTTGGATTATTATAGCATGCTGTGTACAGGAAGGTCATCCAAAGGATGAAAACGAAGCCGGCAATGCCGCCGAAAGTAAGGACGTTCTTTAACATGATGTTTAAGTTTTATGTTTATTGATGCAGCAAAAATGCCTCATCCAGTAAATTTGACGGTCATACTTTTGGGTGATTTTCAAAAATTAACCCAAAAGACTACCCAATAATACCGATCCGCTTGGCCGTTTCAACAGCTTGCGTGCGCCGCTTTACTTCTAATTTGTCGAAAACGTTTGACGAGTGCGTCTTGACTGTATTCAGAGAAACAAATAGTCGCCCGGCTATCTCCTGGTTACTTAATCCTTCCGCCATCAGCGTTAAAACCTCTAATTCCCGTTTGCTGATATTTAGACTCTCTATCTCTCGTTGATCGGGCTTAAATTTATTTTCCCTTTCAAGGTATACAGCTTTTTCTACTACTACGGTTTGCATTTTGGGCCTTGCCAGTTTCAGCGCCAGCCAAACACCCAATGCGGTGAAAATGACAGCTAAGGCGCCGCTGTAAAGTTCTTCGGCGTGGTCGATTACCACAAATTTAAACTCAAGCCATTTAAGCAATACTAAAAGTATAGCCAAAGATAAACCGTAGATAATGGCAGGTTTATTTTTTATGACCGATGATACTGGCGCCCAATGCATAATTGATGTTCTAAAATAAAAGATTTTTAACAACCGACACTTAATGATTAATCCTATTTTGCATTTCCAATTATCAGCAGATGAAAAAGATATTATTTATAGCGGCTTTGCTCGCCCCATTTATAACGGTAGCGCAAAAAAAGACCCCAAAATCTTACGACCTTATAGTAGGCAGTTATACAAAGGGAACAGCCCAGGGCATTTCTGTTTACAGATTTTATACAGAGTCTGGCAGACTGGCGTATCTGAGCCAGGTACCAACCAGCAACCCCTCATATCTATGTGTAAGCGCCAATAATAAATTCGTTTACGCTGTTAATGAGGACGGTAAAGATGGCGGGGTAACCTCTTTCAGCTTCGAGCCGAAAAACGGTATTCTCACACAGATCAACAAGCAGCCCTCTCAAGGTGCCGATCCTTGTTATATTTCGGTAGATAAAGATATGCGCCACGCTTTTGTTGCCAACTATTCAAGCGGTAATTTAACAGTACTGCCTATTAACAAAGATGGTTCATTGGGTGCCGTTGTTCAAAACTTACAGGACGCAGGCACAGGTCCTAAAACCGACCGCCAGGAAGGCCCGCATGTACACACCGCGTTCCTATCCCCCGATGAAAAATATTTGCTGTATTCTGATCTGGGTACCGACAAGATAAATCATACCCGCCACCGTTCTCCAGAAGCACAACCGTTAACGCCGCTTCCCGAAGACCTCACTACACTAGCACCCGGCAGCGGCCCGCGCCACCTGGACTTTACGCCCGACCATAAATATGTGTATGTAATAGCCGAATTAAGTGCTTCTGTGACTGCATATGAATATCATGGCGGCAAAATGAAACAGATACAAAACATTACTATGCTTCCGGCTGGTTTCAATGGAACTTCGGGCGCTGCTGATATCCATGTTTCTGCTGACGGTAAATTTGTGTACGCGTCTAACCGCGGCACTGCAAATGACATAGTGGTTTACGCCATTGACCCGAACAGCGGCAAATTGACCTATGTTGATCGTGCTTACGTTATGGGAACAGGCCCGCGTAACTTTGTGATAGACCCAACCGGCAGGTTCCTGTTAGTAGCCAACCAGACCAGCGACAACATAGTTGTTTTCAAACGCGACGTTAACACCGGCCGTATTAGCAATACAGGCATACAAACCAAAGTGGGTAACCCGGTCTGCTTGAAGTTCGCTCCGGTGGAGTAAGCAGCGTTTGATATCCTGCTTTTGAGATCCCGAATCAAGTTTGGGATGACTCTTTGATAAACAAACAAAGCCCGCTCAATAAGCGGGCTTTGTTTAAAGCTCCTCTCTTTCGGAGAGGGGTTTGGGGTGAGGCCCTTACTTTCTTACAAAATTATAGACCACAAAGCCCGTGCTATTGCCAATAGATACCGGCGTTTTCAAAATAAATGAAGAAGCATTATTGGCGCTGATCACCAGCTGGTAACCCGCGGTTACGTTTTTAGCTTTATCGCCCTGGTAGATCTTTTTAAATTGAAAAGTTTGGTTATCATCGTTGAGCGACCAATAAATGGTTTGTGACGCACCGCTGTTAAGCGTATAAATACCGTTACCACTATTGGTTAGCTGCCAGGTACTGCCTACAAAATCTTGCGGAGGCGCCTGGTCAAATACACTTGACACCGATCCTTGCACCAAGCCCTCGTAAGTAACATTGGTCACCGTAAAAGTGCCTACAAAATGGTTACGGGTGCTGCCGCCATTGACAACGGTTTTGGTTGGACCGCAAGCGGTAAAAGCGAGTGTAACGGCTAATAATAAAAGCGCTATTTGAAATGTTTTTTTCATGTCGGTATGATATTTAATACCAACTATACATAAATAGCGACAAAGGGTTTTTACAAATTAGCTATTGCCGGTCGCGGTTGCCTCCAGGGGCTTCAGGTTTTCTATCACCTCGCGATACATTTCTTCGTACTGCGGTAATATATTCGATAGTTCAAATGTGCGGGCATGGGCCAGCGCATTATCTTTGAATTCCTGCAAGCGCGACTCGTCTTCTAAAATATAGATGGCTTTCTCTGCCATGGCGTCAACATCGCCAACATCACATAAAAAGCCTGTTTGCCCGTCTACGTTTAGCTCGGGTAAACCGCCGGTGTTGGTGCTGATCACCGGTACTTTGCAGGCCATGGCTTCAAGCGCGGCTAAACCAAAACTTTCTGACTGTGACGGCATCAGGAAAAGGTCTGAAACTGAGAGGATCTCTTCTACAGCGTCTTGCTTTCCCAGGAAACGCACATTTTGGCTAACGCCCAAATCGCGCGCCAGTTGTTCGCATTTAGGCCTGTCTTGCCCGTCGCCAACCATAAGTAACTTAGAAGGTATCTTGGCATTCACCTGCGCGAATATGCTCACCACATCCTGTGCGCGTTTTACCTTGCGGAAGTTTGAGGTATGCACCAATATCTTTTCGCCTTCGGGAGCAATGGCCTTTTTAAAGTGGTCTTTCGGTTTCAGGCTAAAGCGGCTGAGGTCTATAAAGTTGGTGATCACCTTAATGTCTTTCTTTATATCGAAAAAGCGGTAGGTGTCCTGCTTTAAATGTTCAGAAACGGCGGTAACGCCATCGCTTTTATTGATAGAAAATTCTACCACGGGCTGATAAGTGCGGTCATTGCCTACCAAGGTAATATCGGTACCGTGTAAGGTAGTTACCACCGGGATGCTGATGCCATAAGTTGCCAATATCTGCTTGGCCATAAACGCAGCCGAAGCATGCGGGATAGCATAGTGTACATGCAATACATCCAGTTTTTCGAAACGGGTAACATCTACCAGACGGCTGGCCAAAGCCAGTTCATAAGGCGGGAAATCAAACAGCGGGTATTTACTAACAGCGACTTCGTGGTAAAAAAGATTTTCAGAAAACAGGTCAAGCCTGGCGGGCTGGTTATAGGTAACAAAGTGTACCTGGTGGCCGCGGTCTGCAAGGGCCTTACCCAGTTCGGTAGCCACAACGCCGCTGCCGCCAAACGTTGGATAACATACAATACCTATTTTCATTAAGATGTTATTAATTGTGATTAGCTTACACCTGCGCGCAGGTATCAGTTAATGCCGCAAGTTTAACAGCAATAAATGGCAAATGTGTTAAGCTGGTGTAAAGTTATCTTTGCCTACAAAACGGTTACAAAAAGTTAAAATGTCATCGCATCACATCGTTCGGGAAAAGCAGGAGCCAGCCTTGCTGGTTTTAGGCCTCGATGGTTTTTCTATGGAAAACCTTGGGCAGCTTCTGGAGTGGAGCCCGACTGTTATCGCGACAGCAGATACCTTTGACCAACTCATCAGCCAAGAGATAAAGGTTGATTGGCTTATCGGTGACGCAACCGCAAACATGCAGGATAATATTGAAACCATCGTTGCTTCAGATCCGCTTTCATTAGCCTTGAATGAGTTAATTAGCCGGGAATATGGCGCGGTTAATATTGTAGGCGATGTAGTAGTTGACGAGTTGAAGGATTTTATCAGCCAAATTAATATCGTTATCTACTCTGCTAACCAAAAGATATACCCTGTGCGATCAGGTTTTCAAAAATGGCTGCCTGCCGGCGAAAGCATCTGCATCATAGGAAAAGCAGAAGGGCTGTCCGTACGCGGACTGGTGCCTGTACATGACGGACATTACCGGACAGAAGCTGATGGAATGGTGACTATCAGATTTACAGGCGACTACCTATTCATTTCGGAATTGATCTAAGTAACTTTTTACCTTTCAAAACGTTAAGTTTGATATTCAATAAATCGTCCCTTTATGCTAAATGCCAGGTTGTTTTTTGTAGCGATGCCTTTTGTGGCGCTGCTTTCTTGTTCGGGAAAGGGTGACAATGTTTCGCCGGCAATTACTGAGCCACCTGTTACTAAAGAATACACATTTGAAAACACCCCATACTGGGCTGATGAATTTAACGGCACAGGCATAGACGCTACCAAATGGGGTTACGATACCGGCGCGGGCGGCTGGGGTAACCACGAACTGGAATATTACACCAACGGTGCAAACTCTTCTATTGTGAATGGCAACCTGGTGATCACTGCCAGCAAGCAAAGTTACCAGGGCGCAGGCTACACATCGGCAAGGATGGTTTCTAAAGGAGATGGTAACTTTTTGTACGGGCGGATAGAAGTGCGTGCTAAAATTCCGGGTGGTAAAGGCACATGGCCTGCCATTTGGATGCTGCCTACAGATAATGCCTACGGCGACTGGCCAAAATCCGGCGAGATAGACATTATGGAACACGTAGGCCAGGACCCTAACAATATTTACGTGACCGTGCATACCGGTGCTTATAATCACTCCATCAATACACAAAAAGGAATAACGTATACCACCAACACTGCTACTTCCGACTACCACATTTACCGGTTAGACTGGACCCCGGCAGGCATAAATGAATACATAGACGGCCAGCTGCAGTTCACTTTTAAGAACGAAGGAACGGGCTTTATGGCATGGCCTTTTGACAAGCGCTTTCATATGATGCTTAACATTGCCGTAGGCGGCGATTGGGGCGGTGCGCAAGGCGTTGACGATACGTCTTTCCCGGCAATTATGCAGGTAGATTATGTGCGTTACTATCGGGTCAATAACCTGTAGTGTCAGCTCATTGTACTGTAATTAAATTATTTAATTAGCATTAAACTTTTGGTATCATTTATGGTCTTATTACAGTAAGCAGCACTAACAGCTGACTATTGTAAACAGATTATGAAACGCATATATCAATTATTTTCATTTGTAGCTGTAGCAGGTTTGTTAACCTTTACAGTAAACACTGCCGATGCCCAGAGAGGCGGTCGTGGTGGTGGCGGCGGCGGATTTAGCGGCGGCGGTGGTGGTTTCCACGGCGGCGGTGGGGGCGGTGGCTTCCATGGCGGTGGTGGCGGCAGCTTCGGCGGCGGCAACCGTGGCAGTTTTGGCGGAGGTGGTTTTAACCGCGGAGGCCAGTCTTTCGGCGGTGGCGGCTTTAACCGTGGCGGTGGCCAGGTAGCCCAGACACCAAGAGGTAATCAATCATTCGGAGGGTTCAACCGTGGTGGTGGCCAGGTAGGCCAGGCACCAAGGGGTAACCAGGCTTTTGGCGGCGGCTTTAACCGTGGCGGTTTTCAAGGCGCGCCAAACCGTGGCAGCTTTGCATACGGTAACCGTGGTGGTGTAAGGGGCGGTTTCGCTTACGGTGCACCCGGCGCAAGAGGTGGTTTTGCTTATCGTGGTAACACTTACTACCGCGGTGGCGTAGGTTACAGAGGTGGTTTTGGCGGTCCGTTCCGTGGTGGCTTATACTACCACAGCGGGTTTTACCGCAGCCTGTACGCACCACGCATCGGTTTCAGGTTAAACATATTGCCTTACGGCTACTACCCGTTCTATTACGGCCCAGACCAGTTCTTTTACAGCGGTGGTTATTTTTACCAATACAATAACAACGAGTACACTGTAGTTGAGCCACCATTGGGTGCAGAGGTTAACTCTTTACCATCAAACGCGCAGGCCATTAACATAGACGGCCAGCAATATTATGAGGCTAACGGTGTGTATTATCTGCCGGTTACCCGCGACGATGGCAGCACTGCTTACCAGGTTGTTGGTAAAGACGGCCAACTGAGCACAGGTGCAGGCCAGTACCAGCAAGGCGATTATCAGGGCGACCAGCAAGCTTATCCTCAGGATAACACCTACGCTCCGCAAAACAGCAATGATATGCTGCAACCGGGCGAAGTAGTGCAAGCATTACCGCCGGATACCCGCAAGGTGAAGATAGAAGGCGAGACTTACCATGTTGACCAGGCCGGTATATACTACCACGAAGAACGCGATCAAAGCGGCCGTAAGGTATACCGGGTTACAGAAATTGACCAGCAGAACTAACAAGTAAGTAATAGTGTATAAAGGCGGTGAGCAAAATGCTTGCCGCCTTTTATATTTAACCAAAGCTGTTGTAATAAACATAAAACATGTTGTACCGGGCAATGTTGCTTAAAGAAACTAATTGTCATGTCATTACAACACAACCACCAGCAACTGATAGAAAAATTATTCGCCTGCGTATTGGCATGCGAACATTGCGCAACCGCCTGCCTGGGCGAAGAAAATGTAGCCGATATGGCTGCTTGTATTAAGCTCGACCGCGACTGTGCCGATATTTGTGCACAAGCCGCCCGTTTACTCCAGCGCGATTCTGTAATAGGGCATCAATACCTGGTGCTTTGCGAAGAGATCTGCCGCCTGTGTGCCGACGAATGCGGTAAACATGAGCACCAGCATTGCAAAGATTGCGCTGCCGCTTGTACCACTTGTGCGGAGGCATGCCATGCCCATCATACCGCCATTACACAGGATTAATTATGCGGGCTGTAGTCCTAAACTGTACGCTTAAACCATCGCCGCAGCCCTCTAATACAGAGGCATTGGCGAACGAGGTGATCAAAGCGCTGAACGACCTTAAGGTAGAAACTACGCTGATCCGCTGTGCCGACCACAACATCATGACGGGAGCCAAGTCTGATATGGGCGAGGGCGACGCATGGCCTGCGATATTAAAGCAAATACTGGGTGCCGAAATACTGATCATGGCCAGCCCGACATGGGTAGGGCAGATGAGCAGCGTTGCGGCCCGTGTACTGGAGCGCATGAACGGCTTGTACCCGGTAAAGAACGAGGAGACAGGTATGCCTGTTACCTACAACAAAGTTGCGGGCTTTGTGGTTACCGGCGAAGAAGACGGCGCCCGCCACGTGGTAACAGAAATTGCCGGCGGATTAATGGACGTGGGCTTTACCATTGCGCCGCAAAGTTACACCTACTGGAACAATGGCCCCGGCCCGGGTAAGGCCTATCTAAAATCCGACTTCCGGAAGGAATGGTCTAAAGAAGTAGCCGTGATGGTTGCACAGAACGTGGTGGCTGTAGCTTCCGCACTGCAAAAGAACCCTATACAGTACAAAACCCAATCCTGACGCATTTGTCATAAATATGTAGTTTTGCAGTCAGCCGGATTGACGATGTGTATTTTTAACCATACAAAAATTGACTGCGAAGTATTACCAAGGCCCAATTTTCACGTGTTGGAGCAATTAGGCGAAGAGTGGCACAGTTATCGTAATTATAGTAACATAACTAACTAAAAATCTAAGACTATGAAAACTATAAACGCTACACAAATCCTGGTAAAATCAGTAGACATTGAACTAAAGAAACTGCTGCTTGCAGATTTGAAAAACTTTAAAGCACAAAGCAAAGGCATCAGCCAAGGCACGCAAAAAGCAGCCTAACAACATATATCCTACCAATGAAAACAGAAAAGCTCTCCGGTTTGCGGGGAGCTTTTTTTGTTTGGGGGGTCCATCCGCTTAGGTGTTCCCTTATCTTGGTAGACAATCCGGAAAGCAAATTCGTTAGTAGTTAAACGTCGCTGTCAGCGGCCTTTTTAACCAGATGGCCGGTGTTTAATGCTGCCAGTAGATCTTTTTGGTTTTGTTTTATCTCGTTTAGGTGTTTTGTTTGCGCTCTCAGATTATCTACGATTGTAGGTATCATAAATACTGCACGCATAATAGCAACTGTGAAGAGCACTCCGAGAACAATAAAGATTAAGTAAACAATTAGGTATTCCATGATATAAGTGTTGTTTGCTAAACCTAAATTATTTTCAAGAAGAAGACAACCGTTAAAACACCCATTTTGTCCGTCAGCTTAGGCGTCCTTCTATGTTGATGGATAATGCGGATAGCTAATTTCCCAACAACCCAAAGATACCTTACGCGGGTGCCTTAATTTTACAGCTACCTATGATAACGTTTTGCGACCTGTGGGAAGATAGTGCCTATGAATTTACCTTACGCTGGGACGGCGATGCCCTCGCAGGCGACCACTGGGCGCTGGTGCATGACCACGTTTGGTATATGGGATGCTTTATTTTGTACAACGGCGTTTAGAGGCTTACCGGTAACAGCGCGGATAAACTGCACCCGACGTTAATTGAAGATATGATTGAACGTGTACAGACCTGTGAAGCCGCTAATGCCAACTGCATTAATACCTACAGGAGTGCGAGAGTGAGAAGTAATTAGGGCGAAATGTAAAATCCAATTAGCAAGTTAAAAATGGAACAAAAAAAAAGACATTGTCAATAGGTAAGTTTTCAACATTATAATCTAGAGTTATCAACATGTAATTTATTAAAATTCTGATTTACAATACCTTATGTATTATTCATAATTATGCAAAAAATATTGCAATACAAAAGATGTAATATATTGTATAAAGAAGGGTTTTTTTTGCATTATCTTTACTGCCATGAGTTCAGATTTTGCATCAGCGCTTAAGAAACTTGAGAAGGAGAAACTTCGCCTTACAACGTTGCTTGCAAATATTAACGCTGCCATTGACTCATTAAATAAGGTTTCCGCTGGTTTTCAAGGGGAGTTGAATTATACAAGCGAAATCCAACCGAAAAAGATAAAGACTTTACCTTATGCGGATTATAATGTTGTTGTACCTATTGGGTATTATGAAGACTTAACAATTCCAGAAATGTTAATTTATGCTTTGGATGAAACAGGTGGAGCATTTGCTCATGATGCGGCAGAGTATATAGGAAGTATAGACGAGTTGGCAAATGTTGAATATCTAAAAAAGAGATTTACGGAAATTGCTTCCTCATTAGCAAAAGTCAATAAAATTGGATTCAAAAAAATAGGAAAGAAGTATAAATATTTTTTATTGAATTATAAGGAGGAATAAAAAAAAGCCGTCAATGACGGCTTAAAATATTGGTACTCTCCAGGGTGCCATAAAAAAGGAGATAAAATTAGAGTGAATGCTTCACTTGAGTCGACGGGGTCCAAACTCGTCGCACTTGAAGCCAGTAGCTCTAAGGGACACCTTCCAAAAGTATCTCTCGCCCTTTTTTTATTTTCAAATATATAATTTTTATTTAAATCAAATTTTTTGTCCGTCCGCTTCCTTGTCCCCTTATAGCATCGGACATTTCGGACAGCCTTATATACACAGCACATCTGCATGTCTATGCCGGCAAGGCGGTCGGCTGGGGTGGCATCGTTTTCTAAAGTTTGTGATACGGTAAAAGTGGCACCGGCATTAGCGCTTGCAGCCGGTGGGCTCCGGCCAGCATTTATCATAGAGCCTACAAAGTAAAACCAAAGAAACGGTAGTTATCGTGACACCATTTTGCCAGTGTAACACCGTTACAAAATGTGTGACAGTTTTAGGTGATTTTTGGGAAACCTGAAACGCTGACATGTTTGTGCATTACTGATAATCAGTATATTATGATGCTGACAAAATGGTGTCAAATACCAATAAGTCAGTATTTGCAGAGAAACTGTAACATGTTACACCCGCGGTATTGCGGCCGTAATTTAGCAACTGTGAGTACAAAAAAGCCCCGCTATCGCGAGGCTGTGTGGCTTATTTCTGCCTGAAAAATATCTGTACGGGGACGCCCTCAAAGTCGAAGTTGTCTCGTAGTTTGTTTTCCAGGAAACGTTTGTACGGTTCTTTAATATACTGCGGCAGGTTACAGAAAAACGCGAACATTGGCGCGGTGCCGGGTATCTGGGTAATGTATTTTATCTTAACAAATTTGCCTTTTAATGCCGGCGGCGGATAGTTCTCTATTATCGGCAGCAATACATCGTTAAGCTTGGAGGTTGATATCTTTTTGGCGCGGTTTGCATATACATGGTTAGCCACATCTATAACCTTAAGCATACGCTGCTTCTCTGTTACCGAGGTGAAAACAATAGGCACGTCTGTAAATGGCTGCAGTTTTTCGCGAATGGTATCTTCAAAAACCTTAACGGTTTTGTTGTTCTTTTCTATCAGGTCCCACTTGTTTACCACAATGACAATGCCTTTTTTATTCTTCTCTGCCAGGTGGAAGATATTGATGTCCTGCGACTCGATGCCTTCAACGGCGTCTATCATCAGGATAATTACATCGGCTTCTTCCAAGGCCTTAATGGTACGCATCACCGAGTAAAATTCGATATTCTCTTTAACCTTGGTTTTTTTGCGCAGCCCGGCTGTATCTATCAGCATAAAATCGTGCCCGTACTGGTTAAAGTGTATGTGGATAGAGTCGCGGGTGGTGCCGGCAATGGGGGTAACAATGTTACGGTCGCGGCCTATAAGGCCATTGATCATAGACGACTTGCCCACGTTAGGCCTGCCCACAATGGCATACTTTGGCAGCGTGTTTTCTTCTACCTTTTCCTCGTCGAAGGTTTTAACCACCTCGTCGAGCAGTTCGCCTGTGCCCGAGCCTGTCATAGAAGAGATGTTGTAGATCTCGCCCAGGCCTAAGCTGTAAAATATGGTAGCATCGCTCTGCTGTAATGTATTGTCGACCTTATTTACCACCACAAATACAGGCTTCTTACTGCGACGAAGCAATACGGCTATCTCATCGTCAAGGTCGGTAATGCCTGTGGTCACATCAACGACAAACAAAATGGCAGTGGCTTCTTCTACCGCGATTACTACCTGCTCGCGGATGGCAGCTTCAAAAACATCCTCGCTGTTGGCCACATAACCGCCGGTATCAATAACGGTAAAGTTGTGGTGGGTCCACTCGGCAATACCATAGTGGCGGTCGCGGGTAACGCCGCTAAAATCGTCTACAATTGCCTTGCGGCTTTCTGTAAGGCGATTATATAAAGTGCTTTTGCCAACGTTCGGGCGGCCAACTATTGCTACTATGTTGCTCATGTGTTTTAGAATCAAGAATCAAGAGCCAGGAAACAAGAATGCTAATCCGGCGTTAATTCGTTTATAATATAAAGAAGAGCAAAAATTATGTCTTGTGTCTTGATTCTTGTCTCTTGCTTCTAATACTAATCTTCGTACCCAAACTTCTTCAGGTAGTTTTTTTTGCTGCGCCAGTCGGGAATCACCTTTACAAACATCTCCAGGAATATCTTCTTTTGGAAAAAGTCTTCCATGCTGCGGCGGGCGTAAGTGCCCACTATTTTCAGCATATCGCCGTTTTTGCCAATCAGGATGTTCTTCTGCGAGTCGCGCTCTACAATAATTTCGGCACTGATGCGGTGCATGGTATCGCCTTCTTTAAAGGCGGTGATGATCACCTCGGTACTGTAAGGAATTTCCTTTTTGTATTGCTTGAATACCTGCTCGCGTATCATTTCGGCAGCAAAGAAACGGTCGTTACGGTCTGTTAGGAAATCCTTTTCATAGTAGGCAGGGTGCTCCGGCAGTAGCTCGATAATAAAATCCATAATGGATTTGATATTATGCTCGTGCAATGCCGAGATAGCAAATACCGCCTTTGGATTGAGTTTCTCCTGCCAGTAAGCAACTTTCTGCTTTACGGTTTCCTCGTCGCTTTGGTCAATTTTATTAATCAGCACGGCAACGGGCGCAAGCGAACTTTGCAGTTTCTCGGTAACGTCGTCCTCATCATATTTCTCGTTGATGTCGGTAACCAGTAAGATCAGGTCGGCGTCTACAATGGAACCATCTACCTGGTGCATCATACTTTCCTGCAGCATGTATGCAGGCTTGATAACACCCGGTGTATCAGAGAATACGATCTGATAATCTTCTGTATTAACAATACCCAGAATACGGTGACGGGTAGTTTGCGCTTTTGGGGTGATGATAGACATCTTTTCGCCTACCAAAGCGTTCATAAGCGTCGATTTTCCCGCGTTGGGTTTACCAATTATACTTACAAAACCTGCCCTGTGCCCCATCACTAAATTATTTTACTTTTTTATTTGGACTGCAAAGAAACGAATTATATCTTTGCAGTCCAATAAAAATAGTGCGGGATGGAGCAGTTGGTAGCTCGTCGGGCTCATAACCCGAAGGTCGTAGGTTCGAGTCCTGCTCCCGCTACCCAAAGAAAGCCTTGAGTCGAAAGATTTGAGGCTTTTTTGTTGGCCTTGCCCTTTCCAAAGGAGAGGGGGTTAAAGAATTAATTTGTTTTCTACGCTTAATCGCCAATAATCGCATCTTTGGTTTAAACCCTGATGCATATTTTAGCGTCCTTCCATCATCAACACCTTCAACCATGATCTCAAAGACCTTTAAACTGCTTTTAGTAGTTACACTAACCTCGATAGCCACAGCTAAGGCGCAATCTTACAGCGTATCCAGAAGCGTTGACATTTTTGGCGATACCACCACCACTTACACCGATCCGCGGGGGCTTAACACTTATAGGGTAACCAATTCAAAGGATATTTTTGGCAACAGGATCAGCAAGGTTACTGATGCTATCGGCAGGGAGATCAGAACGGTTAAGAAATCGAAAGATATTTTTGGTAACGACGAGGTTGCTGTAACCCAAAACGGAATGCCTGTAACCACTGCCAAAAGTACTACAGATATCTTCGGCAATAAGAAAAAGAGCATAACCGACGCCAATGGGGTCGAGGTTAAATCTGTCGAACGGTCCACCGATATATTCGGCAATGATGTCACCACTTTTAAAGACCGCGACCGGAATATATCCATCAAGAGTGAAAAAGATATTTTTGGTAATAAGATCAAGACGATATCAGACAACCTGGGCCGCACAAAGTTTACGCTTAAAGAATCAACAGATATCTTTGGAAACTTGATAAGAGAGGTGACAGATGATAAAGGCAGAGTGATCCTGTCTGCAAACAACGAAAAAGATATTTTTGGTAACTACAATACGTCACTTACCACAAGTCTCGACGCCCAATCCGTAAGTTCGTTTATGAGCATGTTTGACGGGAACTAAAGGGGGTCTTAGTCTTCCTATCATTTCTTCGCATCAAAAGCAGGTAAGATATACTTTTGGATTATCTCGTCGGATGGCGACTGGCTGTTATAATTCCCACCCGTGGTAATAACCACCATGTTCAACTTCCTAAACACGTAGATCTTTTGGCCGCCATTACCTTGCGCTGCAAAAGTTTGATAGCTTTTGTTTGGTGTATCCAAATGTTTTAGCCACCAGAAATAGCCATAATCTACACCCTGCACTACCGAGTGTTTAGCGGTAGATTCTTGTACCCATTTTTTTGGCACTATCTGCCTGCCATTCCAAACGCCATCCTGTAAGTATAGCTGACCAAACTTGGCCATGTCGCGCGGAGTTAAATAAACCTGGCAAAAATTCTCTGCGTTAGATGGGTCGGGTTTGAAATTCCACGTAAAGTCGGTTATACCTAAAGGCCCAAACAGGTTTTTAGCGGCGTAATCGCGCAATGGCGACTTAGCGTATAATTCTATAATACGTCCTATAGTGATAGGGTTTCCGGAATTATAACGGCCTACTTTACCGGGAGTATCTATTATGGGCAGATCGTAGGTGTATTGTATCCAGTCCGGCGAATTGCCCATAGCGGTCTCATTACCGCCAAGTTTAGGGTTTGCGGCATCATATGCTACGCCGGTTTGATTGTCCAGCATGTCCTGCAAGGTAATGCGGTCTTTAAGCGGTGAGGGGTTCTTCCAATGGTATTGCGGCAATAGATCGTTAAGTTTAGCATTGATTGATGGCAATACCTTTTGCTGCAAAGCTATGCCTGTTAGTGCCGAGATCACACTTTTAGACGCCGAGCGCATTTCCTGCAGCCTGTCGCGTGTATAATCGTAAAAGTATTCTTCAAATACCAGTTTTCCGTCTTTCATGATCAGCACGCTTCTTACATTAGGGTAGTCGCCTTTAAAAATTTTGTGCATCATGTCCGCCAGTAACCGAGCGTCTAAACTGGTACCTGTTAATGAAGATGTGCTGACCCCATCCTTTATTTGTGCGGGTTGGTGGTATTTGTACCCGTATACCTCGGGATGTACTACCATACGCGGATACCACATGGTTTTAGGAAAAGAAACGTCTTTATTGATGAGTTTAAAAGTATCGCGGCCGATAACGTAGCCATTCAGGTTATTTTTACTGTCCCTTGTAAAGTGTACAAGTTCATTGCTGTTGTTTAAAAAATTGTCGTTTCCCTGCGGTCTTAACGGGTAGCGGCTCTCATTTATAATGGCATAAAGCAAAGAGTCTTTTGGCGACGCCGCGAATTTAAGCGTAGTATTATTCGAGTATTGATACAAACCCTGATACTGTATCAATTGCAAATATCCGGGTTTGCCAGCTTGCGCGTAAAGTACCAACGGTGTGATAAGCACAAGTAATAGTGTTTTATAAAAGTTATGTGTCAAAACAGTAAAAGTTTCATGGTAGGCAATTTCAATTAAAGATATAAAAATTGCTTACCACTACAACGTAAACAGATCTGCTTAGCCCATCGGCACAAACACAAAAAAGCCGGAACCCTTTCCGGGTGTGCTTTCAAAACTGATACGGCCGTTTTGGCGCTCTATAAATTCTTTGCAAAGGGTTAAGCCCAGGCCGACACCCTTTTCATTATTTGTGCCATAGCCGGGTTCCGCGCTAAGTGAAAAAAGGTTTTGTTGTTTATCGTAATCTATGCCTTTGCCGTTATCGCTTACCGTGATCTTACATTCACCGTTTCCGACCGTCGCGTTTACAGCAATTGCGCCGCCGGCCGGGGTGAATTTTATAGCGTTGTTCACCAGGTTTCTGATTACTAACTCCAGCATGTCCGCGTCAGCGATCACTGTTATAGCGGGATCAATTTGAAAATTAAAGGATATGCTTTTCTTGATTGCCTGCATTTGGCATAGTTCATGCGTGTTTTTAAGCGCGTCTGATAAAATAAGCGTTGCCAGGTGCACCTCAGACCCTTGCATTTGCGACTTTGACCATTGCAGCAGGTTGGTCAGCATATCCGTCGCGCCGTTGGTAGCTGCGAGAAGATCATGTTCTATCGCGGCGCGCTGCGATGGTTCTATATCACTTTCCGTTAATATTTCCAGGTAGCTTTGTATGTTAAAGAGCGGTGCACGCATATCGTGCGAAATGATAGACATTAGTTTATTTTTCTCGGCATCGCTTTTTTCTATCTGTTGCTTTTGATGTGATATCTGCTCATTCTGTATCTCCAGCGCCAGGGCCTTCTCCGCTACAGCAGCACGTTCTTTATTATATTTCTTTCGGATGTATTTGATGACAATGAAAATTGTTATCACCGGCATTGGGAATGCTGTTATCCTGTCTACAAGTTCGCCCTGCCCGGCAGTAAACGGGTGCCTTACCCATTGCGGATTGTAATAGGCAACCACATGTAAGGCCATGAACGCCAGAATGTAAATGATAAGCCAGGTAAGCTGGTGTTTGTAAGGGGCTATTGCCAGTACCAATAAAAGATACGCCGGCCAGATAATATCGGTAGACCCGCTTATGCCCGAATTGGCGAAATAATTTACCGAGAAAAGGACTATGCCCGTTACGCCGAATAATACGCTGTTGTGCTTTACGCCTTTAAAGCGCGAATTGTAATATTCGAACAGGAAAAAAGCGGTCATTACCAGCGCCGAGAAAGACGCGATATACATCCCCACAAAAAAATTGTAAGGAATATAAAATACCGCCAGGACCATAAGGGCCACGGTTATAGAATGGAATATCCTGCTCTCTAACGAAAAATCATCAGAGTTGCCCACCAGCCGCGGCCAGATAGCTTTCAGTTTGTTAACCATAATAAAGGAGCTGTGCCAATGTACTCATTTAATGTTACAACACTAAACGAATATAAGCTAAGCGTGCAGGGAATTTGAATGGAGCGATACCCTTATCCAATAAAATTAGTGGCTTATCATGGGTACATACACAAAGAAGCTGGAACCCTGTCCGGGCTGGCTCTCAAAACTGATATGGCCGTTCTGGCGCTCAATGAACTCTTTGCAAAGCGTTAAACCAAGGCCAACCCCTTTTTCATTATTAGTGCCGTACCCGGGGTTTGGGTCTAGAGAAAATATGTTTTTCTGCTTATCGTGATCAATGCCTTTGCCGTTATCACTTACAGTTATTTTGCATTCGCCGTCTATGATCTCCGCATTTACACTTATAGTGCCACCGCCAGGTGTAAATTTTATGGCATTGCTCACCAGGTTTCTGATCACTAGTTGCAGCATATCCGCGTCTGCAACTACCATTATTGCAGGATCAATTTCGTAGCTTAAAGTAATATCCTTTTTGCCAGCATGCAGTCTACACATGTCTAAGGTGCTTTGTAAAGTATCTAATAGATTAACAGTCGACAGATTGACCGCCGGTCCTTCCATTTGTGATTTAGACCACTGCAGCAAATTGGTGAGCATGTCCATGGTGCTGTTAGTCGCGATCAATAGGTCTTTCTCGATCATTGCACGGTCTTCCATGTCAAGCTCGTTATCGCCCATTAGTTGCAGGTAACCCTGTATGCTAATGATGGGCGCACGCATGTCATGCGAAATGATGGACATGAGCTTATTTTTTTCGGCATCAGCTTTTTCTATCAGCTCTTTTTGCAGTGATATTTGCGCGTGCTGCGCTGTTATGGCAATGGTTTTTTCCTCTGCGATAATGCGGGCGTTATCATACCTTTTACGTACATAATTAATAACCAGGTATAAGATAAGCAGCGGTAAGGGGAACGCAGTTATCCTTTCTAATATTTCGTCTTTAGCTGCGGCAAACGGATGTTTCACAACTTCCGGATGATAATATGCTATCAGATGAAAGATAAGGAAAAGTGCTATGTATGATATGAGCCATAAGAGATGTTGCCGGTATGGAGAGGTGATCAGTAAAAAGAAGAGATAGGCCCGCCAGATAATATCAGTGGAGCTGTCGATTCCCCAATTGGCGAAGTAGTTTATAGAAAATAAGACCAGGCCAACTACCCCGAATAAGAAACTGTTGTGGTTTTTATTACGGCAGCGGGATTGATAATACTCGTAAGAAAACAGCAAACAAACAGCGAGTATCGATAACGAAGACGTATAAAAGCCGCCATAGAAATTATAGGACACGTAAAAAACGGCAAGTATAGCCAGTCCAATGCTGATGGAATGGAATATCCTGCTCTCGAACGAAAAATCGTCAGAACTGCCTATAAGCCGAAGCCATACCGTATTCAGTTTAGTATCCATCAGTAACGCGCTGTACTAATGTAACTATTTATAGGTTAGGTATGTAAGCTGTCGCAATTTATGGCGTACATTTCACTATTAGCTAAATTTCTTTACCAGGCGTATAATTTTGCGAATGCGCTAACTATGTCTACTTTTATTTGTTTAGAGCATCAACTTGACTGGGGAAAATGCCGGAACGTCTACCTTTTATCGAAAACGAAATAATTGCTAAGAGCGAAACGCATTTTGCAGCGCTGGTAACCGCGTTTTCTGATGTAATATACCGCATGAGTCCCGACTGGTCTGTACTGCAGGAACTTGACAGCAATTCTTTCTTAAAAAATATCGGTTCGCCTACAGAAAATTGGGTTGAGCAGTACATTCACCCCTTAGACCAGGAACTGGTGATCCGCACCTATCAGGATGCTATTGCCAATAAGCGAATGTTCCAGTTAGAACACAGGGTATTGCGTGCGGACGGCAGCATCGGCTGGACATCATCTCGCGCAGTGCCAATTTTTGGCAACCACGGTGAGGTGACCGAATGGTTTGGCGCCGCCAACGACATCACAGAGCGTAAACGTACCGAGGAAGCTTTGCAGGTAGCAAAGGAGTCGGCCGAGAAGCAAAAGCGCTTGTATGAGACCATTACCGCCAACACTCCCGATCTTATTTACGTGTTTGAGCTGGATTATACCTTTTCTTATGTGAACCAGGCCTTGCTTAATATGTGGGGCAAAACGTGGGACAATGCCGTTGGCTTGGGCTTGCGCGAAAATGGTTACGAAGAGTGGCATGCCCAGATGCATGAGCGCGAGATAGATCATATTGTTGCTACAAAGGAACAGGTACGCGGGGTGGTAAACTTCCCCCATGCCACGCTTGGTACCAGGTCTTACGACTATATATTGTCGCCGGTACTTGACGCCGATGGCAATGTACAGGCGGTATCAGGCACTACGCGAGACATTAGCGAGATCAAAGAAACAGAGCGGCGTAAGAACGACTTCATCAACATGGTGAGCCATGAGTTAAAAACCCCGCTTACTTCTACCGTAAGCTATGTGCAGATTGCAGAAAAGCGTGCTGCAGATAATCACGACTCTATCGCAGCCAATATGCTTAACCGGGCCAAGGTGCAGCTATCTAAAATGACGCGTATGATCAACGGCTTTTTAAATGTATCCCGTTTACAGGCCGGTAAGATGGACATGGACATGCAGCGCTTTCAGCTTCAGGACTTGCTGGAAGAGGTAAGGCAGGAGGCGGCAATAACCATTACGACGCATAACCTCATTTTTGCCCCTATCGAAAACGTATGGCTAACGGCAGATAAAGACAAGATAGAACACGTATTCATAAACCTTATAAGTAACGCGGCCAAATATTCGCCAATTGGCAGTCCTATTTATATCACAGGCGAACGTGTTGACGGACACATTCAATTTAACGTTAAGGACGATGGTATGGGAATAAACCCGGCCGAGATACCGCTATTATTCGAGCCTTACTACCGTGTAAAAGAGGCGGAGGCGAAAAAGATAGCAGGCTTTGGCATTGGGTTATATTTAAGCGCCGAAGTAGTGAAACGGCACAACGGCAGTATCTGGGCCGATAGCGAAGCAGGCAAAGGCAGTATCTTCCATTTTAC
Organism: Mucilaginibacter ginkgonis; assembly: GCF_009754905.2. NCBI lineage: Bacteria > Pseudomonadati > Bacteroidota > Sphingobacteriia > Sphingobacteriales > Sphingobacteriaceae > Mucilaginibacter > Mucilaginibacter ginkgonis. Next base: position 2,624,662 of record NZ_CP066775.1, on the reverse strand, counting down.
ACTGCCCATAGAGGAATAAATGTTCTTTTGGAACTTTACTGCTGACATAGGGCTGTCACAGTATACTTTTACTTCGCTTAAAAACTAACAATATGCAAGCAAAAGGAACATTTGAAGTAAAGATATTACCTGTTGAAGGAACGCCTATAGAAACCGAAGCCGGCATCGGCCGTATGACCATCGACAAGACGTGGAGGGGTGATCTGTCCGGAACGTCTAAAGGTGTTATGATCACCAGCATGACAGAAAGCACAGGCGCCATGGCTTATGTAGCCTTAGAGAAGTTTAATGGCGAGTTGAACGGGAAAAGCGGCACATTCTACTTCTCGCATTCCGCTACGATGATAAAAGGAGACGCATCATCCGGCGCTTTGAACATAACGGTGGTACGGAGTTCGGCGACTGGGGAACTGGCCGGGTTAAGCGGGAAATTAGATATTAATGTCGACGGTGGAGGCCACTCGTATAACTTAGATTATCAGCTCTGACGACGCAATCTGCCACCGTTTTTGTCGCGTTGAGGGCTATTATTATTTCTATCGGCTTATGATATTTGTAATACACCAATAAACATAATGTTATGAGAAAGTTGATATTACAGATGCAGATCACCATTGATGGTTTTGTTGCCCGCCCTAATGGTGCGCTGGATTGGATGTGGGCTGGCGGTGCCACAGACCAGGCTATCGTAGATAAGGTGATTGAACTGGCCGACAGCTGCGATCATATATTGTTAGGCCGTAAAATGACCAACGAGTTTGTTACTTACTGGGAAAATGTGGTTAATAACCAGCCCGACAGCCCCGAGATGGACCTCGCCCGCCGCATGGTGGATATGCAAAAGATTATCTTCAGCAAAACAGAGAAAGATATAAAGGGCCGCAATTTACGCGTAGAAAATGGCGATCTGGCTGCAGTAATTAACGAGTTGAAGGCACTGCAAGGCAAAGACCTGATGGTATACGGCGGTGCCGATTTTGCGAGCTCGCTTATTAAAGAACACCTGGTAGACGAATTTTACTTCTTTCACAGCCCGGTAGCCATAGGCAGCGGCATGCGCATTTTTAACGGTGACCAAATGTTAAAGCTCGAAAGCTCTACCCAATACAAAAACGGCAAGATCCTGAACAAGTATTTACCGGTGTGAACAGCGTAATCTTAATTTTCAGAAGGGATAGTGCGATAAACCAAATTTTATAAGTTTGGGTTATGAACACGCAAACCCCTAATGCGAACCCTGTTGCGCGCATCCTTACCGCCAGCCTCGTTGGTACTACCATAGAGTTTTTCGACTTTTATATTTATGCCACGGCGGCGGTGCTGGTGTTTCCCAAATTATTTTTTCGCGCGTCTGATCCCACATCTGCTACGCTCGAGTCGCTGGCAACATTTGCGCTGGCATTTTTCGCTCGTCCGTTAGGTGCAGCCATCTTCGGCCACTTCGGCGACCGCAAAGGCCGCAAGGCTACACTGGTTGCCGCGCTCATGACCATGGGTCCATCAACCGTGGCCATTGGCTTGCTGCCGGGCTATGCTACAATTGGCGTCGCTGCCCCGATATTGCTGGCGCTGTTCAGGTTTGGGCAGGGCTTAGGCCTGGGCGGCGAGTGGGGCGGTGCAGTATTGTTAGCCACAGAAAGCGCTCCGCCAAACAAACGGGCCTGGTATGGCATGTTCCCGCAATTGGGTGCTCCCATCGGGTTTTTATTATCCAGCGGCACGTTCTTTATCCTCAGCAAAACCATGAGCGAGGCAAACTTCATCAACTATGGCTGGCGCATACCCTTCATTGCAAGTGCGTTGCTGGTTTGGGTGGGTTTGTACGTGCGGTTAAAGATCACAGAAACGCCCGCCTTTATGAAAATGATCGATAATGACGAGCGTTCGGTTGTTCCATTTGCGGATGTTTTTGTAAAACACACCAAAGCCATTACGCTGGGTACATTGGCCACCATCACTACGTTTCTGCTGTTCTACCTCATGACGGTATTTACCCTTAGCTGGGGCACATCGGCACTGCACATTCCCAAAAGCGATTTCCTGATCGTCCAGATGATCTCGATGCTGTTCTTCGGTCTGGGTATACCAATTTCTGCAGTATTGGCCGATAAATATGGCCGCAATAAAATGCTGGTTTGGGCAACTGTGCTCATTATGGCTTTTGGGTTGGTTTTTGCGCCACTGTTTACCACCGGCAGTTTATTGACCACTGCCATATTCCTTGCGTTGGGTATGCTGTTGATGGGGCTTACTTATGGGCCAATAGGCACGGCATTGGCGGGCATCTTCCCGGCATCAGTGAGGTATACAGGGGCGTCACTGGCATTTACGCTGGCGGGCATCCTGGGCGCATCATTAACCCCTTACCTGGCCACTACATTAGCTACCAAATTTGGACTGGCTTACGTTGGGTATTATCTCACAGCGGCATCAACGCTTACGTTGATAGCATTACTTGCAGCCAAACGGTTGATGAAATTGGATTGACGTTTAAAGAAAATTGAGGGATATCCAATAATTTTTCCAACCAAAACGTTGTTGATTTTAGCCTGCAGATAAGTATCTTTAAGGCTCATTATTAAGCATTTGAAAAGGTCTTTTTATACACTACTTACCCTGGCAGTAATTTGCGGTGCCTTTTGTGCCTGTAAAAAAACGGTAACGCTGCCGCTTAAATCGCTTATTTCATTGAGTATGGTGGCAGACAGTACATCTTTTGATGTGCCGGTTACGCCAAAAGTGACGCCTGCACCTAACATCACCTTTACCAGCGGAGGCATGCTGGTCAACACCTTTAAATTTGTCGCGACAAAGAGCGGCAGCCCTATCGAGAAAGTGATTATGGGTAATGACGTAACAGATCTGTTTGCTAAAACACCTGTACTTTACACGATCAACGTAGATACCGGCGCGTATGTGAATTCCGAATTCAGGGTGCGGTTTCTAAAAACAACGGTGGCCAATGCACCAGCCCCGCTGATACTTAAGGGCACTTATAAAACTGCAACCGCTACCACGCCTATCGAGGTAGATTTTAACGAGACAACAGAAGTACGCATCAAAATAAAGGACCAGGTTATCGTTGATGGTTTAACGGATATCACCTCGTACTTGAAAATCTATCTCAACAGGCTATTTATGGGCGTTATGGCTACCGACGTAGACAAAGCAGTGCGTACCAACAATGTGATCCTGATCAATAGCACCACCAACCGCAATATTTATCTAAAGATACGCGCTAACATCCTTAACGCCGTAGGCGGTGATGCAACGCAGGTATCTGTTGAAGATTAATTCAAATTCGCTTTAAAGAAGTCGATGGTGCGCTGCCAGGCCAGTTCTGCCGCTGCTTTGTCGTAACGTGGGGTAGTGTCATTGTGAAAGCCATGGTTGGCGCCTTCGTAAACAAAGCCCTGATATTTCTTGTGGTTTTCCTTTAGCGCTGCTTCATAAGCAGGCCAGCCTCCCGTAATACGGGTATCTAAAGAAGCATAATGCAGCATTAGCGGGGCTTGTATTTTTGGCACATCCGCGGCAGCGGGCTGCGCGCCATAAAACGGAACGGCAGCCGCAAGACTGGGCAGGCGCACAGCCATCATATTGGCAATACCGCCGCCATAGCAAAAGCCAACAACGCCAACTTTGCCATTGCAATGTTTGTGGTTCTTTAAATAAGTAAACGCGTCCAGAAAGTCGTTTTCCATTTCGGTCTTGTCCCGCTTAGCCTGCATTTCGCGACCAGCATCGTCATTGCCGGGGTATCCGCCTAACGGACTCAATGCATCCGGAGCAAGGGTGATGAACCCCGCGACTGCCGCACGGCGCGCCACATCTTCTATATAGGGGTTTAATCCGCGGTTCTCATGCACCACAATAATGCCGCCCAACTTTTTGGTATTACCCTTTGGCTCGCTAAGCAAACCCTTGATCTTGCCTCCACCGTTGGGCGAGTCGTAAGTGATATAGCCCGAAGATATTCTTGGATCATCCGCCTTCACCTGGATATTATCCTGGTAATTCGGCATAAGGAAACTCATAAGCGCGGGAACGGTTAAGCCGCCAACAGCATAAAGTGAGAGCTTTTGTACAAAAGACCGGCGATCTAAGCGGTTGTGCGCGTAATCGTCATAAAGGTCAAATACTTCTTGTTTAACGTCTTCTTTATTTATCTGGCTCATAGTGGCTTATGTTTAAATCAAATGTAATCAATAAGAAGATGCTTCCGCAACAGGAAGTGTACAAAAAATTCTCAAAGCGATGCTATCAAAGCATCTATGTGCATAAGCAGAACGTCATTGATTACGGGTTGCATTGCAGCAAGTAAATTGTCTACCTTTAGGATAATGGAAAAGGTTTCGAGGCGAAAATTCATACAAACCGCGGGTGTTTCAGGCCTGGCATTGTGGCTTGGATTGTCTGCAAAAGGTACAACGGTTAAAGCGGCAGATCTGGCATCGGCAAAAAATTTCACGCCGTACATTATGGTAGAGGGTAACGGCAACATTACCATTTATAATATCAAGCCCGAGATGGGGCAGGGGACGTTTCAATCTGTACCGGCGCTTATTGCCGAGGAATTTGAAGTTTCGCTCGACAAGGTCATCATCAAAAATTCTAACGGAGAGAAAGAGTTAGGGCCGGGTCAGCGCGCGGGCGGCAGCGCGTCTATCCGGACAGGTTATACTAATTTCAGGAAGATCGGCGCGTCTGCAAAAGAGGTGTTCATCCTCGCCGCAGCCGGGAGATGGGGTGTTGACGCGAACACATGTTATGCGGAGAACGCCATGGTGATCCATTCGCCTAGCAAACGAAGCATAGCTTATGAGAACCTGATAGAAGACGCAGCTAAAATTGAGATACCAAAGGAGCCTAAGCTTAAAGACCCGAAAGACTTTAAGATCATTGGCAAGGCTGTTCATCGCCCCGATGTGCCGCTTAAAACCAATGGTTCGGCGCAATTTGGCATTGATGCGAGTCTGCCGGGAATGGTTTACGCTACGGTCGAGCGTTGCCCGGTTATAGGCGGAACCTTAAAAAGCTTTGATGCAACGGAGGCGCTTAAAGTTGCCGGGGTGGAAAAGGTTTTCGCCGCGGAGCGGATCGCGGGAACCTACAAGTCTACCGGAGTTGCGGTCATTGCAAATTCATATTGGGCTGCCATGCAGGGCCGCGCAAAGCTGAAAATAGAATGGGAGACCCACGGATACGACAATTTTAATTCGAAAGATTATGAAGCACATTTGCGTGCGTTGGCTAATGAGGAAGGCCTCGTAGATAAAAATATTGGTGCCGTAGACTGGGCTAAGGTATCGCGTACCAACACTGTTGAAGCATTTTATGAAACGCCCATTGTAGCTCACAGTCCGTTGGAGCCAATGGGTGCTGTGGTTAAAATCGATGGCGACGCGATAGAAATATGGACCTCAACACAGGTGCCCAGCTCGTTAACAGGAAGCGGGCCCACCGACCTGCACAGCTTTATTGGTTTTAAGCCCGAAAATATTAAGATGCACAACATGTTCATTGGCGGTGGTTTTGGGCGGCGCTTGTATCTCGACTATATTATAGAGGCAGTAAATGTTGCAAAGCAACTAGACAAACCGGTGAAAGTGGTTTGGTCGCGCGAGGATACCACCAAGCAAGGGCCTTTCAGGCCGATGACTTTCTCTAAACTAAAAGCAGGATTCGATGATCAGGGTAAATTGTCAATGTTTGAGCATAAGGTAATTAGCCCTTCGCTATCAGAAGCCACGCGACCAAATTTCGATCCGTCGAAAGTAGATGCTTCAATGGTTGAAGGCATAGCCGAGCAAGCTTATGAGATACCAAACATTAAAACATCATACGTCCGTGCGGAATGCCACTTACCGCTGGCAGCATGGCGGTCTGTAACCAGTTCAACTTTGTCGTTCGCGCATGAATGTTTTATAGATGAGTTGGCTGTTAAGGCAAAGCAAGACCCTTTAGATTTCAGATTGAATTTGCTTAGCAAACCGTCTGACACCAAAAAGGTGCTGCTTAAACTTAAGGAGGTGTCGGGTTGGGATAAACCTTTGCCAAAAGGTAAAGGCCGTGGTATTGCTCAATGGGAGTTCTTTGCCGGTCTGTGCGGCCAGGTTGTAGAAGTAACCCACCGCGCTGATGGCACAATAAAGATAGATAAGGTCTACGCGGTAATTGACCTGGGCGAAGTGGTCAGTCCTGATAATGTGAAAAATCAGGTTGAAGGTGCAATCGTTATGGCTATAACCGCTGCCACGAAGCCCGCCATCACATTTAAAATGGGCGAAGTGGAGCAAAGCAACTTTTACGATAATAATATGCTGCGCATGAACGAGACCCCTAAAATCGAGGTGCACATTCTGGCAGATGGCGGCAAAGTAAAAGGTGTTGGCGAACCGGGTCTACCTCCGTTTGCACCAGCTTTGGCCAATGCCATTTATGCTGCAACGGGTAAGCGCGTCAGGAAAATGCCTTTCGAACTAAAAGCTTAAAACTGCCATTCCAGTTTTGAAGTGTTAAAGCCTATGCCTTCGGCTGCACGTAAAAAGCGGTCTTTAATTTCTTGCGGTACAGATTTTTCTCGCGACAAAATCCACAGGTAACTAAGATTGCTGCTGGACACCAGCGCATATTTATAATCGTCATCAACGTCTAAAACGTTGTAAGCAAAGTAAACAGGTTCAAGGTAAGATACTTTCAGGCGGCCACTATCTTCCGCCACCTTAGATTTTATTAACCCTGAGAACTCTTTCCACTCCTGTTTTTTGGAGTTATAAGCGCGTGTCACCACTTTGAAAGATCCGTCGTCATTCAGCGAATAGTCTTCTGTCAGGTCCTTCAGGTTTTTCTCTATCATTGATGGCAAGCGGGCAGCTTCATGCCACAAGCCCATAAATCTTTTCTTATCGAATGGTTTGAAGATCGCCGCCTCAGGTATGTCGCTTTTCGATAATAGCTTATATGCTAACGCCGCTACGCCTGCGCCGGCAAGCGCCGCTAATGCCCACTTTTCTTTTTTCATATTTCAGTAAGGCGTTAAGCTTCAATTTGTTTGCCGGAAATAAACTCAACCAAGTTGTGCACGCAACCTAACAGGGTAATTTTCCTCACCCTTGTGTCATCATAAACGCTGTTTAAAACCACTCTTGTCGTGAGGCGTTTAACAGCAGATAAAAACACAGAGCAAAATAATGGCAACAAGTAAAATAGCATTGGTAACCGGCGGCAGCCGAGGGTTGGGCAGAGACATGGCGTTAAATCTCGCCAAAAAAGGGATAGACGTTGTACTTACTTATCACTCTAACAAAGAAGAAGCGGATAAGGTGGTTTCTCAGATTGAGGAAGCCGGCCAAAAGGCGGCAGCGTTTCAATTGGATACCGGCAACATTAGTTCTTTTGATGGCTTCATTAAACAAGTGACTGAGCATTTGGAGGAAAAGACCGGAAGCACAAACTTCGACTTCCTGATCAATAACGCAGGTACGGCCTTGTACGCACCCTTTGCAGAGACAACCGAAGAGCAATTTGATACCGCTTTAAATATTCACTACAAAGGCGTTTTCTTTCTGACCCAAAAATCGTTGCCCTATTTAAATGATGGCGGGCGCATTATTAATATTTCATCAGGCCTGGCCAGGTTCTCCTTCCCGGGATCATCTGCTTATGGGTCAATGAAGGGCGCTGTTGAAGTGCTGACCCGTTACCTGGCTAAAGAATTAGGCCCGCGCCGTATCGCTGCCAACGTTGTTGCACCGGGCGCCATCGAAACCGACTTTGGCGGAGGGCGCACCAGGGATAATAAGGAAATTAACGCGCAGATAGCAAGCCTTACAGCATTAGGCCGCGTTGGTTTACCAACGGATATAGGCGGCGTTGTAGCGTTTCTTTGTACCGAAGAAGCCGGCTGGATCAATGGCCAGCGCATTGAAGTATCGGGCGGGATGAATATGTAACAGCCGCCCGGTTAGTAAACAACAAAGCCTTTGAGAAACTCAAAGGCTTTGTTGTTATTTGGCTAAGCCCATTTCTTTTGCCAGGAATTTGGCCGTGAAGCTTTCTTTTACTTTACACAATCCTTCGGGCGTGCCTGAGAATAAGATACGCCCACCGCCCGAGCCACCTTCGGGTCCCAGGTCTATCACGTGGTCTACCACCTTGATTACATCCAGGTTATGTTCTATCACCAGCACGGTATTACCTTTATCTACCAATTGCTGTAATACGCCCAGTAAAACGTTAATGTCCTCGAAGTGCAGGCCCGTAGTAGGCTCATCCAAAATGTAAAAGGTATTGCCGGTGTCTTTTTTGGAAAGTTCTGTTGCCAGTTTTACACGCTGCGCTTCACCACCGGATAGGGTTAGCGACGACTGCCCCAAAGTGATATAACCTAAGCCAACATCATTCAATGTTTTTACCTTACGATAAATAGCCGGGATATGCTCAAAAAATGCCGTCGCGTCTTCAATGCTCATATCCAACACATCGCTGATGGATTTTCCACGATAGCGTACCTCCAAGGTCTCGCGGTTGTAACGCTTGCCATTACATTCTTCGCAAAGCACATGCACATCGGGTAAAAAATTCATCTCGATGGTTTTCAAGCCTGCACCCTGGCACGTTTCGCAGCGGCCACCCTTTACGTTAAAAGAGAAGCGGCCCGGTTTGTATCCGCGGATCTTCGACTCGGGCAGTGCGACATACAGGTTGCGTATATCAGAAAATACGCCTGTATAAGTCGCAGGATTTGAACGTGGTGTCCGGCCAATAGGCGTCTGGTCGATTTCTATAACCTTGTCTATATGCTCCAGGCCTTCTATCTTTTTATAAGTCAGCGGATGCTTTTTCGCCCTGAAGAAATGATGGTTCAAAACAGGGTAAAGCGTTTCTGTAATGAGGCTGGATTTACCACTGCCCGATACTCCTGTAATACCGATGAGCTTACCTAAAGGGAATGTAGCCGTTACGTTTTTAAGGTTATGTCCTGTGGCGTTCTTAAGTACCAGGTTCTTCCCATTGCCTGCACGGCGTTTTTTTGGAATGGCAATTTCCTTATTGCCATTGATGTAAGAAGTTGTCAAGGTGTTTGTTGACATCAATTGCGCAGGAGTTCCTTCGGCAACCACCTGGCCGCCATGCACACCTGCTGCCGGGCCCATATCTATCACATAGTCGGCCTCAAGGATCATGTCCTTATCATGCTCAACCACCAAAACCGTATTACCCAGATCGCGCAGGTTTTTAAGCGCGTTGATCAAACGGTCATTATCACGCTGGTGCAGGCCAATGCTCGGCTCATCAAGAATGTACATCACATTCATCAGCTGCGATCCTATTTGCGTAGCCAGTCTGATGCGCTGCGCCTCGCCGCCCGATAAAGTCCGTGCCGTACGGTCGAGCGTTAAATAGCTCAAACCTACATCCAGCAAAAAACCAATACGTGCGCGTATCTCTTTGAGTATCTCTTTGGCAATAACATTCTGGCGTTCGTTCAGGCGCTCTTCCAAGCCCTCGAACCACTGCTGCAGGGTGACAATGTCCATGCAAGCCAGTTCAAATATATTTTTCTCATCAACCTTAAAGTGTAGCGACTCTTTCTTTAAACGTGCGCCATGGCAAACCGGGCAGGTCTTCAACACACGGTAAGCCTCCATATCGTCAGATATTTCGTCGCTGCGTTTCTCCTGTTGCTCTTCCAGCATGCGGATAATACCATCGAAAGTTACCTGGTAGCTCTGCACGTTCCATTTGTTGTATTCAACCTGTACGGTAATGATCTCGTGCGAGCCATTCAAAATGATATCCAGTTTCTCACGCGGAATTTTTTCTATAGGCACAGAAAGTGAAAACTCATATTTCTTGGCAAGTGCTTTCAGCACCTGGAATATCCAGGTCTCCTTGTATTCGCCGATAGGGGCAAGGCCGCCATTTATGATGCTTAATTTGGGATTAGGTATCACCGAGTTTTCATCGATCTCGAATATGTAACCCAGGCCGTCGCACTTCTCGCACGCGCCATAAGGCGAGTTAAATGAGAAGGTGTTTGGCTGCGGCTCGTCATATGAAATGCCCGACTCGGGGTCCATTAAGTACTTACTGAAATAGGATACGTTATTATCCTTATCGCTAACGCGGATAATACCTTTGGCAGTTTTTAGCGCGGACTGTAACGAAGAGTATAAACGTTTACTGTCTTGCTCAGAGACCATTAATCGGTCAACAACAATATCAATGTCGTGGATCTTGTAACGGTCTACCTGCATTTTAGGTGTAACGTCAACGATCTCGCCATCTATGTAAACCTTCAAATAGCCCTGCTTGCGTATCTGCTCAAACAATTCGCGGTAATGGCCTTTACGCCCTTTAACCACCGGCGCCAATATGTTAACCGGCTGGCCGTCGAACTTAGTAAGAATTGTATTGTAGATCTGATCTTCAGACATACGCTCCATCTTCTTATCAGTAACGTATGAGTAAGCTTCTCCCGCGCGTGCGAAAAGCAAGCGCATAAAATCGTAGATCTCTGTAATAGTACCTACTGTAGAGCGCGGGTTTTTACTGGTAGTCTTTTGCTCTATAGCAATAACCGGGCTTAAGCCGCTTACCTTGTCAACGTCGGGACGTTCCATGCCACCCATAAACTGGCGCGAGTAGGCCGAAAATGTTTCCATATAGCGGCGCTGGCCCTCAGCATAAATAGTGTCGAACGCCAATGACGATTTACCGCTGCCGCTTAAACCGGTAATAACTACCAGCTGATTGCGCGGAAAGGAAATGTCTATATTTTTAAGATTGTGCACCCGTGCGCCAAAAACCTGTACTTCGTTTTGTTCGCCAAGGTCAACCGTTTTTTCACTCATAAATAATGTAAAGGAATTTATCTAACCCCGCTTGTGCCTTAAGGTTTTAAACCCTGCACAAGCCCTCTCAAAAAGAGGCACAAAAGTACAAAAAAAAGCCCGCTTTACCTGTGCGGAAAGCGGGCCAAAGTGCTCCGTAAATAATATTACCGTTAGTTAACAGTAAGTAATTCAGTTGGGTTTACGTAAGTTGCCAGGTAACGCTGATTAACTATACTTCCCGGTTTTTCAATGGTCTTTTTCATGGCTATTAACTTGTACACATAACCGGCGGTTTCGCGGTTAAGGCTCATTAAATAATAATTACCTTTGTTGTGTTTGTTAATAGCATGGCGTATACGTGGCGACCCGCAATTGTAAGCAGCGGCGGCCAGCGTCCAGCTGCCAACCTCGTCTTTAAGGTCGCGCAGGTATTTGCAGGCTGCAATGGTAGAGCGGCGTAAGTTTAAACGCTCGTCTTTACCACTGTTTACTTTTAAGCCATAAGTGCGCGCGGTACCCGGCATAAATTGCCACCAGCCCGCGGCGCCTTTAGGCGATACACCTGCTTTTAAACCAGACTCTACAAGCGGAATGTATTTAAAATCTTCGGGGATGCCGTAAGCCACTAGAATTGGCTCAATAATAGGGAACAGCTTACTTGCCTTGCGGCCAAGCATAGCTGATGTTTCTTCATCTGATCGATGTTTCCGCAAAGAAACATTTATCCTTTTGCTTACCTTTTTGTTCGAGACCGGTACCGTCTCATCAGCAAAATTATATCCCTTATTTTCACTCGCGACAGCGGTTATGTAGTTCCCAAAATGGGGTTTGTTAACCGGGCTGTTCTTTTCAGTTGTACTGCAGATAAACAGTTTTGTAATGACAACCGACACCAAGATTACGGAGCACGTAATTAAGTGTTTTTTAATCATTCAATCTACTTTAATTCAACATTCGTGTTAGATGTGGCCGCAAAGATATGTATTATTAGGCACAATATCAAATAGTTAGCAAAACCTTAGTGTTCGCAAATTGTTTTAAAAATTTAAAAATTTATGTTTAAGCCATGTTAGGCAAAGATTTTGCTTAAAAATTAAAGGTGAAAAAATCTTTAAAAATCGTAACTTTATCCCCCCGCTGAGACAGCGTTAAACCACAAAATATGGTATTCAAAAAATCTGGCAACAGTCGCGAAGACAAGCCGCAAAGATCATCAGGCAGGCCTGCCAAATCAGGCGATTCGCCACGCAGCAGTTCCCCGCGCTCAGGCAAAACTTTTTCATCAGGTTATAGTTCGAAAAGTACAGGTAAGCCTTATGGCGACCGTGCAGGAAAACCTGAAAGGCCTTACGGCAGCCGCAGCGAAGGTGACAAGCCTTACGGCGATAAAGCACAAGGCGGGTCATTCAGCAAGCCTTATGGCGAACGTTCTAATAAAAGATCATCTGCATCATACAGCGGCAGGCCGGCCGGCGACAGACAGGAAAAATCATCCGGCGACAAACCATACGGCCGCTCATCAGAAAAATCATTCGGCGATAAGCCATTCCGCGGACAATCATCAGACAAGCCATACAACCGCCGCCCCAATACCGGCGATCAGCAAAGCGGCGACCGTCCTTATGGTCGTTCCGCAGGTAAGCCTTTCGGTCAGGGTGGTTTTTCAAAGCGCCCATCTTCTGGCGCTCCGCGGGATAAGGATAACCGTGGCTATACAAAATCATACGACAGGCCGGAACGTGGCCCGCGTACCCCTGAACAAATTGCCAACCAGGCTAAATTAAGGGGTAAAAAAACTTCGACAAATACAGATGACGGTCTCATCCGTCTGAACCGTTATATATCTAACGCGGGTATCTGTTCGCGCCGCAAAGCTGACGAGCTGATCGAAGCAGGTGTAGTTTCTGTTAATGGTGAGGTGATCTCTGAATTGGGCCACAAGGTTGACCCAACTAAAGATGTGGTACGCTACAACGGCGAAACCCTGAAACGCGAGAAAATGGTGTACGTATTGCTGAACAAACCGAAGGATTACATCACAACAACGGACGACCCGCAAGAACGCCGCACGGTAATGCATTTGGTGGAGAAAGCCAGCCGCGAACGTATTTATCCCGTTGGCCGGCTGGACCGTAATACTACCGGTTTATTGCTGATGACCAACGACGGCGACCTGGCAGATAAACTTTCGCACCCTAAGAATAACGTATCGAAGCTGTACATGGTGGAGCTAAATAAGAGCCTCACCCAGGGCGACCTGAACAAAATAGGTTTTGGGTTAGAATTGGAAGACGGATTTATTAAGCCTGATTCTATCTCTTATGTAGCCGGCGGAACTAAACGCGAAGTGGGGATACAGATACACAGCGGGCGCAATCGCATTGTACGCCGCATTTTTGAGCATCTGGGTTACGAAGTAGAAAAACTGGACCGTTCTGTTTACGCTAACCTCACCAAGAAAGACCTTCCGCGTGGCCGCTGGCGCATGCTGGACGAGAAGGAAGTTATACAGCTAAAGCACTTGTTGAAATAGTATCAAATTGCCCCGCTTTAGCGGGGCTTTTTTGTTAAGTCAATTTTGTAAATTTGAAACATGACGACGATAATTATCGATATCGACAAACAAGAAGATCTTGCCGAAGTGAAGGAATTTCTTGCAGCTAAAGGGCTCTTTTATGAAGAAAATGAAAACTCCTATGAGGATTTTGTTTACACTGATCAAATGAAAAAGGAATTAGACGAAGATGAAGAGGCCCTACAAAGAGGGGAAATTGTGCCTATAAGTGCAGAAGAAAGTGAAAGACGTATTTCTGAAATTTTGAACAAGGTCAAAGTCTGAAATGCCTTACAACTATGACGTTTTGCCGAGAGCACAAAGGCATTTAGAAGAGTCAATAGAATATTATCAACTACACAGCGACACTGCGGCAAGCAACTTCATCAAAAATTTCAAGAATGCTTTGGCGACGATTTGCAACGACTCCTTAACAACCAGGCAATCTTATAGAGGATTTTTCCATTACTATTTAAATAAATTTCCGTTTACCATAATTTACTCTATTAATGAGTTCAAAAATTTGGTGACTATCCGTGCCATCTATCACCAAAAGAGAAATCCAAAAGGAAAATATAGAAAGTTATAATATTTGTACTGTTTCACTGGCGCTAGTTTGTCAGTAATTCGGCTGTTTCAAAGACCTTTTTTGCCCAGGTAGTGACAAAGTAGTGCTTGCAGGTAAACGTTGTAATAGGCTGATAATTAAGAAAGAGCAAGATTGTGTCAGATACTTAAAAGTAGGGAACAGGTGTTTCAACTGTTTCAGGTGAAACAGTGAAACAGTGACGTATTTCCGGTAGATTAAACTGCTACTGCGGCCTTCACTAAATAAGGTAATATCTCTTTTTGAAAAGACACAAAATTCTTCCGCACGTCGGCATCACTCACAGAGGTGAATGCGAAACTAAAGACAATACTCTTGCTGCATTTGATAAGGAAACGTAAGCGCTGGTGATAGTTCTCTATTTTGCGCATGCCGCTTAGTTTGGTAAAGGCGCCAAGCAGCAGGTCTTCCAACTCGTTAGATAAGTTCTTTAGGAATTCCTGCGAGTTAGTGCTCTCACGGATAAAATCCCAGCCGATAAATTCGTTGCAAATGGTGTAAGACAGGCGGCTGGTTTTGAGGATCAGATTCGCCAGATGGGCTTCTTCGTTTTGCTGGCGGTTATCAGCATCGATAAGATCTTCTACACTTACGCTGATGTAGTCCATCAGTAAGGCATGTAATATCTCTTCCTTGCTTTCGAAATACTTGTAAATGGTAGCTTTGGCGATCTTAGCCCGTTTGGCAATTTCGTTTACGCTGGTCTTATGATAGCCGAACTTGCGGAACAGGTCTTGCGCCCCGCGCTTTATACTTTCTTTGATCTTGTCGGCTTCCATGTCTTTAGTTAGACACAAATATCACATTATTAGTCACACTTACGGCATACTGCTTAAGCGAGCGTGTGGCAGGTGCTTTTACCGGTGAACCGTCCGTAAGGGAAAATTTGGAACCGCTGCATGGGTCGGTTGCGGTAAAACCTGTATCATCGATAGTAATGGCACATTTATTTTCGGGCAGGTAACTGCTGCAGCGGTCAAAGCATACATAACTGCCATCAGTATTGTGGTAAAAAATCAAACCTGCCACCCCGTAGCCGCTTATAGTCGCGCTGCCGCCAATACTGTTGAGCTTCACCAAACGTGGATCGGTAAGTGGTGCCTGAAAGTTTACCGGGACGCTGGGTACATAGCTGCCATTATCCTTACTGCAAGACGTTATGCCTAAAATGAATATCGAAAAAGCAGCTATAAAATATCTCATATCAGTTCTGTCTTAAATTGTTGCAGAAAGCGCACGTCGTTTTCAGAGAATAAACGCAAGTCGCGTATCTCATATTTCAGGTTGGTAATTCTTTCTACACCCATACCAAAAGCAAAGCCAGTATATTTTGTGCTATCGATGCCGCAATTCTCTAAAACATTCGGGTCTACCATCCCGCAGCCTAATATCTCTACCCATCCGCTGTATTTACACATATTACAACCCGCGCCTTTACAAATAGTGCAGGAAATATCCATCTCTGCAGATGGTTCTGTAAAAGGGAAATATGACGGCCGGAAACGAACTTTGGTACCCTCACCATAAAGTTCCTGAACGAAATGATACAGCGTTTGCTTAAGATCGGCAAATGATACATTCTCGTCAACATATAAACCTTCAATCTGGTGGAAGAAACAATGGGCGCGGGCAGAGATAGCTTCGTTACGGTAAACACGACCAGGCATAATGGCGCGGAAAGGTGGCTTACCATTTTCCATCATGCGCACCTGCACAGATGAGGTGTGGGTACGCAAAGCAACATCATCTTTGCCTGCATTCTTTTTGATAAAGAAGGTGTCCTGCATATCTCGGGCGGGGTGCTCTTCGGGGAAATTTAATGCCGAGAAGTTGTGCCAGTCGTCCTCGATCTCGGGGCCCTCAGCGACAACGAAACCTAAACGTTTGAAAATGTCGGTGATCTCGCTTTGCACCAAAGACAACGGATGGCGCGAACCGACTTCGATTCCGGTACCAGGCAAAGTTAGATCCACATCAGATTTAGGGCCGGCATTTGTGGTGGCGAAGCTTTCCTTCAAAGATTCGTACCTTGCCTCGGCCATTTGCTTAAACTGGTTAAGCACCTTGCCAAACGTGCGTTTCTCATCGGGACCTACACTTTTGAACTCCTCAAAAAGATCCTTGATAAGTCCTTTGGTGCCCAGATATTTTATACGGAATGCTTCCAACTCATCGGCATTCGCCGGATTGAAAGCATTTATATCAGCAGTATATTGATCTATTTTTTCTTGCATTATTTAATTACTGTTCTTAAAAATTGTTCGGCCGTGAGAACCGGAATAGTGGCGTTTTTATAATCTTTTACATTGCGGGTAATGATGTATTCCGCTTTCGCGCTTATTGCAGCATAATATTGCACGCCGTCTTCAAAATCTGAGAAACCTGAATTTAAGGCAGAATCAATAGTATCGGCATCTACAATAACGATACTTAGAACAAGCCTTAAGGTTTTTAGCGTTTCAATGGTTTTTCCAAGAAAAAACTTTCTTAAAAAATAATTAACATTTATAAATGAAGAAGACGACATGTGAAGCCTGACCGTATTGTTATGCGCAAGTTCAATAAGATTAAGTGCCGCAAGATAAAAAGGTTCGCGTCGTAATAGTGCATCAAGTATGATATCACTGTCTACATAGACATTGGTCATACGCCGTATTTCTCTTCCAAATGTTTACCATATTCTGCCTTATGATCAAAATCTGGTGTGGGCTCTTTTGCGAGTACCAAGCTTCGCACCCAATCAGAAAGTTCATGCTCTTTTTTTAAATGAGGGGCCACAGCAGCGTTGGCTTCTTTTTTTATAAAAAATTGCTCAACATAACCAGAAAGCGACAGATGTAATTCTTCCGCAGACTTTGTCATGTCTTCAATTACCTCGGGGTCAATATCTAATACCAGCTTCGCCATAATCTGTACCTCCTAAATACAAATATAATCAATTACTTTATCACCCCCAGTTCCTTGCCCACCCTGGTAAACGCGGCTATGGCTTTGTCCAAGTGATGGCGGTCATGGGCGGCAGAAATTTGTACACGTATACGCGCTTTGCCTTGAGGGACTACCGGGTAAAAGAAACCAATTACGTAAATGCCTTCATCAAGCATTTTGGCAGCAAACTCCTGGGCAACTTTAGCATCATACAACATAACCGGAACTATTGGATGTACACCCGGTTTAATATCAAACCCAGCAGCTGTCATCTGCTCGCGGAAGTATTTGGTGTTGCTCTCCAGTTTATCTCGCAATAGGGTTGTTTCGCTCAGCATATCCAGCACCTTTATAGATGCACCTGTAATTGCAGGGGCAAGTGTATTTGAAAACAGATATGGACGTGAGCGCTGACGCAGCATATCGATAATTTCTTTACGGCCTGATGTAAATCCGCCCGATGCACCACCTAACGCTTTACCAAGGGTCCCGGTAATGATATCTATTTTGCCCATCACATTATGGTGCTCATGCGTACCACGACCGGTTTTGCCCATAAAACCAGAGCAATGGCTTTCATCTATCATTACCAAAGCCCGGTACTTATCTGCCAGTTCGCAGATCTTATCTAGTTGCGCGATTGTTCCGTCCATAGAAAATGCGCCGTCTGTTACGATAATACGGTGGCGCAACTCAGTAGTAGACTGAAGTTTTTCCTCCAAGTCGGCCATGTCATCATGTTTGTAGCGATAGCGCTGCGCCTTGCAAAGGCGTACACCATCAATGATGGATGCGTGATTCAGTTCGTCAGAAATAATGGCGTCCTGCTCGTTAAACAACGGTTCAAATACGCCGCCATTCGCGTCGAAAGCGGCAGCGTAAAGAATGGTATCCTCGGTTCCTAAGAATTCGGCAATCTTTTGTTCCAGCTTCTTGTGGATATCCTGCGTTCCGCATATAAAACGCACCGACGATAAGCCATAGGCATGCGTATCCATGGTTTGTTTCGCAGCCTTTATAACATCCGGGTTCGCAGAAAGGCCCAGATAGTTGTTAGCACAAAAGTTTATCACTTTTTTACCGCCTTGCACTTCTATATCCGCTCCTTGCGGTGAGATAATGATGCGTTCTTTCTTATAAAGTCCGGCTTCTTCAATTTGTGCAAGCTCTTGCTGCAATACTGGTTTCAGCGTATCGTACATAGTGCAATTTTATTGTTAGTGGCAAAATTAAGCATTCAATAGATGATATAAGGACATGCGGTAGCTAATATTTTAGGCTGAAGGCAAACATTTTAAGGTTTTAAACCTCTTATCAAATATTACCATGAAGAAATATTTATTTAACTTACTTTTTATACTCACAACCCTTTCTGCCGCTGCTCAAAAATATGCCTTAACGGGTCGTGTTACAGATAATCAGAACAAGCCAATCGGCTTTGTGTCTATATATGTCCGCAATTCTACATATGGCAGTACTGCCAATGAGAATGGCCGTTACCAATTCAGTCTGTCGCCCGGAACTTACGATGTTATCTACCGCTATGTGGGCTATATTGAACGGATAGAGCGCATTACGATAACAGACCACAACGTTGATAACAGCATTGTAATGCAGCCCGAAGTTTTTGAGCTGAGACAAGTTACGATCACTTCGCGACGAAAAGGCCCGGCAGATTCAATTATGAAACAAGTGATCGCGCGCCGAAAATACTACTTAAACCAGGTTCCCGAATATTCCAGCGCGGTATATGTTAAAGGCGTTCAGCGCTTGACAAAGGCACCAAAAAAATTATTAGGACGAAACATCCCGACTTTGCTTGAATTGGATAGCAACGGCCGCGGCATATTGTATCAATCAGAGTCACTGTCCGAGTTTAACTTTAAGCAACCCGATAAAGTTAAAGAAGTGATGATCGCTTCCAAAATAGCCGGACAGAGTTCTGCCTTTAGTTATAACAAGGCATCAGACTTGCAGGTAAATTTCTACAAAAACGTATTACAGATCAACGGCCTCAGCACGCGCGGGTTCGTGTCGCCAATTGCTGATAACGCCATGTCTTTTTACCGTTACCGGTTGGCCGGGGTATCAATTGAAAACGGCCGAAGAATAGATAAAATAGAGGTAATTCCACGCCATGAGCATGACCCTGTCTATCGCGGCTTTATCTACATACTTGAAAATAGCTATCGCTTGTACAGCGCCGACCTGACGTTAACACGGCAGGCAAACATAAACCTGGTAGATTCACTAAACATTAGCCAGCAATATATCCCGGTGCGGGATAGCGTTTGGCTGCCCGTTTCTACACAGTATACTTATAGCGGCGATGTATTAGGCTTTGGTTTTAAAGGCTACTATGCCAGCATCTACAACAATTATAACTTAAACCCCGGCTTTAAAGAAGGTTTTTTTGATGGCGAAGTAATGCGCATCGATACTACAGCCAATATTAAAACAGAAGCTTACTGGTCTAAAACCCGCCCTGTGCCGCTTACTTTGCAAGAGGCACGTGATTATCATATTAAAGACAGCATTGGTCGTATAGAGCACTCACGGCCATACCTCGATTCTGTTGAGCGTGCAAACAACAAATTTAATCCGCTTAAGTATACCATATTCGGCTACGCATGGACAGACCGGTATGCAGGGCGCAGCTTCTATTTGAATCCCTTGTATGAAACTTTGTTCTATAATACCGTCGAAGGTTTCGGCATTAACTTAAAAGGTTTTTACACCCAGTTTTATAACGACCGCAGGTCGTTTACCATTTCGCCTGCCGTACGCTATGGTTTTTCTAACAAGAAACTGGAAGCGAACGTGCACCTTACCTACAATTATGATCCGCTGCACCAGGGGTACTGGTTTGGAACTTTTGGCAGCGATATTTTGGACCTCAATAATGCAGGAACCCGTTCGAACGTGTTTAATACTGTAAGTACGTTACTCAGCAGGAGTAACTATGTAAAATATTACCGCTCTACTTTCGGCTTGATAGGATACCAACGTGAATTAGCGAAGGGCGTATTGCTTTATACGGGATTGTCTTATGCCCAGCGCGAACAACTATATAACACGTCAGGTTTTAGTATCCTGGGATCAAAGGACAAGCCCTTTACAACCAATAACCCACTTAACCCTGCCGGGCCTGATAGTTACGAGTCGCTGTTTCCGAGAAACAATGCCATGACCTTTAAAGCATCGGTCACATTTACATTTGACCAGCGGTACACCACACGCCCCGATGGCCGCTTTTATGAGCAATCAAAATACCCCAAGATACGTATAAATTATCGTAAAGGAATAAACGCGTTGGGCTCTAGTGTCGATTACGATTTTGCCTCGGTTGATGTATTTGATGATCGCATCCCTACCGGGCTATATGGTTATACCGCTTTCAAGTTATCGGCAGGCAATTTCTTCAATAAGAACAATTTGTACTTCATGGATTATCAGCACTTTTTTGGTAACCAGGGTACAGTTTTCAATCCAACTATCGGCAGTTTCCATTACTTGCCGTTTTATACATTCAGCACCAATGGCGCTTATTTTGAGGGGCATTTAGAGCATAACTTTACCGGCTCTCTATTTAACAAGATTTCATTCTTGCGGCCATTGAAACTGGATGAAATAATCGGAGCCAATTATCTGTCGGGCTCTGCAGGTCGCCGCAATTATTCTGAGTTCTATGTTGGTATACAGCGGTTTATATTCAGGATAGATTACGGTATTGCCTTTGAAGGCAGCAAGAAGCTTAATAATAGCATCAGCATTTTTTACGGATTAAAATAACAATCCTGTTAGCTACGGCAGTAACTCTTGCTGCCGCACTTTGTTATCTCTATATTGTGGCTTTAAAACAGTCACCGTGAAAAGAAAAGACTTTTTGTATCTGAGTGGTATGGGTGTTGGCGCCGCCATGCTAAACAATTTACCTGCTTTAGGCAAGCCCATCGCTATTGAAGAAACACTTAGCAGCGTTGATGCCGGCATTAAAAAACGTATGGCAGATGTGGCGCTCAACGCAGCAAAAAGTAAAGGTGCAAGCTACGCCGATGTCCGCATCGGACGGTATTTAAACCAGTCGGTTATTACCCGCGAAAAGAATGTGCAGAATATTGCCAATACAGAATCGTACGGGATGGGTGTGCGGGTGCTGGCTAATGGCTGCTGGGGTTTTGCCGCGACTGATAACCTGACGACAGACAGCATTGCACGCACGGCGGAATTAGCGGTACGCATTGCAAAAGATAACGCCAAACTGCTAACCACACCTGTTGAGCTTGCGCCGCAAAAGGGTTACGGCGAAGTGAACTGGAAAACTCCGATATTAAAAAACGCCTTCGAGGTGCCTATCAAAGACAAGGTAGACCTGCTTTTGGAAGCCAATAATGCCGCTTTGGTGGCCGGGGCTAACTTCATTAATAACTCGTTGTTTATGATCAACGAGCAAAAGTATTTTGCGTCTACCGATGGCACCTACGCTGATCAGGATATACACCGCATCTGGCCATCATTTACGATAACCAAGACCGATGCGGCAACCAACAAATTTGAAACACGCAACTCGCTGAGCGCACCGATGGGTATGGGTTATGAATATTTGATGCCCGATAGCAGCACAGTTTTAAATGGCATTTTCCCGCTCTTTACTACGCGTTACAATATGCTGGAAGATGCACGCATCGCGACAGCACAATTGAGCGAGAAGCTCAAGGCCAAACCATTGGAGCCGGGCAAATATGATCTGATACTTGACCCGACAAATCTTTTCCTTACCATACATGAATCTGTTGGCCACCCAACAGAGCTTGACCGGGTGCTTGGTTATGAGGCAAACTTTGCAGGTACCAGTTTCTTAACGCTTGATAAGTGGCGAACAGGCAAGTTTAATTTTGGCAGTAAACTGGTAAATTTTGTCGGCGATAAAACGCAGGCTAACGGATTAGGTACTGTGGGATATGATGATGAGGGTGTTAAATGTGGCAAGTGGGATATCATAAAAGATGGTGTTTTGGTTAACTACCAAACCATCCGCGACCAGGCACACATCCTTGGGCTTGATGCATCACAGGGGTGCTGCTACGCCGACGATTGGAGCTCTGTACAATTTCAGCGCATGCCGAATGTTAGCTTACAGCCCGGCAAAGCAAAGTTGAGCCCTGCAGACCTGATTAAGAATACTGAAAAAGGCTTATACATGTTCGGCCGTAACTCTTATTCAATAGATCAGCAGCGGTACAACTTCCAGTTTAGCAGCCAGCTGTGTTACGAGATAAAAGACGGTAAACTGGGCGGGATGGTTAGCGGCGCGGCATATCAGGCAAACACACAAGAGTTCTGGAACTCGTGCTCGGCGATTTGCGACGCCAGTGATTACCGTTTAGGTGGTTCTTTCTTTGATGGCAAAGGCCAGCCGCAGCAAGTAAGCGCGGTATCTCACGGCTGTGCAACAACAAAGTTTGACAAGGTGAACGTTATTAATACCAGCCGGAAGATTTAAATAATATTATCGTCCTCTTCAAATGAGGATCAACGTAATCATAAAAATGCGTTAGCGATTGCAGTGTAAAGCCCGGACCCCGATGAATATCGGGGGAGGACTTGAAGCGAAAAGCGCGACCTGCCCACGGTGGGTAACGCCCAAAAGAAAGAATGCTAAGACTTGGCTTAAAGCTCAAATCTTTATTAAACTTTATTACTCTGAACTGTATTTGCTCTCTCGAGATTAGACATAGCCTTCAACAACTTCTTTATTATCGCCCTACGCAGAAATATTCAACTTTATTTCTTCTTTTGTATAACTAAATACCAACAAAAACTAAACATTATATTCTACCGAAATGGAAAACAGGAAATTACGTATGGGTATGATCGGCGGCGGTAAAGATGCCTTTATTGGCGCTGTACACCGCATTGCCGCCAATATGGACGGACAGATAGAACTGGTATGCGGCGCGCTGAGCATTAACCCTGATGTAGCAAAAGAAAGCGGACGTATGCTCTTTTTAGACGACGACCGTACGTATACCAGCTATGAAGATATGATCAATGCCGAGGCTGCCTTACCGGCCGACAAACGCATGGATTTTGTATCTATAGTGACGCCGAATTTTGCCCACTTCGCGCCGGCAATGCTGGCTTTGGAGAAAGGCTTCCACGTGGTGATAGAAAAGCCTATAACCCTTACATTTGATGAGGCTAAGCAGCTTAAGGCAAAGGTTGAGGAAACCGGATTATTGCTGTTACTAACGCACACTTATGCCGGATACCCGATGGTTAAAGAAGCCCGCGAGGTAGTGAAGAGCGGTCAGTTAGGAAAAGTAAGGAAGATAAACGTAGAATATTTGCAAGGCTGGTTAAGCCGCCTGTCTGAGCGTGAAGGTAACGCGCAGGCTGCCTGGCGCACAGACCCGTCAAAATCGGGCAAAAGCGGTAGCATGGGCGATATTGGTACGCATGCCGCACACCTGGCAGAGTACATAACCGGTCTAAAGATCACTGAGCTATGCGCTACGTTGAACACTGTTGTAAAAGGCCGCGCGCTTGACGATGATGGCGCGGTGCTGTTACGGTTTGAAGACGATGCAACCGGTACACTCATTGCGTCGCAGGTAGCGGCCGGTGAAGAAAACGCGCTTAAGATTCGTGTGTATGGTGAAAATGGAAGTTTAGAATGGGCGCAGATGGAGCCAAACTCTCTGATTATAAAATGGCTGGACAAACCTATGGAGATCGTCCGGGCAGGTTCGGGATACCAGGACCGCTTGTCGGACCTTGAACGTGCCAACGTGCGCACGCCTGCTGGCCACCCCGAAGGTTACCTGGAAGCGTTTGGTAATCATTACCGGAATTTCTCACATGCCTTGCGTGCGAGACTGAGCGGCGAAGACACTAAACCTGAATGGCTGGATTATCCGTCTGTAGACGATGGTATCCGCGGGATGGCATTTATAGAAAATGTTGTTGCCTCGAGCAATAGCGACCAAAAATGGTGGAAATATCAGATATAGTATTCTAAGGCCTCACAATATTGTGGGGCTTTTTTTATCACTAATAGTTTTACTATGAAATCAGCACTTATAGTTTCTTTTTACCAGCGCGATCTGGACAAACTGATCGATGAGATAAAACAGTTTAAGAATGAAGAAGATCTTTGGCGCGCAGCGGGTACTATAAATAATCCGGCTGGTAACTTGGTGCTACATTTAATAGGCGGTTCGAGTTATCACATTGGCGCTAATATTGGCAAAACAGATTACGTTCGTGACAGAGATTTGGAGTTTAGCCAAAAGGATGTCTCCCAAGCGGAATTTATAACGGGCCTCGAAAACCTGAAAACGTTGGTCACTACCACGCTTGCAAACTTAAGCGATGAAGACCTGGAAGCAGCCTATCCAATTCCGTTCGACGGTAAAGAAGTTACTGTGCACTTCATTGTGTTGCAATTGCTGGTACACCTTAATTACCATCTGGGTCAGATCAACTATCTGCGCCGTTTCTTCGAATAGCTGCTATTTAACGTAAAACGGAATATTTCCGGTTGCTACTTTATTTTTGCCGTCGCTTATATACAAGAAAATACGGTAGGCGCCTGCCTGGTTTGGTGCTTTTAACGTTGCCTCGCCCGGTTTGCTGATTTTCACAGACCCTACAATTGCCTGCGGCCTCGACTCGCGGTCGCCGCCGTTTTTAAGGTCGGTACTTTCGGGCAATAGTTCCCAACGTGGGGTAAGCGTGTCGCCGTTTGCATCAGTCACGTTATAGTTCAATGCGTACGATTTGCCGGGCTGCAAATAAATAAAGTCTGATGATTGTTTGCCGTCGAGCATCAAAGTGCTTAAGTGAGGCGCACGATTAGCCGGGTATTTGCCTGTCCATAAGTACTGCATCACATCTACCACTTCGTTTTCTTCGCCGGCTTCTGTGAATAAGCCATACCATGTTGGGGTACGCTCCTGCTTTTGTCCCCAAAGAAAAACATATGAGCCCAGGCAGTTCTTGTCTTTGGCTATAGATGCTTCATACCTGCTTTTATAAACCATAGCTTTTTGGCTGCTGGTTTCTTCAATCGATGCTTTCCACGGCGTTTGCAAGCTTTCCCAATGGCCCGTCGGACCCCACTCGGTTACCATGTAAGCTTTGGTCCAATGCGTAGCCTTGATCTCGTCAGGCACCTTAGCAAGTCCGCCATAAACCTGCACAGACAGCAAATCTATATCCGGACACCGGGCTATTATTTCTTTCATCACTTCAGGGTTTACACCGGCCAGCATAGTAGTTGCCGGGTGGTCAGGGTCTTCCTGATGGATCATTTTTGCTATGTCATTCACCGCATCCCAAACTTTTGGGTTCTTGTATTCCAGGTTTAACTCATTGCCGATTCCCCAAATAAGCAAGGCCGGGTAATTGCGGTATTTGCGCACTTCGGCCCGCAGCGTTTCTAGTTGTTTACGCACTGCCGCAGTATCATCATAATTAAATCCGTGACGTTCACGGGCGACGTTAAGGCCCATGGTAACTGTCAAGCCGAGTGATTGCGCTTTTTCAAGGATCTCACCGCCGTTGCGGGTATCCCAGGTACGCAGCGAATTGCCGCCATACCTTGCCAGCCTTTCCATGTAATTGGTGCCGCCGGCCCCCTTAATGAAATATGGTTTACCATTACGCATAAGCATATAACCGCTTGCGGTTTGTGTAACAGTAACCTTTGAAGGTTGGGCCCAAGCTACTGCTGACAATAGCAGACAGGCGGCAATTAAATACGTTTTCATGTTGTTAGTAGGATGAGTGCGACAAATGTAAATCAATTATAGTAACGGTCATAGTTTAGAAAACCTTTCCCTGCCTCGGTCAAAAACCTTATTTTCGCAAACTTTTACAATTGAGGTTATTATGCTCAGAACACACACTTGCGGTCAGTTAAACATCGATAATTTAGGCGAAACGGTTAGCCTTACAGGTTGGGTGCAAAAATCGCGCGACTTGGGCGGCACTACTTTTATTGATATCCGCGACCGTTATGGTTTAACCCAATTGGTATTCAATGAAGAGACAGACTCGGCAGTACGTGAGCAAGGCCGCAACCTTGGGCGCGAGTTTGTGATACAGGTTACCGGCAAGGTTTTAGAGCGTTTTAATAAAAACCCTAAAATGGAGACAGGTGATATCGAGATCGCTGTGGAAAGTCTGGAAATCTTGAATGCTGCTAAAATTCCGCCGTTTTTAATTGAAGATGAAACCGACGGTGGCGAAGAACTACGAGCCAAATATCGCTACCTCGACCTGCGCCGCAACCCTATTCGCAACAACCTGGTGCTTCGTCATAAAATGGCGCAGGAAGTGCGCCGCTATTTAAGTGACCTTGATTTTATTGAAGTAGAAACGCCTGTACTAATTAAGTCTACTCCGGAGGGCGCGCGTGACTTTGTTGTGCCGAGCCGCATGAACCCGGGTGAATTCTACGCCTTGCCACAATCGCCGCAAACATTTAAGCAGTTGCTGATGGTTAGCGGTTTCGACCGTTACTTCCAGATCGTAAAATGTTTTAGGGACGAAGACCTGCGCGCCGACCGCCAGCCTGAGTTTACGCAGATAGATTGCGAAATGTCTTTTATTACGCAGGAAGATATTCTTAATATTTTCGAGGGGTTAACCCGCCATTTATTTAGCAAGGTAAAGAGTATAGAGTTAGGTGATTTCCCGCGTATGCATTATGCTGACGCCATGCGTTTATATGGTTCTGATAAGCCTGATCGCCGTTTCGGGATGGAATTCGTTGAACTGAATGACATTGTCAAGGCTAAAGGTTTTGGTGTGTTTGATAACGCCGAACTGGTAGTTAGCATTAATGCTAAAGGCGCTGCGGCTTACACCCGTAAACAATTAGACGAACTGACCGAATGGTTGAAGCGTCCGCAAATTGGCGCAACAGGCCTGATCTATATGCGCCATAATGAAGATGGCTCTTTAAAGTCTTCGGTAGACAAGTTTTATAACGAAGAGGAACTGGCAAAATGGTCGGCGGCGCTTGATACACAGCGGGGCGATTTAGTATTGGTATTGGCAGGCGACACCCACAAGGTGCGCAAGCAAATGAATGAACTACGCCTGGAAATGGGCAGCCGCTTAGGCCTGCGCGACAAAGACAAATTTGCACCGCTTTGGGTAATAGACTTTCCGTTGTTGGAATGGGACGATGAAAGCCAGCGCCATCATGCCATGCACCATCCGTTTACCTCGCCAAAGCCCGAGGATATCGCCATGCTGGATACCCACCCCGGTGATGTACGCGCAAATGCCTATGACCTTGTGATCAACGGTACGGAGATCGGCGGTGGTTCTATCCGTATCCATGACCGTGAGCTGCAAGCATTAATGTTTAAACACTTAGGCTTTAGCAAAGAGGAAGCACAAAAACAGTTTGGATTCTTAATGGACGCGTTTGAATATGGCGCGCCGCCGCACGGTGGAATCGCGTTCGGTTTCGACAGGTTGTGCTCCATCTTCGCCGGCCTGGATTCTATCCGCGATGTGATCGCCTTCCCTAAAAATAACTCAGGCCGCGACGTTATGATCGATTCGCCTTCGACAATTGCCGATGCTCAAATGAATGAATTAAAAATCAAAACAACTGTTTAAATATACTGATTTTACGGAGTTGTGTATGAAAGGCAATTTGATGTAGATCAGAGCGTTAATGATCGGTGAAATCATAAATGTAATCAGCGTAATCGACGAAAATAACAATGAAAAAATTAATACTCCTGCTTGCAATTACTGTTTTAGGCTTCTCTGCCTGCAAAAAAGAAGATACCTCTGCGGCTGACGCGTCTGCTGCTGCAACCGCTGCTGCACAGGCCGCTGCCGACGATGCAACCATCCAGGCTTATATTAAAGCAAACAACATCACGGCTACTAAAGATCCGTCGGGAGTGTATTATTCGGTAATCACCGCTGGAGCGGGTGCGTATCCAACAAGTACCTCTGTAATCAGTGTAAATTATACCGGGACACTTGTTACCGGTACCCAATTCGATAAAGGCAACTTAACTAATACCGCATTGGGCGGCCTGATCAAAGGCTGGCAGTACGGCATCCCGCATATTAATGCAGGCGGTAGAATTATGTTACTGATACCATCTGCCTTGGGTTATGGTGCTACAGGTGCAGGGACCATTCCGGCAAATTCTGTATTGGTATTTACTATTGATTTGATCTCGTTCAGGTAACGGATTAGCGGAGTTAGTATATCCCTCGTTTTTTATACCACGACATAGTAAGCCGTATCATGCGGTTGTAAGTACGCAAGCCTGCGGGCTGTTTATTGGCCTTTAAAAAGCTATCGTAAAACCTGCCGCTCATATCGCCTAAGGGCCCGCTATACCTGGTCCAATACAAGCTGTCTGTTTTAAGGTCGTGCTTTACAGCATCGCTTAACATCGACTTTAATAGTTTGTAAGAGGTGGTGTCGCGACGATGCAAGTACCGCAAAAACTCAATTGTTGCTTCATAATATGCCGAATACTTTAGCAGCTCATTTTTACTATTGACTCCTGCCAGGTATCCCACAAAATTTGCTTCATCTTCCCGACCGAACCCCATTTGATGGCTCATTTCATGGCAGGCCGTAAATGGCTTATCAAATACGGGCATCAGTCTGTTGACTTGCGCTTCACCGGTAAAGGGATTAAAATACCCCGACGTACCCATGTAATTCAATAAGGGTGATAACAATGACGACTTGACCGCCGGCAGGTATACCTTGAACTTACTTGAAATAGGTGCAATATTTCTTATAGCTTCTGCTGAGGTGGTGTAGATGCTGTCGTCGCTAGTTTCCAGGTCTGCAATGTTTATCCGGGAACGCGTTTTATTTACACTATCGATGATCATTCCGGTTACATTTTTAACATCACTTAACGTATAAGACGTGTCTTGTAAACTAAGTAGCTCAGCAGCGGGCGGGCGGGAGTAATTTAATCCCCAAAAAAGGTAGAACACGATGATCAATAGCTCAGTACTAATCACAAGCCTGAACAATGTTTTTCCTGCCAACCAGAAGTTTTTCCGAATGGCGGCACGTATTGTCACAATAACGGCAATGACACTGCTGACGATCACAGCAATGTAGAAAATATCGCCTATGCTAAACGGAACCCAGCTAAAAAGAAAGTGCAGTATACTGCTTACGCCTTTATATAAGCCTTCGCTATAAAAACGTTCGATAAAGTTTGGCGCAGGCTGCGCCAATGTGAGCAGCAATAGCGGCACAAGCAACAAAGCTGCCTTAGCCCAATTACGCCATGTGAGTTTATTGTCTCGCATTTATCAAAGTAAACAATTACGATGATTTACCGCGAATGCATGGAAAGATCTGATGTCTTAACCTGAAGGAACTAATAATTACTCGCCAACCAAGGCTTTGTACTCATCAGCTGAAAGCAGTGTATCTACTTCTCCGGAATTTTCAAGTGTTACCTTGATGATCCAGCCATTCC
Organism: Mucilaginibacter ginkgonis; assembly: GCF_009754905.2. Classification (NCBI taxonomy): domain Bacteria; kingdom Pseudomonadati; phylum Bacteroidota; class Sphingobacteriia; order Sphingobacteriales; family Sphingobacteriaceae; genus Mucilaginibacter; species Mucilaginibacter ginkgonis. Next base: position 2,595,232 of record NZ_CP066775.1, on the reverse strand, counting down.
CGTAAGGATCGCTGTTCACTAACTCTGGGTTCGATTCGGTTTGCGGGTTAACCTCTTCAACTGTGCCTGTAACAGGCGCAAAAAGATCTGAAACTGTTTTCACTGCCTCGATAGTACCAAACACTTCGCCTTTGGTAATGGTACCACCAACAGAAGGGTTTTCAAGAAACACAATGTCACCTAATTCGCGCTGCGCAAATTCTGTTATGCCAATAACGGCAGTGCTACCTTCAACGCGTACCCACTCGTGGTCGTTAGTGTATTTTAGTTCGGCAGGAAATTCCATATCGATTTATAATTGATGCCCAAAAATAGAAACTTTTATGATAATAACGCCTCACAAAAAATCTCAAATGGTTGTTATCTTCACACTTTTACCATCACTACCCAACTATTTATGAATAACCCAATAGTAACCGGTTTGCTGGCATATGGCATGTCTGGCAAATTATTTCATGCCCCGTTCCTGGCTACAAATGCGCATTTTAAATTTAAAGCGGTTGTTGAGCGGCACAATAAGATCGCGCATGAAAGCTATCCGGATGTATTAAGTTACGATGATGTAACCCAAATTTTAAATGACGATGAGATAGAATTGGTGGTTATAAATACACCGAGCTACACGCATTACCAGTTAGCCAAAGAAGCGCTCATTGCCGGCAAGCATGTGCTACTGGAAAAACCTGCAGCTGCTACAAGCGAAGAAGTTAAGGAGCTGTTTGACATAAGTAAACGTGTAGGCAAACACTTAATAATCTACCAAAACCGCCGTTACGACAGCGAGTTTATGGCAGTTAAGTCTGTGGTCGAGAGCGGCCGATTGGGTGAACTGGTTGAGGTGCACTTACGTTATGATCGATATCGTTTAACACTTGGACAAAAAATATTTAAAGAAACCGAAGGATATGCCGCGAATGGGCTAACGTATGATCTTGGACCGCATTTAATTGACCAAGCTATTGTATTGTTTGGCAAGCCGCTAAACTTTGATAAAGTAAAATCCACCCATCGGCCGGGATCGCAGGTGGATGACTACTTTAGTTTCAGGTTGAATTACCCTAACGGATTGAATGTGTTCTTAACCGGTAGCTTGATGGTGGCAAAGCGTTTAGAGTCATCAGTGGTTCACGGCACTTTGGGCAGCTTTGTAAAAGGACGCGATGATGTACAGGAAGCTCAGCTAATGGCCGGTATGAAGCCAACCGACCCGGCTTATGGAATAGAAAAACCAGGTAGTGAAGGTAAGCTGTACCTGATGTCGTCTGATACAGAACAACAAACTGAACTTGTGCCCTCTGAGCGTGGAAATTATAATGATATATTTGACGCTGTTTATCAAACTGTAAGGCACAACGCACTTTTCCCGGTAACAGAAGAACACGTAGCTTGGCAGGTAGAATTATTAGAAGCCCCAGCAAATGCATAACATGAAAAAAATATTAACCCTTTGCGCCTTCGTTTTAATCACAGCTTGCACCAATGCGCAAACAGGCGGAATTGAGAATATCCCGAACTTCCATATTCTTAATACCGACAGCGTTAAACTGACAGCGGCAGACCTTAAAAAGAACAAGCCCGTGCTGTTTATTTATTTCTCGCCCGACTGTACACATTGCCAGCACATGATGATGGAGATGAAGCCTTACATGAAGGACTTTAAAAACACACAAGTGGTGATGATCACATTTGTAAACCAGTTACGCTCATTGCAAGATTTTCGCCGCAACTATGGCTTAGCCGCTTACCCTAATTTCATTGTTGGCACAGAAGGGTACACCTATGAGGTGCAGCAATATTTCCATATAAAAACTACACCTTTTATAGCCCTGTATGGCCGAAACGGTAAACTGGTTAAAACCTGGGAAAAAGCCCCTGCCATGAAAGATTTGGCAGATGCGGTTAAGAAGGTATAATTTATAAATTCTCGTTCGGATTTTTAAGGTATTCGTCTGCGAAGTGTTCGCGGTGTTTGGGCTGCGCGAATTTCTCGCTGTTATATGCACCTGAATTACCTTTCGGAATTGACAACGATTCCCATTTTTCAGCCGCAACCATCTTACCTATAAAAACAATTTGACCTACATGATAGGGGTAATGTGCCAGCTGGCGGTTAATCGCTTCCGTTACACTATGGGCCTGATTACGGATGTATATATCAGCGCTTAAATTATCTGCATTAACGGTTTCAAGCGCATTAAAGAGGCAAGTCCAGCCTTCATTCCATTTTTGTAGCAGCTCTTCGCGACTGCTGATGTCATTTTCAAATTCTGCGTCGCGATTGCGCCAGTCCTTTTCACCATCACTGGTCAGGAAGTCGGTCCACCGCGAGAGCATATTACCCCAAAGGTGTTTTACAATTGTGGCTATGCTGTTGCTTTCTGTATTGTACTGCCAAAATAGTGCATCATCACTTACCTGGGCAAAGGTTTTCTCGCCCAGCATCTTGTAATATTCAAACTGTTTCTTGACGCTTTGCAGGTAGTTCGCTTCCATGCTTAAAGGTAGGACTAAAGAATGTTATACCAAAAGGTGGCATAAAAGCAAAAACCCTTAATGCCTTGCACTAAGGGTTTTGTTTCTGGGTTTTATCGGTCAGGGTTTACTACTTCCTTTCCGCACAGCTAAGTTATAAATTATCTTTATAAGAACAAAAATAAATTAAAACAAAAATAAATCTGTCATGGGGTAATTATTTACCCAAAATCGGGGTAAGTAATTCGTGACGCTTCCACATCCATCTAAAACAACCCGCGTTTTGCTTTGTAGTTAAATTGTTAAACCAATTAATAGAATCATCATGAAAAAGCAAATCATTGTAATGGCAGCAGCCATATTAACATTAAGCGTAGCAAGCGCAAAAACTAACACTGTTACCACAAATAATGGCCCCAAAAAAACATTAGCAGCGGATACCGTTCCGTCACAAAAGAAACGGACCAGGCCAACACCAACAACACCAAACAGGCCGACGCCAACCAACCCGACCCCGACAAACCCAACACCAACAAATCCGTCGCCGTCGCCAATGCCGACCAATCCGACTACGCCTAATCCAATGCCAAACCCAAGTCCTACACCAACACCAACCAATCCAACACCTAATACCCCTACACCAACTAATCCAACGCCTACAACACCAACAAGGCCGCCGTTTAAATAATATCGAGCTTTACATATTTAAGCGCCCCAAAGGGCGCTTTTTTGTTTAATTAGTGTCGTATTTAACCTTGCATTTGTCGGTAATACACAGTAAACCACATTAGGCAACCTATTATCTTTGACTATCTAATCACCTAAATAAAATACCATGACAAAAGAACTGTGGCTTAACCTGCCGGTAGCAGATGTAGCGAAGGCCCGTGCCTTTTTTAAAGCAATAGGATTTGATACGCCGGATACTCCGGGCAATACCGCCAATTCCGGGGTAGTGATCGTAGGCACGAAAAAGGTAGCGGTTATGCTTTTCGAGAACCAGGCGTTTAAAAACGTTACTCAAAACGGCTTGGTGGATACCGCTACAGCATCAGAGATCATGATCTCTTTTGACGTGAATAGCCGTGAGGCGGTTGGTGAAGTAGCCCAGAATGTAACCGCAGCAGGTGGGCATGTTTTTGCACCACCGGCAGAAATACAGGGTTGGATGTATGGCTGCGCCTTTACAGACCTGGATGGACATCGCTGGAATGCGCTTTACATGGAGCCAAAGAATTAAGGGCAAAATAAAATTTTAGCTAAGTTTGCCACGCATGCCTAAAAAGTATATGCGCAAATAAATTTATCAATGCTGAGCATTAACGAGATTAAGAAACCTATAGCTGCCGACATTGATATCTTTGAAGAGAAATTCAGGCTATCTATGCACAGCCAGGTTCCGCTGCTCGACCGTATTACCCATTATATTGTAAAGCGCAAGGGCAAGCAAATAAGGCCAATGTTCGTTTTCTTTTCGGCCAGCATGTGCGGCGGCATTAATGATGCAACTCACCGGGGGGCGGCGCTTGTCGAGCTTTTGCACACCGCAACGTTGGTGCATGATGACGTGGTAGACAATTCGTACCAGCGCCGGGGATTTTTCTCTATCAATGCCTTATGGAAAAATAAGATAGCTGTTTTGGTTGGTGACTACCTGTTATCAAAAGGGTTGCTGCTTTCTTTGAAAAATAACGACTTTAACCTGCTAAAGATAGTTTCGGAAGCGGTGCGGCAAATGAGTGAGGGCGAACTGCTTCAGATCGAAAAGGTACGCCGCCTGGATATTACCGAAGAATTATACTATGACGTTATTCGCCAAAAGACGGCTTCTCTTATCGCGTCATGCTGTGCCTGCGGCGCAGCCTCTGCCGGGGCGAGTGACGAAGTGATAGAAAAAATGCGCCTATTCGGTGAGAAAACAGGCATAGCTTTCCAGATCAAAGATGATATGTTTGATTTTGGGACTGATGATGTAGGCAAACCACTGGGTATCGACATAAAAGAGAAGAAGATGACCCTTCCCCTCATTTATGCATTAAATAAAGCATCAAATTCCGACCGGAAAGCAATCATCAGTCTGGTAAAGAATCATAATAATGACAACGCAAAAATTGCGCGCATCATAAAATTTGTAAAAGATAGCGGCGGCTTGCAATATGCCGAAACGCAAATGCAAAAATATCAGAACGAAGCATTTGACATATTAGCCACACTGCCGGCCGGCGATGCACGTACGGGGCTTGAGCAATTGGTGCGCTTTACAACAGAGCGTAATAAGTAACCGGATTTTTTTCCATCTTCTGCAAGCATCTAAAATAATAACCCGGAATTATTATTTTAGGGACTTAATCACGCAATTTATGTCAACCAAACCTGTGCTTTTATTAGGCTTGTTATTTTCTGCATCTGTCGCGTTCGGGCAGCAGAAAGGATATTATCGCACTCCTGCGATTTACAAAAATACGGTGGTATTTACTGCTGAAGGAGACCTTTGGAAATTTGACACCAATACCGGTCTATCAACACGTTTAACCACAAATGATGGTGTTGAACAAAACCCGGCTATCTCGCCGGATGGTAAACAGATTGCTTTTTCGGGTCAGTATGAAGGTTCATCAGAAGTGTACCTTATGGATATCAACGGCGGCGTCCCAAAACGCCTAACGTATAACATGGCCAACATCCTCATCTCGGGGTGGACAAAAGACGGGAAGATTCTATATCGTTCTAATATCAATTCCATGTACCCATCGCCGCAGTTGATGAAACTGGACCCTGTTACCTTGAAGTCAGAGAATGTGCCATTAGCCCAGGCGTCGATCGGTACTTATGACGATGCAGGCAACTTATATTTTACCCGCTTTCAAAATCAAGGCAGCAAGACCAAGCGTTACAAAGGCGGCTACATAGAGCAGCTTTGGAAATTCGACGGCAAGCACGAAGCCGCAAGCCTCACATCAGATTTTGATGGCACCAGCACCAGCCCGATGTATGTAAACGGCCATATATTTTTCCTGAGCGACCGGGACGGCACCATGAACTTATGGTCAATCGATCTGGACGGTAAAAACTTAAAGCAACAAACCTTTTCAAAAGGATGGGACTTACAAACGCCATCTGTTTATGGTTCTACGATCGTTTATCAAAAAGGCGCCGATATCTGGACGTATGACATCACTGCAAATGCAGAAAAAATGCTGGATATCAAATTGGTATCCGACTTTGACCAGCGCAAGCCCAAATGGATAAAAAGCCCGGTAAGCAGCATCAGCTACTCAGACATATCGCCTAACGGCAACTATGTTGCTATCGTGAGCCGCGGTCGAGTATTCGTCTCGCCTGCTAAAAGTGACAGGTGGGTAGAAGTATCCCGCAAGAGCGGCATCCGCGTACGCGATGTACATTTTATGAATAACAAAAGCCTGGCTGTACTGTCTGACGAAAGCGGCGAATACGAAATATGGCAGATCAACGCCGATGGCAGTGGTGAAGCAAAACAGTTAACCAAAGGCAGCAAAACACAGATAGCAAGTTTTACCGTTTCGCCAAACGGCAGATACATTGCCACAAATGATAAAAACGACGTGATCCGCATTGTAGAAGTGGCTACCGGCGAAGTTAAGTTTAAACATGATGGTGCCTACGGAGGTACTAATGATATGTCATGGTCACCCAACAGTACATATTTAAACATCTCTCAGAGTATTGAGAATTTAAATTCGCAGATAGCAGTAATTGATACCCGCACCATGAAAATGACGCCTGTGACCACTACAAGATTAAATAGTTATAGTCCGGTCTGGTCTGCAGATAATAAATGGATGTTTTTTGTAAGTGAGCGTAACCTGGTATCTCGCGTTTTATCTCCGTGGGGTTCACGCGCGCCCGAGCCTTACTATACACAAACGGCTAACATTTACGCCATGGCATTAGATACAGCAGCAAAGTTTCCGTTTTTACAAACAGATTCGTGGCTAGCCGACTCGGTATTTACGACAGTAACGCACGAGGGTGTGGCTAAAACGGTTAAGGTAGATAAGACTAGGCCAAAGGTGATGCCGGCAGGAAGCATAGATTGGGCGAAGGCTAAAGAGTCGCTTTACAAAGTGCCAACTAAAAGCGCCAATATAAACGGGCTTGCAATAGCTAATGGTTACATATATTGGTTAGATAGCGGGGTAGCAGGGGAAGACAATGGCGGGAAGTTATATGCCATGAAAATCATTGAAAGTAAAAAGCACGACCCGACAGAGATCGCGTCATTTGTAAGCGGCTTCGACGTTTCTGCAAATGGCAAAAAGGTGCTGGTGCATTTTACCAATAGAAACCTGGCTGTGATCGATGCAGACGGGCAGAAGCTTGATCTGGATAAAAGTAAAGTTGAGCTAAGCAATTGGAGTTTCTCGATAGAACCGCAGTGCGACTGGCAGGAGATGTTTGATGATGCATGGCGCATGATGCGCGATTATTTTTATGATCGCGATTTACACAAGGTTGATTGGGTAGCTGTGCGCGACCAATATAAAACCTTGGTTCCAAGGCTGACAGACCGGTATGAACTTGACGACCTTTTGGGACAGATGGTTGGCGAAATTTCTGCTTTACACACCTTTGTTGGCGGTGGCGACAAGCGCGTTGCAGAAGACCGCACCCAAACCGGTGTATTAGGCGCTAAGCTAAATAAAACCACTGCAGGGTATAAAATAGAGCACATTTATAAGTCCGACCCTGATTTTGAATTTTCTTCGCCGTTGGATAAACCCGAGCTGCGTATTAAAGAAGGTGATGTGATCACCGCAGTAAACAATATGCCTGTAAACGATGTAGAAGACATTGGCGAATTATTAGCAAACAAGGTAAACATCCCGGTAAAATTAACCTTGCAGGACAAAGGCAAAAAGCGCTACGAACAGGTAGTAAAACCTTTTTCGACACGCGATGCGCAAAACCTGCGTTACAGTGAGTGGGAATTATCGCGCAGAATGAGAGTTGACAGTATGAGTGATGACCAGATTGGTTACGTGCATTTACGCGCGATGGGCGGCAGCGATATGGACGATTTTACTAAGCAGTTTTATCCTGTCTTTAACCGTAAAGGGTTGATCCTTGACGTGCGCGGCAATAACGGTGGAAACATTGATAGCTGGGTATTGGAAAAACTGATGCGAAAAGCCTGGATGTATTGGCAAAGCAGGTCGGGCGGCCCAACCTGGAATATGCAATATGCCTTCCGCGGGCCAATGGTAATTCTTTGCGACCAGCAATCTGCATCTGATGGTGAAGCAATTGTAGAAGGCTTTAGAAGATTAGGCCTGGGCAAAGTGATAGGTATGCGCACCTGGGGTGGCGAAATTTGGCTGTCTCAAGATAACCGCATGGTTGACAACGGTATTGCCAGCGCGGCAGAGATGGGTGTTTTTGGCCCCGAGGGCAAGTGGCTGATTGAAGGTCATGGAGTTGACCCTGATATTGTGGTAGATAACTTGCCATTTGAGACCTTTAAAGGCAAAGACGCACAATTATCTAAAGCAGTAGATTATCTGAAGCAGGAAATTAAAACCCATCCGGTGGAGGCGCCAACAGTGCCTGCTCACCCCGACAAATCATTTAAATATCAATAACATATTAATTTTTAGGCCGCTCTAATATAGAGCGGCTTTTTTATTGTGTTGCATTCGTCGATATAAAGGCATCCACTATCCTGTAAATCATATATTTTGCAATAAAAGGCATATATTACGTACGGTTACTTTGTAACCAAATTAGCATAACCTAATCCTCATAAATTGAAGCTCCCAGCTTGTTGCAAAAGATCGATGCGCCTGTCTCAATGGTTGCTGATGCTTTGCTTTCTGGCCTCAAAATCGGTTTGGGCAGAAGGAAGTAAGGAATTAACGAGCAGCGGGGGTAATCGTGCTTATTTGCTTTCATCAACTATTGGCAACCAGTCTTTTCCGTTTGCCACACTGGGAACCATGAAGGTTTACGTCAAGGCAGGCGAGACCATCAACGTGGGCTCGAGTGCGCAGGGTATTGGCAGCGGCACAATTAACTTGCGCTCGCCGGATGGCTTAACGTACTCAAGCGGAAACAATACAACGGTCGGCCGGATAAATAATCGCAGTCAGGAACAGGCGGGCCCGTTGCCCAATGCCGGGGGCTACATACCATATACAATCACGGCGGCAATTAACCAGGCGGGAGTATGGGAAATAGATTTTATATCACCAACAAACGGATCTTCGCAGGCAGGTAACCCAACGCCGGTGGCAGCATCAGCAGCTTGGTCACAACCTACGGCGTCTTATGTAACCGCGTTCGACGTTTCGGTGCGAAACCAGGCAAATACAGCTTTTATTCCCGGCAGGGTATTTACCAATATATTTTCAGGGATACTGGGTAGTTTTGATGTGGGTTTTAATGCCGTTCTATACGTCCTGACAAAAGACGGCTATCAATATAGCCTAAACAACAACGGGCAGGCGGGTAATGGTTTTTCCTTTTTTGCCAACAACAAAGGTTTTAGAAACGCTAACGGCGCGGCACTTTACCAAAGCGTAAACAGCACTACTAATCCAAACATTCAAGATCCTACCACCGCCGACACACAAACAGACATAACGCATAAAATATTTTTCAATTTACCGGCTGCTGATCTGCCTGCAACGGCACCCGCTCCGGGAGGGTCATCTACGTGGTTGCTGAACACACCTTTTGTTCCGGCGGTAAGTGCCGCAAATTTTACCGGCACTGAAGGTACACCGGGGATAGGCGGTACAGCGCCATTGGGTGGCAATTTCATCTTTACAGCAGAAGCAAACGGGACTTACACGATCTCTATAGACGTAAATCAAAACGGCATTTACACAGACGCAATAGATAGGCAACTAACAGGTGTGGTATCTGCCGGTTCAAATTCTGTTGCCTGGGATGGTTTGGATGGGCAGGGACAAAAAGTGCCTGCAAGTTTGAGCAGCTATAATGCTTCGGTGTCAACTACCTTATATAGCGCCGAGGTACACTTTCCATTTTTTGATGTGGAGAGAAATGTAAACGGCATCATTCTAAAACGCCTTAACGGGATCAATAGTCCCGACTATACAGTTTATTGGGATGATACGCAAATATCAGCTATCGGTACGGCGTCTAACCCGCTAAAAAATGCAACCGGTGTAAGCAGTATTACAAACGGGCATAAATGGGGAAGCGCGACGAATGACCCTATAGATGAAACAGATTTCGGTAATAACAAAAGTTTAGATACCTATACCTATGTTATCGGATTGCCCATAGTCAGCACCGTTAGTTTCAAATTGCGCGAAAGCGACTTGCAGATCACCAATGTAACGGCAAACAGTGGCTGTGTTGGTCAGCAAGTTACTTATGTGGTAGATGTTGCCAACGCCGGGCCGTCAGCTGTAAACGGAGCGACTTTCAGTTTCAACATACCATCGGTTGTAAATGGCGTTGTAGTTACCAGCACATCTTTGAGTGATACATCGGTTATCAGTTCTACATCAACATCTGCAACGCTTTATGCAGCTAAGCTGAATATGACAGCCGGCGCGGCGCGTCGTTTTACAATAACAGGGCTTGTGTCTTCTTCTCCGTCAGGCGGATCGTTAGTAGCGACGGCTTCAATATTACGTCCGGCAGACGTAACAGACCCTGACGCTACCAATCCCGATGCAGCCCCGCCAACAAACGCGCAGGCAGAATGTGATTCGCCACCATCGGGCGTTGGTTGCAATAATGTTAAAGTAAGTACTGTAAGTTTCGCTGCCGCCCCGAATGCGGGAGTTGACCAAACTGTAATTCAGGGCGCCACAGTTACCTTAACCGCCAATACGCCGGGCACCTGGAGTGCCGCAAGCGGCAACCCATCTGTCGCGGTAATTAATAACAGTACCAGTATTTCAACAACCGTAACCGGTTTGACTAATATTGGTAGGTACAATTTTGTATTCACCAATGCCAATGGCTGTACTGCTGCCGTAGCGGTAAATGTGCTGAGCTCTGCAATAAGCATCTCTACCGTATTTACGCCAAACGGAGATGGCAAGAATGACACGTTTGAAATTACAGGAATTACCAATTACCCGGGGAGTCAGCTATTGATATTTAACCGCTGGGGCAATGAGGTATATAGATCTGGTAGCTATGCAAACACCTGGGATGGCAGTGGCCTTGCTGAAGGTACTTACTATTATTTGCTTAACCGCCGCAATCTAGATGGCTCTGTAACCGCCTTTAAAGGCTTTATCTATTTAAAAAGATGAATGCGGTAAAATTGCATCTCATCTTTATAGGACTGCTCTTACGCTTTAGCGCATCGGCACAGCAAACTGTGCAGTTTAGCCAATATGTATTTAACGGGTTAGCAGTAAACCCTGCCTATGCAGGTTATCGCGATGACTGGCGTTTAGACATAAGTAGCCGCTTGCAATGGACAAGTTTTGACGGCGCACCGAAAACAAACACAATTTCTGCCGATGGCACTTTGGGTAACTCAAAGAACGTGGGCTTGGGCATTTTGGTGACCAACGACAGGTTAGGGCCCGAAAATAATTCGGCGTTATATTTAAACTACGCTTACCACATCCGTTTGGATGACCTAGATAGCAAACGCCTGAGCTTTGGCGTTGGTGCGGGCTTGGTTCAGTACCGTATCGATGGTTCGCTTTTAAGCGCCTCAGACATGACAGACGCCAACATCCCGACAGGAATCAGCACTAAGTTACTACCCGATTTTAGATTAGGGGTGTATTACTATTCATCTTCTTTTTATGCAGGGGCATCTGTGCTGAATTTGCTGCCCATCAATAACAGCAATAATGTATTTATAAATCAGGCACGGACGATGTACCTTACTACCGGGCTAATGCTGAACATATCGCCGCTGATAGACATGAAACCATCTATTCTTATTAAAGAAGATTTTAAGGGACCCACCAACCTCGATGCAGCGGCTTTTCTGATATTTGATAAGCGGTTTTGGTTAGGCGGCGCGTATAGTACCGGTGTAACTATCTGGAAGAAAAGTAATCTGCAAAGCGGCCTGGATAAGAATGATATGGCAACAGCAATACTTGCATACAGCTTGACAGAAAGGTTCAGGATCGGCTATTCGTATGATTTCGCTACGAGTAAACTGGCTACCGCGCAAAGTGGTTCTCATGAAATTTCTTTGAGTGTCACCATTGCTCGCAAGCGGCCGGTTATTTTAAGCCCAAGATTTTTTTAACATGAAAAAGATCTTAATCCTATCATTATTTATCGTCGGCTGCTCTTACAAACTGTTTGCGCAGGAGCAGTTGTCCAAACAGCAAATGGTCGACCGTATGTTTGAACGTGAAGAATACGCCAAATGCCTGCCTTTATATCTTGAACTGGCCGCAAAAAGCAACCCGCAACTAGTCGCGTTACAGCGCGTAGCAGATTGCTACAGGTTGATAAATGACTACCGTCACGCCGAAGAGTGGTACCGTGATGTTACCCGCTATCCAAAAGCCAATTCAGAAAACATCTATTTTTACGCGGAAGCCTTGCTGGCCAACAACAAACCAAAAGAAGCAAGGGATCAATACATTAAATACTATTCGCTTACCAATGACACTGCCACACGTGTGCGTAAACTGGCTGATTGTGATTCGGCGATAAAGTGGGCAGCGGAAAAAAGCGGCTATGAGGTAAAGCCTGCAGAGCGATTCGATTCAAACGCGTCCGATTGGGGGTTAGCTTTTTACGGGAAAGATGATTTTGCATTCGTGTCGGACCGTGGCTCAGGCAGTAACGGGATTTACGAACGTACAGGAGCCGGCTATTTGCAGCTTTATAGAGCTACCGGTAATGAAATTAAGCCGTGGCTGATAGATGTAAAAGACAATAAATTCTTTAATGGTAGTTACAACATCGGCCCGATAGCTTTTACAGCAATGGGTGACACAGCTTACATTACGGTAACTACAACGGTTTCAAAAAAAAGCCTTCCTGTACATCGCGGTAACATGAGCGGCCAAGGCCTATATGAGCGCCGCTTGCAATTGTTCACGGCTGTTTTAAAAGATAACATTTGGAGTGATTTAACGCCATTCGAGTATAATAACGTCAAGGAATATTCAGTTGGACATGCGGCTTTATCTTTAGATGGTAACACCATCTATTTTACCAGTGATATGCCTGGTGGACAGGGTAAAACTGATATATGGTTTTGCAAAAAGCAACCTGACGGGAAATGGAGTAAGCCCATGAACTGTGGGGGCATTATCAATACTAAAGATGAAGAGGCGTTTCCGGTAATAAACGCCGGCACGCTTTATTACTCATCTAAAGGGCTGCCGGGCATGGGCGGTTTTGACATTTACAAAGCGGAACGTAGCGGCGATGATTGGTCGAAATCCGAAAATCTAAAATATCCGGTTAATAGCACACGAGACGACTTTTACTTTGTAACCCGAGATGGGTTAAATGGTTATCTGTCATCAAACCGCGATGACGGACGAAGCGATGACATTTACAGCTTTAGATTTACTCCGCCTCCGGCCAATCCACATGAGACGGGCTTTGCGCCGGGTTTGGTACTGGCAAACATTTATTATGATCTCGACAAATCAAATATCCGCCCGGATGCAATTATAGAATTAGACAAAGTTGTCGCTATCCTAAGCCGCAATCCCCAAATCAAAGTGCAGTTGTCGTCTTATACCGACTCGCGGGCTACGAAGGATTATAACGTTGGTTTGTCTGAGCGGCGATCAGCCTCAGCGCAAGCTTACCTAATCGATCACGGGATTGAACCCGGTAGATTAATTACAGCAAGCTTTGGCGAAAACAACCTGGTAAACCAATGCGCAGATGAGGTCACTTGTACAGAAGCGCAGCATCAACTCAATCGGCGAACAGAAATTACTGTGCTTAAATAAAAAAGCCCCCTCAAATAATTGAGTAGGGCTTGGGTTGGGTCAGATAACTATCTTTTATTTCGTATATAAATTGCTTGTATTGCGGAATCCCGATGAGGTGTTAGAATACCAATCCGTATAAGTTGTCCCACCACTTGCAGCCCAATCTGTAAAGTGCGGGTATGCCTGGTTAATCGGTATAGTCTCCAGCGGATAGGTAAATGCCTGGCTGAAACTGATTGCCCATGGCCAGTTCTCTTTAGATAGATAATATCTTGATGCCGCTACAGAAGAGTTATCGTCAGCTGTACCGAAAAGAGTTTTATCTGCTTTGTCTGTCGGCAAATAACCCGGCAGGTGAACTTCATAGCCACGTTTTAAATTACTGATCAGGAATGGATTGATGGAATTGATAGAAACGTTTGTGGCCGTAATTGGATAAGCAAAGGTCACGGCTACATTAACAGGTGTGCCTGTAACCTTATCCTTGTTGGTAAGCGTGTTTATGAAGAACGAATTATCCTGGTTTTTAATTACCGCATCGAAGTTGTCGAACGGTATAATTACCGCGTTGGTTTGCCCTGCCTCGACACCGTTAGCCGCAAAGGTGATATAATTGCTCACTTGCTTTTGCCCTGTTACGGAACTTACAGCAGCAGCCGGAACAGGTAATTGCACGCCAAAGCCGTTTTTGAAAGACGCGCCCGCAGCAACTACGTTAAACTCGCCTTTCATGTCTACAAATTGGTTTTGCGCGTTGCTAGTGAAGGTGTAACGATAGTTTAGCACCAGGTCATTCATATCGTAGTCACCTTTAGACGGGTAATTATCCTCGAATGCCAGCGTAGCATACGTACTTGCTGACGGATAATAAACCACATACGCTCTCGTCGGGTCGTTAGGATAAGCATCAAGCGCGTCAATAACACCATCGCCATCAGTATCGCCACCATTGTCTATCGCGGCGACGCCTGTAGCAGATATGCCTCCGGTTGGATTTGTTGTCGCATAGATCACCAGGTCATTAAAATCATTATCAGAACCACCATTCTGCCTATTTAAGTCTTCAAAACCTAAGACGAAAAGGTTGTGGACATTATCATACAAGCAGACATTATGTTGGCGAAGTGATGAGCTACTTTCGGGGTTAAATGAATCCTGACTATAAAATTTCGTGGCATTAGTATTTACACCGCTGCCTGTCCAGCCATTTTGGATCAAAACGAATGCGATAGTTGTGCCTGCGGCGAAATTGCCCAGTTTAACTTTGTCGCCCGATTTAAGGCCACCACCTGAACCATAGCCGGAAGCATTAGGAAAAACGTATGTAATCTTGTCAATACCACCCAATAGGGTACCGCCCCCTGCAGAAGATGGCGGGTTACTGGTGTTGTAGGTATAATATGCTAATGTATTTTGATAATCAGCACCTTCAGAAACAAAGGTGACATACACGTCAGATTTAGCAGTAACATTAAGTGTATGAACCGCGGAAGATGAAATATATTCCGGGTGATTTGTGGTAACGGCTACGTTTTCAGGCAGCGACGCATTTATGTAAGAAAGCAGCGATGCCGGTACATTGTCGCCGGTTGCTTCCAAATACGCGGGTTTGCCTTGATTTGTAGGGCTTGCAAATGCCGTTGATGAAGTATAACCTGTTGGATAAATATAATCAGCACCCAATAGTCCATTTACTTGTCTGGTAGAATTGGTTGTCAGTGACGGCGAATTGTTTATAGAGGCCGGTACAATGTCACCGCTGTAGCCTGCACGGCCGCCTATTGTTGCAGTAACGCTGCCATTGTTAATGTTTGCAACGGCATTATGCAGTAAACCAATATAAGACGGGTCTATGATGAGTTGAGTGAAATATGCAGGAACCACTATTTTGCCCGTGAGTACGCCTTGCTGGTTGGTTACACCTTTAAACAACGCAGTGCCTGCAGCAGCTCCGCTAGCAGGATAAACACTTACCACCACACCTTTAAGCGGGTTGTCACTATTGTCAAGCAACGTCAAACTTAGAGACACTGTGTTTGAAGTACTAAAAGTGAAGCCATCGGGCGCTATTTTTGTACCCGTTGTTGGGATTGGCGGTGTTACGCTGTTATTATCCTTTTTACAAGAGATGGTGAAAACAGTTATTGCTAAAAGGCACGTAATCAATCTTTTCATAAACTGTTGGTATTATTTGTTATTAAAGTGAATGCTGTGAAGACCGGAAAATGCAAAAGCCGGAAAGTGATTTCCGGCATTTAATACATTAGGTTAGCAAGCGCTAAAGCGTATGATTTAGCAATCTATTTATTGAGAAAAATATGCGAGACCGTTGCCACAGTAACCGTTATTGGGTCAGTGTCGGGGGTGCGTTTGTCTGATTTAACTTGCTGATAATTGTAAACCGATTTCAGCTTAGGATAGGCGAGGTTCTGCAGTTTTGTTTTCATCGGAATATTTTTTAGTTTCCTAATATTAGTCCGACTTAGGCGTAGCCTAAACTTTATTACACCAACAGAAATATTGGGGATACAAAATGAATTATTATCAATATCACCGAAATCCCGTTTTTGGAAAACCCAGGTATCATTTTACATTTTGGGCGGTTTTTATCATTTATGAGGTAGCGGTTAGTTACTCTTACAGTGGCGGGTTTGCGCCGGTTGTAGATTATGTTACTGCTTATACACTCAATATCTCACTGTTTTACATTCATAGCAATCTGTTCTGTCGTGTCCTTACAGAAAAGGCCAAGCCTATACCATTCATAATCGGCCTTGTACTTATAGAAATAATGGTCTATTTAGGCGTTAAGTATTTGTTAGGCGAGGCGTACAAAATTTCTGGGATTGAAAACGATAAGAGCCTCGACAATATTGAAGGATTTATAAGAAATGGTACATGGCGGGCCTTCTATTTTATTGGCCTAAGTTCTGCATTTGGATTTAGCATGGTAGCTGAGTCGCTCCGTAGAAAAACCGCTGATCTGGAGCTTAACGCACTAATGAACGAAAAAGAACGACTGCATAATGAGTTAACTTTATTAAAATCGCAAATAGACCCGCACTTTTTGTTTAACAGCCTTGGTTTAGTACATAACAAGGTTGCTAAATATTCCAGAGAGGCGGGCGAGGTTGTTTTATTGTTGTCTGATATGATGAGATACGCTCTTGAAACACCCGGATACGATAACAAGGTTGCCCTTGGCGATGAAATACAGCACGTGCGCAACTACATTAAACTGAACCAGCACCGTTTGGACAAACCCGTGTATGTAAATTTTGACATAAACGGCAAGATAGACGGCGACCGCATTCCACCACTTATTTTACTTACTCTTGTAGAAAACGCATTTAAATACGGCGAAACTACTGATTCCCGGCAACCGGTGCGAATTGTGCTTGAAAGTAATTCAGAAGAAATAATATTTAAAATATCAAATCATAAAAAATTAAACAATAGTGGCACGGGTATTGGGCAGGATAACATGGTAAAAAGATTGGGTAAGACCTATGGTGACAGGTTTTCTTTTAAAGTATACGACATAGATAATATTTACGCGGCTACATTAACTATACAAAAGGATGAACTGCTTTATAATTGATGATGAGCCGTATTCTATTGACACACTAAGCAGCTACATTCAAGAAACGAGCAGCCTTACGCTGGTGGGCAGTTCATCATCGGCAGTAGATGGTATGAGCAAAGTACTGAACGCCGGTGATGTTGACCTTGTCTTCCTTGATGTAGATATGCCAACCCTATCGGGCATTGAGATAGCTAAGCTACTACCACAAAATATATCTGTTATTTTTTGTACCGCGCATGCCCGATACGCAGTTAAAGCTTTTGATGTGCAGGCACAAGACTTTTTGCTGAAACCTGTTTCTTTCCCAAGATTCCTTCAGGCGGTAAACAAAGTCATGGCCAGCCGGCATAATGTACACCAGGGCAACATAGATTTTCAGGCTGATGCCTTATTCATCAACCCGGGTGTGAAAGGCAAGTTTGTACAGATCACTTTGCACAACATACTGTACATAGAAGGGCTTAAAAACTACGTGCTGATACATACTAATGACGGCAAAAATTTCATTACATATCTTACCATGAGCGAAATTCAACGGTCGCTTACCGACAAAGGCTTTTTAAGGATACATAAATCATACATCATCAACAAAAGCAAAATTGTTGCTATTGAAGGCAATACAGTTAAAATAGAGCATGATATTGATTTACCTATCGGTACTACTTACAGGGAATTCTTTTTACAAGAGATCACCAAGTTTACTTTACAGAGCAAACGAAAAAACTAGGGTTTGGCTTGCTTACTTTTAGCCAGGTCAGATCGCAACTTTTTATTTAAGCAATAATAGATCACCATTTCGTGGTCGCGCTGGTTTTGCGCAAATATACGGTTAAGGTGCATATGGATAATATCTGCTACCAGTTGCTTGCGCCTTTCATTAGAGTCGCATGTTAAGTTGTTTAAAACTGCTTCAAAACAAGTTTCAAACTGGAGTTGCTTTTTGGTAAGCCTTAGCCGCTCATACACTTCAGCCGGTTTTAAGTATAATAGCTCGCGGGACAGCGCGCGATATTTTTTATCCAAATCAATTCGTAATTCTTTTTGGTTACCGTATTCCAGCAAGAAATTATCAGTAACTGTTTCGACAAATGCGATCTGATCGGTCAAATCCGGACAATAAATGTCAATCATCGACAACACAGAACTGAAGCCGAAAAGATAATATGGATAAATGGCTGCATTGGCGTCAAGGCTTCTCAGATAGGCCGCAACAACTATGCTGCTTTTGTAAAACAAGGTTTCAACCCCCGCGATGATATCCCCGCTATACCGTTCCAATTCGCGCTTATAGGTGTCAACAGTCAGGGAAGTAATAGCACCCGAATCGATATGGGTACATAGGGCAGCATTTACCTTATCCAATGTATTATGCACTTCATCATTTTTTAAATGAATCCGTAACCTGATGTGATGCCCGCCTTCGTAATAGCGGACAAAGAACCATTTGTCTGCTTGTTGCATGGTCAGTTTTCGCATAAAAGGAGCGAGTGTACGAGCAATTATCTCATCCGCAACAAGGGGTGAACAATATATTTTTACAAATAGCCAATCGCTGCCGGGCGCAAAGTCGCGGGTAGTTTCTTTTTTGATATTGACAAGTGGATTCGCAATACCCTTGTATACAGTTTCTGAATTAGCTAAAAACGCTACAAACTGGTTGATCATCAACTTACCGTCGCAGGTGGTTTGCGTGCTTGCAGGCAAAGAAAACTCCTCAATTGTTGCACTGTTAAGTGCCTTTAAATTACTCAGGAAAAGTTTGGCTTGCGTCTCAACACCCAGATCAAAATAAAGCCGCTTATCCGCTTCGCCTAAAGTAATTGTAGTCGGAACTAGATGTGCTGTACGATAAGCTTTTAATCCGTGAAGGTTTGTCTCAATAGAATTTGCGGTAAGTGATGTGATAATATCCTTGTCAAGACGCCATTTTGCGGGGGATAATCGGATGTCATTAAAAAATACACCGGGGTAATAATCCAAATTTGGGAAGAACTTTTCCAGGCTGAAACTGAAGTCATAGCGCACATTCTGATACTGTAGATCTGCCAGAAATCTAAAAATGTTTAGATCATTCCTTTGATGATTATATGCTGATGAGAACCTTGGTATGATGCGTTTCTTTTTTGTTAAAGAGTAGAGTACTACTTCGCTTTGTTTGATGCTGATATAGAGGTCTTCTAGATAAATCTGCTGAACCCCGGGACTTGGGAAAGTGTTGATACAAATCTCGTAGTTATAAACTGTCCTCCGGCGATTGATATTATCAGTATGGCTGTCCATAAGGTGATTGATCTCAGCAAAAATCACCTCAGGATGGAGCGCTTCCTCTTTATCAGCTACTGACTTCGCGGCTGTAAAAATTTGGTCATCTAATAATGTAAAACGGCCCACCAAACCGTTTGCAGAAACGCCGCCAAAGGTGTCGATGCCTATTTGGCCATCTGCAATAGTGAATAGCAATGCAGTTGAAGGCGGTAAGGGCACCTGCTTTTCATTTCTAGCTTCCAACGAGGCGATGTCTTCGTCCGTTATGAAAATCGGCTTGCCGTGAGCAGAGGCCATCTTCTGCAACAATAATTTATGTGTTGCCGTCCATTGTATATTCGTCTGCTGCTGTTTTAATTTGGCAAAATCGATATCCTTCAATAATGCCGGAATTTCATCTTGTGCGTTATTGCCGTAGGCAATTCCTGTTACGGGGTCTAAAACCTGTAATAACGGCATGGCCATACGCTCGTAACGCTTTTCGAACGCAGTGGCGAAATCACTTAGCAGCTTATGGGGTTCATAAAGAACCAAAGCCTGCAAAGCTTTGACGGCATCTTTTAATTTTTGCTGATAATTGGTTGATAGACCGTCTGCCGTGTAGCGTTGAAGATTGGTATAAAAAATCGCTTGTCCCTCTAAAACGTTATCAACCGCAGCGTGCATCTGCTTTTCTGCATCTATCATCCTTTCAACGTCCGAATAAAGAACATCTTGGCGGCTGCTAATGCCTGTATTGTGTAAAGTGGCGGGAAGAATATTGTCTTGAACAATGCCTGATTCCACCAAATAATTGATGTAATTGACAGCGTCATCTTCATTACAATCTGTAGCTTTTTGTAATTTAGATATTACATCGTCATTGGTAAAAACGCTATGACGAAAATTTTTAATCAATCCGGACAGTAATTTATCCGCATCGAACGTGGTTAAGGAATATTTGTAAGCCGTGCCATCCTGAGGCAACTCTGTTTTTACAAACCTGAAAGATCTTCCTTGTTTATAAAGGGTTGCGTTAACGCATAATTGCCCATTGCCAGCCAACTTCAATAAACTTTGCCGGTAATGCTGGTCGGGGAGAAGATGGAGATTTGGTGACGATAATCGGATAATTTCATGAGTGGGATCATCCGTCCAGTTTAAGATGGTAAATGAAGCGAATGCACCAAATGGTGTAACCCTAAAGCAGAAACGATTATAATAGTTCTGCAACGTTAGAGCCTCTTTGTCAGCAAGTTGATCCGGATTGAAATCTTTTCGTTTTAAGATTCCAAAGTACTGCGGATTCGACAGGTATAACGCCGCTAAAAAATGCCTGTTATTTGAAAGTCCACTTAAGTCATTCGGTTTATAGCCCAGGTAACTTGACCCGGGGCATCTTAGTATTACGTGGGGCAGAAATCTTAAGGACACACTACAAATGTAAACCTAAATATAACTTACGTCAACCGCTTAGGCACGACTAACTTTTGAGATGAAGTCTAACTCTAATATTTCTTAAATGTTAATTTTAAGTTAATAAATTCAAAATCTCTACAGATTGATTTAGTAACTCGCCGATGAGCACCGACAAGTGCTTATACCTACAGAACTAACATATGAAACGTCAACGACTAGCGTTATTTACAGCCATTTTATTTTTTTGTCTGCAAAACGTTTATGCGCAAGTTGATACGGCTAAGAAAAACATTGCGGACACCATTAAAAAGGATTTAACCACAGCGCCGGATACCGTTAAACATCTCCACAGCAAGGGCTGGACCTTTATTCCGCCGGCGGTAATGCTTGCTTATGGAGCATCGTCATTTGCCATTGAACCATTACGCAGGTTAGACAGGTCTATTTACCAACAGGCAAATGATCACAATTTTGTGGTACGTTCTCATATTGAGGACTACTTTCAATACGCGCCGGTAGTACTTACCTACGGTTTAAATCTGGTAGGCATACATGGTAAGAACACTTTTTTAGACCGGACATTGCTGTTCGTATTATCAGAAGGAATTGCGAGCGGAACAGCGTTTATTGTAAAACATGCGTCGCACCGTTTAAGGCCAAATAACGCAGATTATTATTCGTTTCCATCAGGACATACTACAAATGCTTTTGCCGAGGCAGAATTTATGTCGCAAGAGCTTGGGGCAAAATCGTGGGTCTATAGCGCAGTAGGTTACGGTTTCGCTACCACTACCGGTATTTTCCGCATTTATCATCAGGACCATTGGTTTAGTGATGTTGTTGCCGGTGCGGGCTTGGGCATCTTATCAACCAAGGCCGCTTATTTAATTTATCCTTATTTGCGCAATCACCTCACAAAAGCCGGCCGTGAAAAGGAACGAAACAAAGATCTGCCCAACGAATTGAAAAAGCAGCCAAAAACGAGCTCGATCTTGGTCCCGTCGTATCGTGACGGAAACTTAGGGCTTAGTTTTTCTATGCAATTATAACAGGGGTTAAGCTGTTACGAGTTATTACTTCCAAACTTATAGCCTAAGCCATAAGCAGCTTGTATATATTCCTTTCCGCCGGCATCAATAATTTTTTTTCGCAGGTTTTTAATGTGGGAGTAAATGAAATCAAAATTGTCAGCCACATCAAAACTATCGCCCCACAAGTGTTCTACAATAGCATTCTTTGAAACAACCTTGCCTTTATTGGCAATGAAGTAAATTAGCAAGGCATATTCTTTTGGCGTTAGTTTTAGAGTAATGTCATTGATCTTTACATCCTTACCCACCAAGTCGATCATAATTTCCTGATACACCAATTTTTCATTGCCCCGGAAAGACTTACGGCGGACAATGGCCGCTACCCGCGCTTTCAGTTCTGAAAGATGAAAGGGCTTAGTAAGGTAATCATCTGCTCCTAAATCTAAACCAGTCACCCGGTCATCTAAAGAGTTTTTTGCAGATATGATCAGTATACCATCCTCAAACTTTTGATCTTTTAGATACCTTAAGATGTCCAAACCATTGCCATTTGGCAGGGTAATATCCAAAAGTATACAGTCATACCGGTATAAACTTACCTTACCGATTGCCGAATGATAATCAAACGCCGTTTCGCAGATATTACCATCTCCTGATAAGTATGTTTTAATACTATCACGAAGTGCTGGTTCATCTTCAATGATCAATATTTTCATCTGCCTGAATTATTGTGATGTTATAATTAACAAAAGGGCAGCCGAATTAATCAACTGCCCTTTTTTAAAAATTATAGTCTTATTGCGATATTTCTATAATGTGAAAAGAACCGGGCACTTGTTTTGGCTGTGATTTTTTTCCGTCAGCGGATGATTGTACAGGTTCTGTCTTCGCGGCTGGAAGGTATATCTTATGGGTAATTTCATCTAAGCCAATAGTGCGGGCGCTTACCTCTGTAGGTAAGTTCGTGTATTGAACAAACTTATTTGCTGACATCTCTTTGATTATAGATAAGCTACCGTCGCCGTTTGACGTATAAACCAATTTTAAAGCCGGATCAAAAGCGACACCATCCGTATCGCCGATTTTAAACCTCGCTACATTTTTTCCGTTGGCTGCATCCATTACAATCAGCGTTTGGTTACCGCCACACCCTACAAACAAGCGGTTTGTAGCACGATCAATAGCCAGGCCGGATGGTTCATCCCCATCGATCAGTTTGTAACGGGCAATTACCTTGTAAGTGTTGGCATCTATTGCGATCACCTCATTTGTTGTCTCGGAATTGACAAAGACTTTTCCTTTTCCGTCAGACACACCTGTTTCCGGCTTTCCACCCAATGGAATGGTCGCGACAACCTGATCTGTAGCAGGGTCTATCACCGAAGCATCCTGACTGCGTCCATTGAAAACAAACACTTTTTTAGAAAAGTCGTCGTAAAATATAGCGTCGGGATTAGTACCAACCTTGATCTGAGCGATTGGCTTGTAGGTTGTTAGATCAAACACTGTACAAGCATTATCCCGGCCGTTACTGGTGTAACCTTTATTAAGCGGTTTCACTAATGCAATCCCATGCACGCCGTTTGTTCCGGTAATAACGCCAAGCGAATCGCCGGCAGTGCTTAAAATGTTTACCTGCGTACCATGGCTTACAAACATGCGTTTGTTAGGCCCGTCTACTGTGATGTAATCCCATCCACCGGAACTTTTAATTGGGAAATTATTGCTGATATGCAGGGCCGATTTTTGTTGAGCAAAAGCCGAAGAGACCATTAATAAGGCTCCTGCTAATAGGGGCATTTTAGTTATCATGATTGATTTTTTCAGCTATTTAAAAAGGGATTCTGAATAAATATTGGATTAGAGCATGTGTTCATCTAGTGTTTTCTTTCCAAAAATAACACGAAGCGTGCTCGGTAAGACAATCAACAATAAGGGCAAAGCCACTATAAACCCGCCAATAACGGCAATGGCAAGGGGCTGGTGCAACTGCGCTCCCGCTCCGATGCCTAGTGCAAGCGGCATTAAGGCTATTATAGCACCTAAAGCGGTCATTAGCTTAGGACGCAGGCGTGTGGAAATGGAAAATATGATGGCCTCATCTATAGTGCTGGCGCGGGCACTTTCTTTAAACTGCCAGAAAGTAAAGATCGCGTTCTCGCCAATGATGCCTACTATCATGATCAAGCCTGTATAGCTTCCAACGTTAAGTGGCGTATGTGTTATATATAAGGCAAGAAAACTGCCGGCTATTCCCAAAACTGCAACACCCAAGATGACCAAGCCTACTCTGATGTCGCGGAACAAAAACAGTATTACACAAAAAACCAACAAGCTGGCGGTGACCAAAATGATCAGCAATTCTTTAAACGACTGCTGCTGCTCTGCATAGGCGCCGCCATAACTTATGTGATAGCCGGTTGGTAAATTTATCTTTTGTTCTATTTGTTTCTTTATTACCGGCACAACACTCCCTAAACTGCCGTTGTCTAATCTGGCGGTTATTACGCCCATAGATTGGAGGTTTTCGCGTTGTATTTCTGCGTCGCCAGGATGTATGTTTACGGTAGCAACCTCAGCCAACGGTAGCAATTTGCCGTTGCTCAAAAAGATGTTTTGCTTTTGCAAACCGGAAACATCAAGTGAACGGTTTCCCGGGTACACCATTCGGATAGGCGACAATTGCTCCTTTTCTATAAGATTACCTGCGATATTTCCTTCAAGCGAATTTTGCACCTGCGTTTGCAGCATATTTGGTGTCAGGTTATACTGCGCCAGTTTGCCGTAATTTGGCTGGATCTCGAGCGATGGGCCTGCTATAACAATTCCGTCGAAAACATCGGCAGTCCCTTTTACACCCTCAACTACATGCGCGACCTTTTTAGATAAACTTTGTAAAACACGCTGGTCATTTCCAAACACCTTTATCTCGATGGGTTGGGTCGACGTCATCAGATCGCCCAGCATATCACCGATAACCTGTCCGAAATCTATGCGCAAAGCAGGCTGGGTCGACTCTATAGCGCCCCGCAGGCCGCTGATCACATCTTCTGTTGTTTTATCCCTTTTCTTTTTTAATTGTATCAGGTAGTCGCCCGTATTCGGTTCTGTAATAAAGAAACCCATCTGCGTCCCCGTTCGGCGTGAATAGGCAGAAACATCCGGATTTTTAATAATGATCTTTTCCACTTCGCGCAGCATGCGGTCTGTTTCTTCGAGCGATGTCCCCGGCGGCGAGGTATAATCAAGCACAATACTACCTTCATCCATATCGGGCAAGAACCCGCTTTCTAGCCTGCCCGGAATGAAGATAATCACTGCAATTAATATTAGCGTGAATAACAGACTGATTACCGGCTTATGAATAAAGAACGATACCCAGCGTTGCTTTTTAACGTGATGTTCTTCCGTCGCTTTTTGATTTCGTTTTTTTTTGCGCGTTAGCAACAGGTAAACAACAGGTAAACCAATCCAGGTAATTACAAAAGAGCAAATCAAAGTAATGATCATGGTATTAGTCATGATCTTGAAGTATGCTCCGGCAACACCCGTCATTAGTACAAATGGAATGAAAATAACAATAGTGCTAAGCGATGAGGCTATCATGGCAGGCAGCAGGTAACCTATCGCTTCATGAATAAGCGCGGTGATAGGCTCATCGGGGTGTTCCTCATGTGTTCTATGGATCTGTTCTACAACAACTATAGCGTCATCGATGATCAAACCTATGGCCGCCGCAATGGCGCCCAGCGTCATGATATTAAAAGTGGAATCCTTTACATATAAAATCAGCAGCGTGCAAGCTAACGTTACAGGGATAGTGATCAGTATAGTAGCACTTGCTTTTAGCGAACGCAAAAAGATCATAGCCACTACAATGGCTAGCACTAATCCTATCCAGAGGCTATCTGTAACACTGCGTATGGCATCTTTAACAAAATCGGCCTGCACATAGTAAGGTTTTATTGTTACACCGGGCGGAAGTATCTTCTGCAACGCAGTAATCTTTCTACTCATCGCGTCAGAAAGTTCTACCAAGTTTGCATTCGGCTGCTTTATAACTGCGATAAGAACACCCTCGTGCCCGTTAGCGTTTATCTTGGTATATTCTATTCCGGGGTTGATCTGCACATTGGCAATATCTTTGAGCTGAATCACCCGTTTCCTATCGTTGCTGATCACAATTTCGCCTAACTTATCACGGGTAAGCACGGTGGCATCCATTACGGTTAGGTAAAGCATTTTATATGCCGACAAATAACCTTCAGACTTTATAAAGTTTGTTTGTGTAAGCGTATTGGTGATCATATCGGGCGTGATGCCCAGGCTGCTCATCTTTTGAACATCAAGCACTAACCAATACTCTTTGGTTTTACCCCCAATTACCCTTATCTCTGATACACCTGTAACCTGCGACAGAAAGGGTTTAGCCGTGTAAGTAGCAATTTGCTTAAGCTCTATCGGCGATTTATTGTGGCTCTCTAGTGTATATCCGCTTACCGGTAGAATGGACGGGTTCATTTTCTGAACGGTAACATTTACTTCCGGCGGCAGATTGTTCTTTATCTGATTAATGCTCGACTCGATACGCTGCTGGCTGATGTCGATATCCGCATCCCAGTTCATAAATGCCGATATTTCACAACTGCCCCGGCTTGTAGTACTGCGGACGTATTGTAAATCCGGCACTTGTTTAACAGCGTTTTCAAGCGGCTTGGTTACCGTTACCATCATTTTATCAACCGGCTGCAAACCGGCATCCGCAATGATCTTGATCTTTGGAAACGTGATCTCCGGAAACAAAGAAGTTTGTAAACGTGTGTATGCGAATCCGCCGCCCATCAACAAGATGAGTAGCATTAAGCTTACCGGGGTTTTGTACTTAACAAAAAAATCGCTGGTAAACTTCATTGTTTGGCGATCCTTATTTTAGCAGTGTCTGCCAAGCCATAATTTCCCGAAAGTAAAATCCTGTCTGAGGATTTGAATACAGGAGAAGTAATCTCTATATACGACCCTGTTTCTATCCCTTTTTTAACAGGTATCTTTACAGCCGTGCTGTCATTCGTTACCTTCATTACCCAAAATTCTGTAAGGGTTTCGTTTGCAAGCACAGCTGCTTTTGGCAGCATTGCCGCCTGCGCGTTAGCAGCTTTAATCAATTTCGCTTTTGCCACCAGGTTCTCAGGCAATGGCTTGGCGCTGTTAACTTTTACAACAAGGCCTTGCGTTTGCGCCAGCGTATCAACATTAGGCATTACCGATGTGATGTGACCGTTGAGTTTTGTACCATCGGGCAGTGTGAGGACTAAATTTTGGTTGCTTGCTATTAGCTTGTTAAGCTCATAAGGTACTTGCAGCAAGAATGCGAAACTGTTATGATCACTAATAACAGCCAGTTGGTCGGCGTCCTGAACATAGTCGCCCAACTGATGATCCAGTTGTGTGATATAGCCACTACTTGAAGCTCTGATACGATTCAACCCGGAAAATTTGAATGTGGTGTCTAATACGTTTATCGCGTTGCCAATACTTTGGGCTTCCTTGGTTTTTAACAGGAATAATAACTGTCCCTTTTGTACATATTGACCGGGAACTACCATCACCTTTTGCAGATAACCGATGGCATTGGCCTTTACATAATTCTTTTGCAAGAAAACAGACTTCGCACTTAAAGATAAAGTATCGGCGATTTCACCGGTTTTTATTTGTGTAACTGTGACCGGTGTTACAGCAGACGCGGCGCTTTCATCAGATCCGCTGTCAGCGTTTCCACCGGTACCACACGACAACAATGTTGTTGCGCAAAGGCAAAATATGGTAAAAGCTGGTAATTTGTACCGGGTCATTATCTGTTATAATAATTGAGTTGATTTATTAATTGCAGTTGATTAATGGTATTGGTAGTTAATAAATTCCTGATAGAGAAGTAATTATTTACAGCCAGTATCAGGTCTGCTATTTTGAGGTCGCCCGTTTGGAGCAATTTTGTATCTACTTTAATAAGCGATTCTGAATATTTAAATTGGGTTTGAATATCTGTTAATAGAGTATCATAACCCGCGATTTGCTCTCTTAGCTGGTAAATTTGTTGCGTATATTGTTTATCGAAGAATGATTTATACTGCTGGCGGGTTTGCTCCTCTAGCTGAACCCTCTTATGTGCAAGTTTACGCTGGCCGCCATCGTAAATCGGTACTGATAATCCAAAGCCCGCGCTTGCGCCAAAATGCTGATAGTATTCTGCGCTTAAGTCAGAATTGTAACCGCCATCAACATAGGCATGCAGTTTTGGTTTATAAGCATAGTCTATCAATTGATTTTGATTTCGTATGCGTAAACTATCCAACTGAAACTGTTTAAAGAAAATACTCTGCGTGCGGTCCGTAAGGTAGGCCGGTTTTAGATCAGGTTTGCTTAAAGAGTCGAGTGTGGTGTCCCTTATACCCGCAAGATATTTTAGCGTTGAATAGTCTGCCTTATACTGCAATACCGATTGTGAAAGGCTTAGCTGCGCTTGCTTAAGCGTTACCAAAAACGCCAGGTAGTCGCTTTGCTTATAGACGTTTGAGCGGGTAAGCTTCAACAACGCTGCCTCTTCTTGTGTAAGCAGATCAACTATTTTTTTATTAAATCGCCTTTGCTCCTGACTGCCATAAGCGCTTATGTATTGCGCGATGACCGTTTTCCGCAAATCCTGTTCAGACAGGCGAATTGTATTACGTAAAGAATCTTTCTGGTTGAGAATGCTTTGCAACTGAGCATTCAAATAAGTTCTGCCTATAAACTGCTTATCAACAGTTATCAAACCCGTAAGCTGCTGCCCATTAGTAATTGCGGTAGAGTAACCATACCCATGGATAACGGGGGCATATAAACCAATTGCATTTCCAGACACCTGTGGCTTAAAGCCTGCTTTAATGCGCAGACTGTCTAACTGCGCTGCAAGTATTTGGTTGTTAAGATCTTTTATTAGCGGGCTGCTGGTTAGGGCAGCGTCTACAAAACCATCAAGCGTACGCGTTTGACCGTGACAGAACGTTGCAAAAGACACTAAGAGAATACAAAGTCTGAATCGCATGACGTAGCTAAAATACTTTTTGATTCTGAAAAAAAACTGGGTACATCTCTGTTAAAATACTATAGAAAAGCAATGCAGGTTTTCCTCGAAGCTGTACGCCAGATCAAAGCCATGACCGTCACAAATTTCTTTTATCAGCGTCAAACCTAAACCGGTACCTTCAGACTCCGGCGACTTGTAGAAACGCTGAAAAATTTGATCGCTATCCAGTGGTTCCAGGCTGCCGGTATTACAAACCTTAAGGCTATTACTAGTAAGAGTAACAGCCACCATCCCGCCCTCGCGGTTGTGCCTTATCGCATTTAATATAAGATTACTGAGGAGGATAGACAACAAATCCCTACTCGCCGAAATTGTCACAATACTTGTTTGCGCCGTAATGAAAATGTTTTTTGGAGCAGCGAGCTCTTTAAAATCTTCAACCTTTTGCAATAGTTCGGCCTGAAGGTCAACAATTTCATATTCAGGAATCAATTTGTTTTCTATGCGGGCCAGTATTAACATTGATTTGTTCAACTGTTTTAGTTTCCCAACGGTAGCGTAAACATCACTTAATATCTGCCCCTGATAGTCGCTAATAGCATGATCTTGTACAAGTGTATCTAGCTTAGTGTTGATCACAGCAAGAGGTGTCATCAGTTCATGCGAAGCGTTTTCAACAAAGTTCTTTAATAACTGATAGTCCTGCTGCACACGTTCAGACATCGCGGTAACCTCGGTATTAAGATCATAAAACTCCTCTATTTCCGTATCGGGCTTAGTGATCTTGCTGCGGTCGGCAAGGTTAAACCCCTTAATTTCCTGAAGCATTTGATAAAAAGGCCGCCACAAATTGCGCATCAATTTTCGGTTGATAAGCAAGAGCGCCGTTAATAAGGCGAAAGCGATTATGATCGTAATGGCAAATATCACCCTTATTAAGTCTTCTGTTTCTACTTTAGATTCTGTGATGACGATACGATAACGTTGTGTCCTGACTAATACAGAGCTTATTAAACTGCGGCCTGATTCAATATCATGCTCACGTTTATTATTGTATTGCACATTTTTAAAAACCCGTTGAACCGTATCTTGACCTATGGGAAAAAATTGAATGTTCAGGTCTTCTGACTTAAATACCTGCGGGAGTTTGTAATTTAATTTAACGTAATCAAATATCTCGTTTTCTTCAACAACAAGATCTTTATCAACCTGCCCTGTCAGAATATAGCTTATAGTGAAATAGTAAATGATCCCGGTTATAATGGTTACGGTGACAGTAACCAGCAAACTAACACGGTTGTATTTGTCAAGCAGTTTGATCATTCTGTAAACCGGTAACTCATTTCGTATGCAGACCTAAGATAATCTTTACCGGTGGCATCTGTAATTTTTTACTCAGGTTTTTAATCTGCGAATTGATAAAATAAAAGTTGTTAGAATTTCCATCTCATCGCCCCAAAGATGTTTTCCCATAGCGTTTTTTGTACCCACTTTCCTAAGTCCGCTTATCTTTTACAACAAGCACGCATATAATTTTCGAAGTACGATGATGAAACTGAATAAATTTTGAATAGGCAGGACTGGTACTTAAGTTGTATACAATTCAATAAAAGATCAGATTCCCGACAAGATAAAATCAAGATTTGCTCTTAAGATTGCATAAAAAACATTTATGAAATCATCAAAAATTGTTACGCTGGCAGGATGCCTGGCATTAGCAACAGCATCACTTGCTCAAAAAGTTAAAGAAAAGGATGTTCCGTCAGCCGTGGAAATTGCGCTGAAGAGCAAATATCCCGGTGCGGCCAAAGTAACCTGGGAAAAAGAAAAGGGCAATTTTGACGCAAATTGGGGCGGAAGATCAGGCGAAGACAT
This sequence comes from Mucilaginibacter ginkgonis, assembly GCF_009754905.2. Taxonomy (NCBI): domain Bacteria; kingdom Pseudomonadati; phylum Bacteroidota; class Sphingobacteriia; order Sphingobacteriales; family Sphingobacteriaceae; genus Mucilaginibacter; species Mucilaginibacter ginkgonis. Next base: position 2,564,638 of record NZ_CP066775.1, on the reverse strand, counting down.
GTCCGTTATGTTTACCCCCACGGGTGCATTTATAGAACAAGTTGAAGCACTACAACCCAATGCTTTGCCTGCGCCAGCTTTAATCTACATAAAAAAGGCAATGGGTAATGTGAAGATCAAGGAAACGGGTAGGGTTACTGATGCGGTGGGAAAGATTACCTATGAAGCCGAAATTAAGCACAAAGAGTTAATTTTCGATGCTGAAGGCAAGTTGGTAAAAATAGAAAAGTAAGCTATTTATCAGTGGCTAAGCCGGCTTAGAAAACGACGGCTTTCTTTTCTGCCTCGTATAATACCACAAGGTGTGCAAACAAAAAAAGGCCACCTGTTGAGGTGGCCTTTGTGGGAGCTACTGGGTTCGAACCAGTGACCCTCTGCTTGTAAGGCAGATGCTCTGAACCAGCTGAGCTAAGCTCCCTTGTTTTGGGACTGCAAATATAGAGTTTGGACGGGTGTTTGCAAAATAAAAATTTAAAATAGCTGTAAGTTCTTGATAATACAGCATTTAAACTGGCAGATACAGAAAACTCTAGTTGTAATTTACAGTAACCGTAAACGGCGAAGCGCCGGTAGTGTATGTACCTGCTGCCTGGCTTGCACCAACATTTAGGGTTGCACCAACGCTAAGAGTTTGCGTTCCGCCTGCGCTAAGTGTGCCCGTAGTGCCCGGATTGCTAGTAAATGTAGAAATAGTCATAGTGTTAGCACCGCTGGACAATGTCACCGTTCCTGACGGTAAAGTGATTGCATACGTATAAGCCGCAACCCCCGAAACGGTAAAAGCTGCCGCAGCTACTGTGCCGGTTGTAGCGGGCAGGGTTACGCCACCTGTTTTAGTACGCGAGCCGGCAGGAGTTAAAACAACCGTACCTGCCGTTCCCGAAGTTGATAAATTGCCAAATGCCATATCCGCAGTTTTGGCGATAGATATTGGCGTAACTATGTTTGCGGTGGATGTTGCAGTAGCGCTTGCTTGCGCCTTTGCACTTCTAGAGCCTGCGATTACAAAGCCCGTAACTATAAAGAAGAGTAAATATACCTTCTTCATAGGCGTTTAATAATTAGGGCGTTTATAGTTAACACTGTGATTATAAGTGGATAAGATTCCATTACAAACTTAAGACAATAAAATTTATCTTAAAAATAATTTTGTAACTTGTATGTTACTTGGAAACCTTGCGACAGCTAATACCGTATGGGCAAAAAAAAAGCCGGACGTTAACTAACGTCCGGCTTTTTTAATATTAAAACTTGCTTAGTTTGAACTATCGCGCAATGCTTTGATGCGATCATGTGCTAAAGCTTGTGTGCTTGCCTGCTCTGCAACAGTTGAATAAAACTCGCCTGATAACTGACCGTCTGAAAGGGCATCTTTGTATGCTTTTTTAATAGCGTCTTCGCCCCGTTCGCATTCTTCTAAAACGCTTTTACGGTCGTGGCCGCTAAATGTAGCCTTTACATCGATCCATGCGCGGTGCAAAGTTCCTGACAAGCTTGAGCCCGTTTCTACATTTTGGTTTGTACGCGCTACCAGCTCAGTTAACTCCTGGCTGTTTTTGCGGCTTTCTTCGCTGTATTGTTGAAATAATGATTTCAAATCGCTGTCGCTGTCAGTTAGATCGGCTAGCGCTTTTTCAAAACCTGCTATACGGTCGTTGTTAATTTCTATCAGATCGTTTAAAACTTCTGCTGATTTTTCGATGGTTTCCATAGTAAGATTTATTTGTTTGCTAACGGATTTGCAATTAGCATGCCATGGATGACTTTCTTTAACCTAAAATTTTTATTTATAGTTAAAGTGTAATGGCGGCTTGTTTTATATCGATAAATAATTTCTTGTGAGGCATTATTGTCGGGGCGGTAAAACTCAATGTTTGCCTAAGAACACACTGTCTGTTTTCAAAGAATAAGACTAAAACAATATTCTCCTTTAAGCTTTGTATTTTGCAGTTTAGCTCAAATACAAATTATGGAACCTTCGGCACGCAAAAAATTCAACGACGATTTTACCGAGCAAAAATTTGCCGATCTGCTTGATCGCCTAAACAAGGGCTTACCAAACCCGGTTGCTTTTCGTGTGGCTGAAACGCCAATTTTTATTCCTGATGATTTTTTGCAAAAGCTCGTTGCAGCGGGCGACGATATTCTGAAAACTATTTTACGAGCGGATTTTAAGCAATTGACTGAAACCGCGATCCCTGAAAAATGGAAACTTCCAAATGAAAATGACCATCCGCATTTTATAGCACTTGATTTTGGCGTTTGTAAGGATGACAATGGGGACATTTCTCCTAAATTGATAGAGTTGCAAGGTTTTCCATCATTGTATGCTTTCCAGGTGTACCTCTCTGAAAACTATAAATCAGCCTATAACATTGATGCTGATTGGGAGCCGTTCCTTAGCGGACTGGATAAAGAGTCATATATCGACCTGTTCCGACGCACTATCTTAGGTGACCATCAACCTCACGAAGTGGTATTGATGGATGTAAATGCGCACGAGCAGAAAACAGCAGTCGACTTTTTGCTCACCGAAAAGTATCTGGGCATCAAAACGGTGGCATTAGAAGAGTTAGAGCAAAGGGGAGACAAGCTTTTCTACTATGCGGATGATGAACTTGTACAGATCAAACGCATTTACAACCGATTGATATTTGACGAGATAGAAAACGACCCGGATATTTTTAACCGCGTGGTAGACATTAGGCAGCCTTTGGACGTAGAATGGGTTACACACCCTAACTGGTTCTATCGCATAAGCAAATACACTATGCCATTTTTAGAAGGCGCTTATATTCCGAAAAGCGTCTTCGCCAATGATCTAAAGGACATTCCTTCCGATTTGGAGAATTACGTGCTAAAGCCGTTATTCTCTTTTGCCGGACAGGGCGTGATCATTGATGTGAAGCCCCAAGATATCTCCAACTTAAAGAATCCGGAGAACTGGATCCTACAGGAAAAAGTAAACTACGAACCTGTTGTACAAACTCCCGAAGGCGGCGTAAAGGCAGAAATACGCTTGTTATACCTTTGGCCGGATGGCGACGACAGACCAACGCTTGCCATCAACCTTGCCCGTCTTAGTCGCGGTAAAATGATAGGCGTGCGTTATAACAAAGATTTTAACTGGGTTGGAGGAACTGCGGGGTTGGTGACAAGTAGATCTTAAACTCGAAGTTGAGATGCGCAGGTGAGTAAGAATGTTAGGCTTCTACTTAAATCATATTTAACCCCTGCTTAACTTATTCATCATATAATCAATTTCCTTACATATCAATTACCTGTGTTTGCTTTATTATGCCATATTTTAAGCTTACCTTTGCGCAAAATTTAAGAGGCGCATTTCATGCAAAACAAAATTCGCAATATTGCTATCATAGCACACGTTGACCACGGTAAAACTACACTGGTTGATAAAATTCTTCACAGCTGCTCAATTTTTCGTGACAACCAGGAAACAGGCGAGTTAATTCTCGACAACAATGACCTGGAACGCGAGCGCGGTATCACCATCGTTTCTAAGAACGTTTCTGTAATGTACAAAGACGTTAAGATCAACATTATAGATACACCCGGACACGCCGATTTTGGCGGCGAGGTTGAACGTGTATTGAAAATGGCCGACGGTGTATTGTTGCTTTGCGACGCTTTTGAAGGCGCTATGCCACAAACACGCTTTGTTACACAAAAGGCTTTGGCATTAGGCCTAAAACCAATTGTTGTTGTAAATAAGGTTGATAAAGAAAACTGCCGCCCTGAAGAAGTTTATGAACAGATCTTTGAATTGTTCTTTAACCTTGAAGCTACTGAAGAGCAGCTTGACTTCCCGGTCATTTACGGTTCTTCTAAACAAGGCTGGATGAGCACTGACTACAAACAGCCAACAGACAATATATTCCCGTTGATGGATGCCATCCTGGAGAATATTCCTGCAGCGCCTATTAAAGAAGGCAGCCTGCAAATGCAAATCACTTCGTTAGATTATTCATCTTTTGTAGGCCGTATTGCTATCGGCCGTGTGGCACGTGGTACCATCAAAGAAAACATGCCGGTATCTTTGGTGAAACGCGATGGTACCATTCAAAAATCAAGAATTAAAGAATTATACACGTTCGAAGGCTTGGGTAAGGTTAAAGCTACCGAAGTTCAGTCGGGCGATATTTGTGCTGTTGTTGGTATCGATGGTTTTGACATTGGTGATACCATTGCCGATTTTGAAAAACCCGAGCAATTGGAGGTAATCCACATTGATGAGCCTACCATGAACATGATGTTCACCATCAACACTTCGCCGTTTTTTGGTAAGGAAGGCAAGTTTGTAACATCACGCCACTTGCGCGACCGTTTATATAAAGAGATGGAGAAAAATCTGGCGCTCAAGATAGTTGAGACAGAGTCGCCGGATTCTTACCTTGTTTATGGCCGTGGTATCCTTCACTTGTCAGTTTTGATAGAAACCATGCGCCGCGAAGGTTATGAGTTACAGGTAGGCCAGCCGCAGGTTATCATCAAAGAAATTGACGGCCAAAAATGCGAGCCTGTTGAGACTTTAATAGTTGACGTACCGGGTGATGTTGCAGGTAAAGTTATTGAGCTGGTAACCCAGCGCAAAGGTGACTTACTGGTAATGGAGCCAAAAGGCGATCTGCAACACTTAGAATTTGAGATACCTGCACGTGGTATCATTGGTTTACGTAACAACGTTTTGACCGCTACTGGTGGCGAGGCAATCATGGCACATCGCTTTAAAGCTTATGAGCCTTGGAAAGGTCAGATTCCGGGACGCTTAAGCGGCGTATTGGTTTCTATGGAAACCGGTAAAACCACAGCTTTTGCTATTGATAAACTGCAAGACCGCGGCCGTTTCTTTATAGATCCTGGAGTGGATGTTTATGAAGGCCAGATCATGGGTGAGCACATCCGCGATAATGACCTGGTAGTAAACCTGGTTAAAGGTAAACAGTTGACAAACATGCGTGCTTCTGGTAGCGATACCAACGTTCGTATTGCTCCGGCTATCAAATTCTCTTTAGAGGAGTCTATGGAATACATCCAAGCCGACGAGTACATCGAGGTTACACCGCAGAGCATACGTATGCGTAAAATCTATCTTACAGAAAACGAGCGTAAGGTTAATGCTAAGAAATTTGTTAATCAATAATGCATAGCATCAAAAACAACAAAGGCCTCTTATTAGAGGCCTTTGTTGTTTAGCATAATATAGTAATTATCTTTCTTTAAAAATAAGCGTGCGCGGGGTTTTATAGATCTGTTCGTAGCCATGCTCATGCAAAAAGCTGTACACCTCAGATACGTCTACTGTTCCCGCACTGTCAACATCCTCAATCAACAGATATTTAGGGCGATATTTATCCCAGTCGTTAGATTGTAGCAAAGCGATATCTAAGCCTGCAGTGTCGATACTTATAAAATCTATGTTCTTTCCTGCGGGTAAATGCTGATCAAGAATATCTCTTAGCGGGTATATATCTACATTTGCCGAACCTGTTACACCTTCTGTACGTTTATCGGCAATTGTTTTATCAAACGTATTGAGCGAAGAATCTTCAAAACAATAGAGTGTTCTTGTCTCGCGAAACTCGCCAATGCCCACGTTTAAATTTATATCATTTGACCGTGCGTCTTCAAACAGCTTTAAAGCTTGAGGAGTAGGCTCTATGTTGATACCTGTCCAGCCGTTTTCGTAGAAAAATGCAGTATTTGAATTTCTAAACGGATGGTGGGCCCCAATATCTACAAAAAAACCTTTGCGATTTCCGTTAAGATCTTGCGCTATTACAGCCCGCAATAACATGTCTTCGCCATTTTGCGAGTACGAATGCAAGGCTTTAAAATTTGTATCGTCAATCATATGAATAAGTAGCCGGGCAAAATAAGGAATTAATAACAGACTTGGTAAGTGTTGGAAACGCTGTAGCGGGTAAATCAGTATCGATTGACGCTAATTAATTACCTTTACCCGCAAATATGCGTATTCCCGGCATTAAAGGATTTGATCAGCAAGCTTTCGAGAAGTATTTCAAAAATACAGGCTGGTTGTTTATTGGCAGGGTAGGCAGTTTGGTGATAAAAATGGCAGTTAGCATTGTTGTTGCTAACTATCTGGGTCGTGGTAACAATGGTATACTCACCGGTGGCATCACCTACATTTACTTCTTTTCGGCAATCGCCACACTGGGGCTCGACCAATTTATTGTTAAGGAACTACATGTCTTTCCCGAGAACCGCGACCAAATTTTAGGTACCTCCTTTTGGATGAAAGTAATAGCAGGTTTCCTTTGCGTGCCGCTGATCTACATTGGCTACCTCATCTATCCGGCAAAGGCTACACCATATAGTTACGTTTTTATCCTCTCGTTCACAGGGGTGGTGCAGGCGTTCAACGTAATAGATTCTTATTTTCAATCGCAGGTAAGGTCTAAGTACATTATGCAGGTACAGGTTATTGGTAACCTGGTATCCGCGGCTATAAAGGTAGGGCTGGTATATATGCACATGTCGCTTGTATGGTTTGTGTATGCATATTTCTTTGACATTCTGCTATTATCATTAGGCTATTTTTTTACTTATCAGGATAAGCAACGGAGCGTATTTACATGGCAATTTCAGGGTAGTCTCGCCTCTAAGTTATTAAGTTATTCATGGCCGTTGATCATTGCAGGGATCATGGTGTCGCTGTACATGAAAATAGACCAGATCATGTTGCAAAACCTGGTTAACGTAAAAGAGGCCGGCGCCTATAACACGGTTGCTCAACTAAGCGAGGCTTGGAATTTTATACCTTCAGTTATTGTAACCTCGCTGTTTCCTGCTATTCTAAATGCCCGCCGCGATGATATTAACCGTTATAAGAAACGTATTCAGAACTTATATGACCTGATGGTTTATTTAAGTTTACCTGCTGCGTTGGTCATTACATTTGCTTCGCCGCTGATATACAAGCTGTACAAACCAGAATACGCTTACGCCGCGCCGGTGCTGTCGGTACACATATGGTCGGGGGTGTTCGTATTTTTAGGAGTTGCCAGCTCCCAATACTTGATCGCCGAAAACCTGAATAAATTGACGTTTATCCGTACAGGTTTCGGCGCTGTGGTAAACATTGTGTTAAACCTTATGTTGATACCCAAAATGGGGATGATGGGTGCAGCTATCGCAACTTTGGTTGCCTATGCTAGTGCCACTTTTTTTGTCCTGTTTATTCCCGCAACTTATAAGCAAGGTTTAATGATGTTTAGATCATTATTTTTAATTTCACTTTTTCAAAAGATATTTAATCGTTGAGCGCGTTTTCATCACTTCTGCAAGTACTAGGCCAGCCAAAAAGGCTTAAATCATTACTGTCTTTTAATGGTAAAGGTTATCTACACGAAATCGGTTGGTTTAAATCGTTTGATGCGCAAAAACCGGTTGATGCTAATGGCAACCCAATCCCGTGGGTGACTTATAGTTTTATAGACTTTATAAAAGAGCGCATTAATAAGCAACACACCGTTTTTGAATTTGGTTCCGGCAACTCTACGTTTTTCTACGCCAAACACGCGGGAATAGTTGTAGCTGTGGAGCATGACAAAGGCTGGTACGAGACTGTTTCTAGAGATCGTCCCGAAAATTCTGAGATCATATTTTGTGAACTAAAGCGCGATGGCGATTACTGCCGCATGCCGGTAAAACTCGGCGAAAAATTCGACGTGATCATTATTGATGGCCGTGACCGGGTAAACTGTTGCTTAAATTGTTTAGATGCCCTGACTCCTGATGGTGTTGTTGTGCTTGATGATACTGAACGTGAGTCTTATAAGCCCGGAGTAGATTTTCTTAAAGCCAACGGATTTAAACAATTGCTTTTTAGCGGCATCTCACCCGGCTTATTTTATGAAAAATCTACTTCGGTATTTTATAAATCCGACAATTGTTTAGGTATTTAAACACGCCATTTGCCAAGCCTTGCACCCATAGCGCTATTCGTATATAACCGCCCGGACCATACCCGGCGCACTATTAGCCACTTGCAGCAAAATCATCTGGCTACCGAGTCTGATCTGGTAATTTATGCGGACGCTGCCAGATTCAAATCTGAGCAAAAGAATGTTTCTGAGGTTCGCGATATTATCAGTAACGTGTCCGGGTTTAAGAGTGTGCATATAGTTACCCGCGAAAAGAATATGGGCCTTGCGGCGTCAATTATTGATGGTGTTACAAAGTTGGTTAACCAGTATGGCAAGGTAATAGTGTTCGAAGATGATCTTCTCTCAGCCCCTTATACGCTAAAGTATTTCAATGACGCGTTAACGCGTTTTGCCGACGAAGAGCAGGTAATGCATATTGGAGGCTACATGTACCCATTGGATACCAATGGTTTGCCGCAGACTTTTTTCTACCGTGCAGCGACGAGTTGGGGCTGGGCAACGTGGGCAAGGGCATGGAAAAACTTTGAACCTGATATTGACAAGCTGATCAGTGAGTTTGATAAGCAAAAGATCAATAGTTTCAGCATAGACGGCACTATGAATTTCTGGAAACAAATGAAGGAGTTTAAAGCCGGTAAAAATAACTCATGGGCCATACGCTGGTACGCATCTATATTTCTTAAAGGCGGATTAACGTTAAATCCTTCGCATTCATTGATACAGAATATTGGGCATGATGGTACAGGCGTCCACTCGAACGCGGAGGCTATGTATAATGTAGAAGTTTCTGGTCAACCCGTCACTCACTTTCCTTCCGCAATCAAAGAAGATCTTGTTGCGTATACTTTAATAAAGCATTTCCTAACACATAGAAAAGGTAGTTTGTTGAAGCGCGCATTGCGATTCTTCCGACAGAAGTTCTAACAATAAAAGTTCTTTGCAACTTTTATTGTCATCTTAAAAACACATGTAAACTTATTAGGAACATTTATTCCAATATGTGTTTACTTTTGCGGAACGATTGTTCCAAATAACATTAAATCACAAAAAAATGAAAAGATTAGAAAACAAAGTGGCGGTGGTAACAGGCGCTTCAAAAGGCATAGGTGCAGATATTGCTAAAAAGTTAAGCAGTGAAGGCGCCTCTGTAGTTGTTAATTATTCGAGCGACAAAAGCGGGGCTGATAAAGTGGTGGTAGAGATTACCAACGCAGGTGGCAAGGCTATTGCGGTACAGGCGAATGTTTCTGTCGAAACAGATATTAAACGCTTATTTGCCGAGACTAATAGCACATACGGTAACGTTGATATTCTTGTAAACAACGCAGGCGTTTACAATTTTGTACCGCTCGGCCAAATCACGGCAGATGAATTCCATCGTCAGTTTAACACAAATGTTTTAGGCTTGTTACTTGTTACCCAAGAGGCAGCAAAGAATTTTAACGACGGCGGCAGTATTATCAATATCGGATCGGCTGTTACCAAATTAAATATCGCCGGTAGTTCTATCTACACCGCTACCAAAAGTTCGGTTGAATCTATCACCAACGTACTATCTAAAGAACTTGGTCCAAGAAAAATAAGGGTAAATACCCTGGCGCCGGGAATGGTTGAAACGGAAGGTTCTATTTCTGCCGGACTTATTGGCAGCGACTTTCAAACTCATGTAGAAAACACAGCGCCTTTGGGCCGCATCGGTCAGCCGGAAGATATCTCTAACGTTGCCGCGTTTTTAGCATCAGACGAATCCGGCTGGTTAACCGGCGAGGTGTTATTTGCTGCAGGCGGCGCTAAATAATCAGGCACTGCCTTAAACATATTTTAAATAGCTTTGCTCTTACAAGAGCAAGGCTTTTTGTATATGGCGCGAAGTAAAGATTTTGACGAACAAGAGGTTTTAGCCAAGGCCGTGGAAATATTCTGGCGAAAGGGTTACAAAGCTACATCTATGCAGGATCTCGTAGACGGCTTAGGTATAAGCCGCTCAAGCTTATACGATACCTACACGGATAAGCATACTTTGTACGTTAAGGCGCTTGATATGTATCAGAAAGATGCTTCAAAGAATGTATGCAGCATTGTAAACAATTCCGGGTCTGCAAAAGCGGCTATCCGCAGATTGTTAGAATACACCACCACTGACACCGAACAGAAAGGGTGTTTCCTGGTAAACTCTGAAGTGGAGGTTGCCCCTCATGACAAGCAAATAGGCACCATGATTTGCAGCAGTGACCAAGAAATTGAGGATGCCTTTTACACCGCCATAAAACGCGGTCAGGAAAGCGGTGAGATAAGTAATAAACAAGATGCGCGTGCATTGGCACGGTTTACCTATAATACTGTAAAAGGCATCCGCGTTAGCGCCAAATCCAGTACAAATAAAGCTTTGTTCAAAGACATTATCGATATGGCTATCGAGGCTCTTAATTAGGCTTTGTTGCCGTAACTACTATATAAGGTGACAAGTTTTTACTTTCTACGGGTACGATCTTAGTCGCAACCTTTCCTGCCAACCATAGTAGTTTAAATAAAACTTTTATGCTGCGTGGTTGGCTAGCTTTATTTTCTAGCCAGACAGAAAATTTGCCGTAATAGCAGGCTTTAACATTTTGTAAACCTAACTGCCGGCAGTAATCTGCCAGCTTTTGCGGGTCCATGCTGCTGATGTTATGCTTACTGTAATTATCTGCATCATATTTGCGCTGCAACCAGCCATTAACCCCTGTAAAATTTGGTAGCGTAATAAGTAATGTTCCGCCGGGGTCAAGAAATGGCAGGTGACGAGCTATAATGTCTTTCGTATTATTAAAATGCTCAATTAAACCGGCAGATAAAACAAGATCATACCGCTTTTCTGGCTGAATCTTAAACAGATCGCCTTCAATTACGCCAATGTCTGTTCTACGTAAACCATTAGCATCTAATACCTCATCTAATACACCGGTGTGTATATAATAATCAAACAGGGTGGCGTCGACGCCAAAATATTTTTTGAGAAAAATGGCATAATAACCTGGAAAGCCACCTAATTCTATGGCAGACTTAACTTTATTGCCGGTTGTAATTTTTTCAATGATCTTGTGAAAAGTATAGTTAGCCGGAACTTTAAAGGCCAGGCCGGTTTTGTTTTCCCAATAATTTTTCCAGAAATCGCGGTTGGTAAGTTCGTTGCTCATTGGCGATACATGTGGCTTTTCAAATGCTGAAAGCCGGCTGTAAATTTAAATATTAAGCGCTTAAACAGCACGGCAATAAAATGTATTTTTGGGAGTGCCCAGAGTATTACATTTAAACACCTACGACGGTAACGGCGGTGCAGGTAAAGCATGTCTTCGTTTGAATAATGCATTACAAAAGCAAGGTGTCGATTCAAAAATATTGGTTCATTATAAGTTTGGTCAAAATCCCTTAGTTAAAAGTTTCGATAATAATATCTTTCAAAAATCTATCACTGCTGCCAAGATCATCCTTGAACGGGTATTAGGCAGGCGGTATTTGAAAGCCGGTTCGCGCACACCATTTTCCTTTACCTGGTTTGGCCGTGATGTTTCAAATCATCCTGATGTTAAAAGTGCAGATATTATACACCTGCACTGGATTAATCATACGTTTCTAAATCCGGCAAGTTTAAAGAAGCTTGCAAAGTTGAACAAGCCAATTGTATGGACATTTCACGATAGTAATGCTTTTACCGGTGGTTGCCACGTGCGTTACACCTGCGACCATTACCGGCACTCATGCGGATTTTGTCCTTTACTAGAGAAGCCTCATGAGAGTGATCTTTCAAGGAAGATCTGGCTTCAAAAAGAATCGGCGTATCAGCAGCTTAAGTTTACCATAATTGCGCCAAGCAGTTGGATGCTTCGTTCAATAGCAGAAAGCGGTTTGTTGAATACAAGGCCTGCTAAAATATTACCCAATACTTTGGATACGGATGTATTTAAACCGCGCGACAGGGATGCATTATTAACAGAGTTTGGATTAGATGCTACTAAAATCTATTTCCTTAGTGGCTTTATGCCATCCCGAAAAGACCTGCACAAGGGCACTGATTATCTGTTAGACAGTCTTAAGCGCTTGGTAACAGATTCCGCTATTAATACAAGTAATGTTGAACTATTAATATTCGGTAACCGTACAACAACAGACCTGCCTGTGTTTCCTTTTCCCACTAAGTTTCTTGGCACCATTGGCGACGAGGAAACACTTGCTAAATATTATGCGGTAGCTCATGCCTTTCTGATCCCATCATTAGAAGATAATTTGCCTTATACTGTGATGGAAAGCCTTTCTTGCGGCACGCCGGTAATTGCGTTTACAACGGGCGGTATTCCCGATATGGTGAAGCATGAAGAGAATGGTTATTTAGCCACCTATAAATCTGCAGAAAGTTTATGCCGGGGCATGAGTTGGATAATTACTCATGGAAATTTACAACAATTGCAGAACAACGCCCGCGAAACAGTTATGGAGCATTTCTCGGAGCAACGTATTGCAGACAGGCACATTGCGATGTACGAAGAAGTAATTGCCGAAACCCCAAATATAAATGCGAATGCATAGCCCACGCTTAAGCGTTATTACTGTAGTGTACAATAATGCTGCAGATATTGAGCGCACGCTTAAGTCTGTGATCAATCAGACTTACACGAAAATTGAATATGTGGTAATCGACGGAGCATCGACAGACGGAACCCTGGATATTTTAAAGCAGTACCAGGATAATATAACAACGCTAATTTCTGAACCTGATAAAGGCATTTACGACGCTATGAATAAGGGATTAGAAATAGCTACTGGCGATTATGTACTGTTTATGAACTCGGGAGATGAAATATATGCTGATAATACCGTTGCGAAAGTCTTTGAATCAGGTGATGAGGCTGATATATATTACGGTGAGACGGAAATGATTGACGGTATTGGTAAAAGCCTAGGCCGCCGCCGGCATAAAGCACCTAATAAATTTACTTGGAAAAGTTTTAAATACGGTATGAGTATAAGTCACCAGGCCATTTACGTAAGAAGGTCCTTGGCAGAGCCTTATAATAATACCAGCTATAGCTTGAGTGCCGACATCGATTGGATATTAACGGCCGCCAAAAAAGCGAAAAAGATAATTAAAGTAGAAGGCTATGTAGCAAAATACCTGGTAGGGGGGATGTCTAAAAAGAAACATCGGCAAAGTCTCATTGAGCGGTTCAATATCATGCGGAAGCATTATGGATTGATACCGACAATTTTAAACCATGGAGTGATCGCCTTTAATTTGGGGTGGTATTGGTTATTACACCGCCGAACAAATGATTAAGCTACCGTTTCGGCGGCATGCTCATCAAGCAAGTCAAATAGCGCCGGATCGCGGCTCATATCCAGTTTGCGAGCCCAAAATGCTCCGGATGCCAACATCTTGTCAGCGTCGGTTATATTAAGCGTTTTAGGGCTTACCCCGCCTGCCGACCAATCGATGTAACGGAGATCCCTGTTTACCATTTTGCTTTTATGTACAGAGTTGAATAAAATGGTTTGGAAGATAAATTCGTCGGGCGCCCATGTCCACTTTATAAAACGCTGAAGTTTCTTATTGCCCGCCCAGAAATCTACAATGTATTCCACGCAATCTAAAGGGATGGTAAACCATTGCGAGCGGCCAACGGGTATCATTCCACCCGGGAAACTGCGTATTGGCAACAGGCTATTGACAACTGATTGCAAAATAAAACGACCGCTTATTTTAAGGTGATGAAAATGGTACTCTTCTATGCGGGGCATAGCTTCTTGCCACTCGGTTTCCATCATCAGAAAGTTCATGAAAGCGGTGTTTGGATGCTCTTTCAAAAATTTATGGACGGTGTCATAAGATTTTAAAGGATAATCCTGACCACTCAATAAATTCAGATAGTCGTATTTTTTTCCGCTTAACAATATCTCTTTAAAACTGCAAAGGGTTGCCTGCACCATCGCAAAGCTGCCCCAGTCTACACGGCAGCGGTCTTTGATAAAGAAAACGTTTTCAATTTGTTCAAGGTAAATAAAAGCATCAATGGTAGCTTTTTTATCCAGGTGGATATAAATATCGGCGTCGGGATGTGCAAGTTTACGTATCAGTCTTTCGAGCTGAGCCGGTGCGGAATGTGCAAGTATTAAATGAACCAGTTTCATAACCTCGATCTATCTACAAAATACGTGCATCGTAGGGTTAAAAATACTGAAATAAAATTATCACTTGCGACGATGTTCAAAATTTTAGGGCTGTAGGTCTGAGCATATTACGTAAAAAATCTATCAACAGATTTATGACGGCCTAATTTTAATAGATGCACTATCTTTACTGCATGCAAGCCCTGCCTGTTAAAGAAAGAATTATCCTGGGTATCGACCCTGGCACCGCTGTAATGGGGTATGGGTTGGTAAAGGAAACAGGCAACAGAGTTGAACTTATAAGCATGGGCGTTGTAAAGATCCCTGCAGGCAACGACCATATGCTTAAATTGCAGCGCATATTTGAAAAAACTGTCGCCCTTATAGACAATTACCACCCCGACGCGTTGGCCATTGAAGCGCCCTTTTATGGTAAAAATATTCAGGTAATGTTAAAGCTTGGCCGGGCACAGGGCACCGCTATTGCCGCGGCGTTGTCACGTAATATCCCGGTTAACGAATATTCGCCGCGAAAAATAAAGCAGGCCATAACCGGCAACGGCAATGCGGGTAAAGAGCAGGTAGCCGCCATGCTGCAGCAGATACTCCATTTTAAAGAAACGCCCGAATTTTTAGATGCCACTGATGGCTTAGCCGTGGCGCTTTGCCACAGTTTTCAAAAGATCACCACGGGCCGGGGCAGCAGTGTAAGCCATTCGAGCTGGGAATCTTTCGTTAAAGACAATGCAGCCCGCGTTAACGCGCCAATAAAGTTTAAAAAGTAACTATTCTTCGTCTTGAACGATATCGGTGTGAATGGCGGCTTTAATTTTATCTGCCGTCGCTTGTAATTGCCCTGCCGTAAAAGATAGCTTAGGCCTTGCAAAATTCATATCACTTACCTGATTAACAGGTATCAAATGTATGTGTGCGTGAGGCACCTCTAACCCAATCACTGCAACACCCACCTTAATACAAGGCACAGAACGTTTTATGCCGTGTGCTACTATCTTTGCAAACATCTGCAGGCCGGTATAGGTTGCATCATCAAGATCGAACAAGTTATCAACCTCAATTTTGGGGATAACCAATACATGCCCCTCTGCAAGCGGGTTAATATCCAGGAAAGCCAGGTAATCATTACTTTCTGCAATTTTGTACGAAGGTATTTCTCCTGATATGATCTTATTGAAAATAGTTGCCATTTGGTTATAAGTTATTCAGTTGTTAAATGTATTAAGTTGTTAGCCCCAAAATTGTTCATAGTAACTAATAACTAAATACACTTACTGACTACCTGCTAATTTCCAAGATCTCAAATTCCATTTTACCTGCCGGTACCATTATTTCTGTTGTTTCCCCAACTTTTTTACCAAGCAAGCCTTTAGCAATAGGCGAGGCCACAGATATTTTGCCCGATTTAAGGTCGGCCTCATTCTCTGATACCAATTGATAGGTCATAGTAGCGCCGTTCTTTGTATTCTTGATCTTTACTTTTGATAGCGCTAATACTTTAGACGTGTCCAGTTTAGATTCGTCAAGCAGACGCGCGTTTGCAAGCAGATCGCCAAGCTTTGCAATTTTAGCCTCGTGCAGGCCTTGTGCTTCTTTTGCTGCATCATATTCAGCATTTTCAGAAAGGTCGCCTTTGTCACGCGCTTCGGCAATTGCCTTTGCTATCTGCGAGCGGCCTTCTGTCTTTAAATATTGTAGTTCTTCTTTTAATTTTTCTAAACCGTCTTTGGTGTAGTATGCTACCTCTGCCATATAAGTATGGTATAAATTCTAAAATCCATTAAATAAAACCGCCCCTGCGCTTTCCTTTACGCAAGGGCTTTAAAAACAAACAAGACTATAACGGCTGTAACCGCATAGTCTTGTTTGGTGTAAAACGAAGATAGGCTATTTAAATATTAATATCCAAATTTTGGTTGGCGATAATTTTAAGTGCCTAGAGTATTAGCGTTTTTAGTTTCTCTCCTAAAATTTCACTGATCTTGCGGTACGATTCAAATGTCCACCCGGCAACATGCGGAGTAAGCAGCACCTTTCTGCTCTTGATCAATTCATCAAACCAGGGCTCGGCTGCCAGGGCAGGAAATTTCTCAGTTGATAAAACATCTAAACCTGCACCTAAAATCTTTCCTTGTTTTATTGCATTGAGCACCGCTTGCGTATCTGTAATAGGACCCCGGGCCGTATTCAAAAAGAAGATGGGTTTTTTAAAATGAAAAAAATATTCATCATTCACCATTCCCTTGGTTTCTGTAGTTAATGGAATGTGCAGGCTTAATACATCGCTGTGTTTTACTATTTCTTCCATGCTTACCTCACGGGCGTAAGCGTCGCTAAAGCCGGTTCTGTATTTGTCATAAGCAATAACATTAACCCCAAAGGCGGAGAGTTTTCGGGCGAAGCTTTGCCCCATGTGACCATAACCAATAATACCGACGGTTCGGCCTTTCAACTCATACCCCCTGTTTGCTTCGCGTAGCCACTGACCTTTGCGTATTTCTTCATCAGCGCGATCAAAATTATTCATCAGCGATAACAACATACCTATAGCATGTTCGCCAACCGCGTCCATATTACCTTCGGGGGCATTTAACAGTTGAATGCCTTTTTGTAAAGCATGTGCCTCGTCAATGCCGTCCATACCTGCACCCGCACGCGCAATGAATTTTAGATTAGTAGCCAGATCCAGCACTTCTTTGTCAACCTTAAATTTAGAGCGAACAGCTAAGCCTGTGTAAGCCGGTAACAGCTCAAGTATTTTATCTCTTTTGATGTCGGGTCGATAATCGCATTCAAAGCCTTGCGCCGAAGCCATATTCATAAAGGCAGGGTGCAGGTCGTCTACTATCAGGATAGATTTGTTAGTCAAAATGATATGGGTTCTTATCAGGACTCATACGATTGTCCCAAAACGTTATTAAATAAATACCAGATTTGCGGACCGAGTAAAACAAAGAGTTTTGTTTAGTTATAACTGCTTTTCTTACTTGAGATATTTTTGATTGAGGGAAAGCATCCGGTTGTTCTGAAATGGCTTTCAAAAACATATCCGTTCTGTCCATAAAATTGTCTACATCATTAGCCGACCAATTCAACTCCAAATAAAGCAATATGTTATTATAGGTAAATTCGGCACGTGGCGACCATTCAATTTTTAGTCCCATATTTACTTCTGAATTCGGCCATAACTTCATGGTGAGGTCTGTGCTGGCCGTTTTCTATTTGTTTTAAGCCAATAGCAATACTTTCTTTTACGTGATCTGGTAGGTCATCGTAAAAGTCTGTTGGCTCACTAGTCAATATTGCTTTTACCTCAGTTATGACATTTGGATTTTCTACGTCCAACAAGAGTTTTACTAACTCAATTTTTTCCGTCTGTATGTCCATAATCAAATATACCTAAATAGAAATTGTAAGTATTTAGCGTAATGTCAAAATTACTCTCGCCCCGCGCTTATCTTATTCGTTAGCTGAACAAAATCTGCGACGCTTAGTCGCTCAGCACGTAAGTCGAGTAAAGGTTCGTTATCCATTTTTTCTTTATTAATTAAAGAGGATAAAGCGTTACGCAATGTTTTACGGCGTTGATTGAAGCCGGCCTTTACAACCTGCCAGAACAATTTTTCATCGCAATCCAATTCCTTAACATCATTTCGAGTTAAGCGGATCACCCCAGACAGCACCTTTGGCGGCGGATTGAATGCTCCTGCCTTCACGGTAAACAAATACTCAACTTTGTACCACGCTTGTAAGAACACACTCAATATCCCGTATTCTTTACTGCCGGGCTTGGCGGAGCAGCGTTCGGCTACTTCTTTTTGGAACATGCCCACCACTTCTACAACTTGTTGACGATTGTCTAGTACTTTAAATAAAATCTGCGAAGAGATATTATACGGAAAGTTGCCAATTATGCCGAATGGCTGCTCGAAAACTAATGAGAAATCCATTTCCAAAAAATCTGCGTTGATGATACGCGAAGCGGCTTCAGGATATTTCTTAACCAGGTAGGTGTAAGATTCGGTATCAATGTCTATCATATATGTTTCAAGATCTGGATGTTGCAACAATATGTCAGATAGAATACCCATGCCCGGCCCAACCTCAAGCACCTGGTTGTACTTGCTCTCCGGGCGTAAGCCGCCAACTATGCGCACAGCAATATTTTTGTCGGTAAGGAAATGCTGGCCAAGATGTTTTTTTGCTCTTACTTCGGGCATTGGTTGTTTGGAGTTGATCAGCAAAGTACGTCATATTTGCGCTTTTGTGGTGATAATTGCCCTTAAAATCTTTTATTTGCATACCTCACCGGTGTTGCCATTGATAATGGTGTAATCACCCAGCACCGGTGTAATCATTAAAATATGAGCGAGAGAATAAAAGTTGGTATTAGCATTGGCGATGTAAATGGCATTGGCCTTGAGGTGATCATTAAAACGCTTGCTGATAGTCGGGTGTTTGACTATTGCACGCCCATTGTTTACGGGCATACCAAAGTTGCATCTTTTCACCGCCGCAGCTGCGAAATTACCGAATTGAATTTTAACGTCATCAGCAATGCCGCGGAGGCACAACATCAAAAAGCCAATATGATAAACTGTTGGGAAGAAGATGTGAAAATAGATTTAGGTGTCGCGAATGAAACAGGTGGCAAATATGCTTTCTTATCGTTGCAAAAAGCTACGGACGACCTTTTAGCCGGGCATATCGACGCGTTGGTTACTGCACCTATCAACAAGGATAACATCCAAAGCGAACAATTTGATTTCCCCGGTCATACAGAATATTTGCAGCAGCGCGATAACGCGGCAGATTCTTTGATGTTTCTGGTGAGCGATACTTTACGTGTAGGTGTGGTTACCGGCCACATCCCGGTAGCTAAGGTGCCGCAGGCAATTTCTGTAGAAAAAATCCTGAGCAAGTTAAAGCTAATGAACACATCGCTGCAAAAGGATTTTTGGATACGTAAACCTAAGATCGCTGTTCTGGGCCTAAACCCTCATGCAGGTGATAACGGACTGATAGGAAATGAAGAGCAAAGCGTAATTATCCCCGCGGTTGAGGAAGCCCGGGCGAACGATATCCTTGCCTTTGGCCCCTATGCGGCTGATGGCTTTTTTGCTAATGCAACTTACATGCAGTTTGACGCGGTGCTCGCTATGTATCATGACCAAGGTTTAATTCCTTTTAAAACCATCGCGTTCGAATCTGGTGTGAATTTTACTGCCGGACTTAGCTTTGTGCGTACATCGCCAGACCATGGCACAGCTTATGATATTGCCGGCAAAAATCAAGCGTCAGAAGTATCATTCCGCGAGGCATTATTTACAGCGATACATGTTGTAAAGCATCGCCGCGAAAATCTCGTTTTAAGCGAGGATCCGCTCAAATTTACCAAGCTTAGCCGCGATCGCGATTAAAACCCCTGTGCAAAAATGGTGTTACAGCATACCACGCATTGCAAAGCAGGCGTTATGTTTGCATAACATCTATCTAATTTAATGAGTAATTTCTCAGATCGCGTCAGGTCGATCGATGCATTCAGGGCACTTACCATGTTCCTGATGATCTTTGTTAATGACCTCGACGGGATACCACATACCCCGGCCTGGCTTAAACATGTTGGTGAACAAACCGACGGCCTGGGTCTTGCCGATACCATCTTTCCGGTATTTTTATTCATTGTAGGCTTATCCATTCCGTTCGCTTTCAACAAACGCGAAAAGAAGGGGCAAAATGTGCTGGCGCGTATCTTGATCAGATCATTCGCTTTGCTGCTCATTGGTTTCTACCATTCTAACATGGAAACTTATAATGAGCAATTGGCTTTATTACCAAAGCCGGTTTGGCAAAGTTTGCTTACCATTAGCTTCTTTTTTCTTTTTGCCGACTACCGGAATACAATACCCTGGAAACGCTGGCTTTATCAGGGAATAGGGCTTGTGTTACTTATCGTAATGTCTATTTTGTTTAAGTCGACAGATGCAGGCCACCCATGGTTACATTACAGTTGGTGGGGTATTTTAGGATTAATAGGCTGGTCATATCTGATCTGCTCACTCATTTATTACTACTCGGGCGGTGTACTTTGGGTGCAGGCTGCCGCGTGGATATTCTTTTTGTTTTTTAACCTTGATTATCACTTTGGGATGATCAGTTTTATGGACAAGTTTTATAGTTACATCTGGCTGGCGGGCAGCGGCGCAATGCAGGCCTTCACAATGGCAGGCATCGTCGTATCTGTGATGTATATGCGGCTAAAAAGTAACAACGACATAAAGCTGCTCTGGGTAGCTATGGTATGCTTGGCTGCTATTTTATTTAACCTTGGTTTTATTGTGCGGTATTATAGCGGCGGGATATCTAAAATGCATGATACCCCCTCATGGGTATTTATCTGCACCGGTATTGCATTAGTTGCGTATGCTTTTTTTGCCTGGCTGGTAGATTTTGCCAAACAATACAATTGGGTGAAGGTGATTGAACCGGCAGGAAAAGAGACTTTTACCTGTTACCTGGTACCATTTATCTTTTATCCTTTGTATCAGTTTTCAAATTTAGGCTATCCCGAATATTTGAGCGAAGGAACGGGTGGTTTGATTAAGGCATTGGTATTCTCTTTCGCTATGATCTGGATCGCAGGCTTGTTGAATAAAATAGGCATCAAGCTCAAAATTTAATCACTAATATGATTTTGTTTCCGAAAGAAAGGTTGTGTAAACAAGTCGCCCTACAAATATCTTTCTTTCAATAGCTTTAAATGGTGCAATTCATGCCCGGCCATGATATAGAGAATAGCCCGAACAGATGTCGAATGATTGCTTGACGTTCCGACTATTGTTGATTGCTCATCGCTAAGGTTGTTGATGAAGTACAGATTAGCCTCCCGAACTGCCCGAAACTCGTCCGCAATATTTTTTAAAGTACGGCTGTTTGCATTGGCCACATAATCATCTTGCTCAAAACCGGGAAATGCTGTTTTGTCGCCCAAGGCAATACAATATGCCCGGTAAGCAAATACCCTTTCAGCATCTATCATGTGCGCCAGTTTTTGCTTAATGGTCCATTTGCCGTCGGCGTAAGTATAGTTGCCTTTCTCCTCGGGAATGGCGGTAAAGGTACTGTAGGTAATATCTTTTAGTTCCGTCAGCAACTTCCTTATGTCGTTGTACTCACTGGCTAAAGCTATATAGCCTGACGCGTATGGCGCATATTCTCCGGGTTCAGGTTGGGCGATCATGAGTTGGTGTTTTCGTCAAATATAAATGATAAATTTAGCATCCATTTATATCCATAAATTATATGAAGATCAATCAAATATATCCGGTAGCTGTCGCGGTTCTTGTTGCAGTTGCCGTCTCATCATGCAAGCCAAATAATAATCGTTCAGAAGCAACACTGTCGACCAATAATCCATTCCTGAAACAAAGTACGCTGGCATTGCAGGCGCCTGCTTTTGATAAGATCAAGGATGGCGACTACCAACCTGCTATTGAAGAGGGAATCAAACAACAGCAAGAAGAGATTAACAAAATCGCTAACAACTCCGCTGAACCAACCTTTGAAAATACGCTTGTAAAAATGGAAAAAAGCGGGCAGATGCTTACCCGCGTAAACAATGTATTTAACCTGGTAACGGCCGCAAACACCAACCCCACACTGCAAAAAGTACAGGAAGAGGTGGCGCCGAAATTAGCTGCCAACCGCGACGCTATTCTACTAAATGCAAAGTTGTATCAGCGTGTTAAAGCATTATTTAATAAACGCGCGCAACTAGATCTCGACCCGGAATCACTGCGGTTATTGGAATTTTACGAACAGAAATTTGAATTAGCCGGTGCAAACCTTTCTGATAAAGCCAAAGACAGCTTGAAACGGTATAACCGGGAAGAAGCGAGCTTAAGCGCCAAATTTACCAGCCAGGTATTGGCCGCCAATAAAGCAGGCGCATTGGTGGTGGATAAAAAAGAAGATCTGGCCGGACTTACAGATGCGGAGCTAAATGCCGCTGCTGATAATGCCAAGTCGGCAAAAAAGGAAGGTAAGTGGATGCTGTCTTTACAGAACACTACTCAGCAACCGGCATTGCGCGAACTGACTAACCGCGATACCCGTAAAAAATTATTTGATGCCTCATATATCCGCGCAGAACGCGGCGACGCTAATGACACCCGTGCCACTATCACCCGCATTGCTCAACTGCACGCTTTAGAAGCTAAACTTTTAGGTTATAACAGTTTTGCCGAATGGAAGTTAAAAGACCAGATGGCACAGAATCCGCAAGCTGTTCAAAGCTTTTTAGATAAGCTTGTGCCTGCAGCCACAGCAAAGGCGCGCAGTGAAGCTGCAGATATCCAGTCGGTAATTGATGCCCAAAAGGGAGGGTTTAAACTGCAGCCATACGATTGGAACTTTTATGCAGAACAGGTGCGCAAAGCGAAATATAATCTGGACGAGAACGAGGTTAAACCATTTTTCGAATTAAATAAAGTTTTGATGGATGGCGTGTTCTACGCGGCTAACCAGCTTTATGGATTAACATTTAAAGAGCGCAAAGACCTGCCTGTCTATCAGGAAGATGTGCGTGTGTTCGATGTGTTTGATAAAGACGGAAGCCAGTTGGGCTTGTTCTATTGCGATTATTACAAACGTGACAATAAGAACGGCGGTGCCTGGATGGATAACCTGGTTGGCGAATCAAAGCTGTTGGGTGCCAAGCCGGTGATCTATAATGTATGTAATTTTACCAAGCCTGCACCGGGGCAGCCCGCGTTGATCAGCGCGGACGACGCCAAAACCATGTTCCACGAATTTGGTCATGGCCTTCATGGTTTGTTTGCCGCGCAAAAATATCCAAGTTTGGCAAGTCCTAATACCTCGCGCGACTTTGTGGAGTTTCCGTCTCAGTTTAACGAGCATTGGGCTTATGATCCTAAGATATTTGCGCACTATGCCGTGCATTACAAAACAGGCGCGCCAATGCCACAAGCTTTAGTAGAAAAGATCAAAAAGGCAGCGACCTTTAACCAGGGTTATGCTTTAACAGAAGCCCTGGCTGCTGATGCTATAGACCTGAAATGGAATACCCTGCCTGCAAACGCCGGTAAACAAGATGTAGATAAATTTGAAACTGCCGCGCTGCACAGCGCCGGCTTGGATCTGCCGCAAGTACCGCCGCGCTACCGCTCGAGCTATTTTCTGCATATATGGGCTAATGGTTACGCTGCAGGATATTACGCTTACGCCTGGACAGAAATGCTGGACGATGACGCCTTTAGCTGGTTTCAACAGAATGGTAGCTTAACCCGTGCCAATGGTCAGCGGTTTAGGGACATGATCTTATCCAAAGGCAACACAGAAGAATACGGCAACATGTTTAAGAACTTTCGCGGCCACGCGCCTGATATCCATCCAATGTTAGAGAGCAGGGGACTGGTAGTTAAGTAGGTATAAGCAACAACGTCATTGCGAACCGCCAAAGGCGGTGTGGCAATCCCAACCATTACTAAAGAGATTGCCGCGTCGCTTTGCTCCTCGCCATGACGTTTCTGGAAAAACTTACACATCCAACTCCAGTAACACCGGGCAATGATCAGAGTGGCGGGCTTCGGGCAGTATGGCAGCGCGCTTGATCTTTTCAGCTAAAGGGGCTGTCGCCATATTATAATCGATGCGCCAGCCCAGGTTTTTAGCCCTTGCGTTTGCACGAAAGCTCCACCAGGTATAATTATGTGGCTCTGGGTTTACATGGCGAAATGTATCTACAAAGCCGCTTTCTAAGAACTGTGTGACCCAGTCCCGTTCTGCGGGCAAAAACCCGGACGAATTAGCGTTCGACTTTGGGTTGTGTATGTCTATTGCCTGATGGCAAATGTTATAGTCGCCGGATACTACCAGTTTGGGGCAAGCTGTTTTTACTCCATCCAGATATTGCCCAAATTCGTTCAAGAAACGGAACTTAAAATCTTGCCGGTGTTCGCCGCTTGATCCTGACGGAAAGTAAACGCTCATTACAGACAGATCATCGAAGTCGACTCTGATATTACGCCCCTCGCGGTCATAATCACTTATACCGCAACCATACTCAACATGCTTAGGCGTATGTTTAGTAAAGATGGCCGTACCGCTGTAACCTTTCTTTTCCGCAGGATACCAATAATGCTCATAGCCCAACGCCTCCACTAGATGCAAGTCGGTCATCACATCTGGCGTGGCCTTAATTTCCTGCAAACAGATCACATCCGGATCAGCGGCCTGCAGCCAGGCCAGCCAGTTTTTGTTAATAGCCGAGCGGATACCATTTACGTTATAAGTGATGATCCTCATGCTGCAATAATGAATATCGAATGATGAACATCGAATGTAGAAGTAGAAAAAATTGGTTTCATAATTCGGCATTCGATGTTCATTATTCGATATTTAAAAGCTTGTCCATCTGCCTACATTCTTTGTTGGTTAGCAGCTCAACAGTCATCGACACATCTTCCAATGGGCGGTCCTTAGCGTCTTTTTTAACCGCAGCGATACGGTCTACCATATCAATACCAGAAACTACTTCGCCGTAAACGGTGTAATTCTGATCAAGGTGGGGCACGCCGCCTACCGACTTATACCACTCGCGCTGCCACGCCGGGACTTTGCGGCCTTTCATTCGCGTATTTTCAAGGGTGTCTAATTTACCATCGGTAAACCTTTTACCTTCTGTAATATAAAACTGGCAGCCGCTTGATGCCTTGGCAGGGTTATCGTCGCGGGCTGCAGCCAATACGCCTCGCTTATGAAACAAGCTGTCATTAAATTCGGCAGGTACAGTATAACCAACATCTCCATTACCTAATTCCTGACCGGGTTTAGCAGTTTTCGAATCAGGGTCGCCGCCCTGGATCATAAAATTTTGAATAACCCTATGAAAAAGTGTGCCGTTATAAAAACCTTGCTTAGCAAGTTTAACGAAGTTATCACGGTGCTTCGGCGTCTGATTGTACAGCCTGATGATCACTTCGCCGTATGTTGTTTTGATACGTACATACTGGTTTTTGGGCGCTTTGGCAAACCCGCTTACTGTGGCAAGGAGTAAAAAACTTAGCAGTATAAATTTCTTCATATCAGGATAATTGTAGTTCATCAAAGTAATCGATGATCAGCGATTTCATCATCATCTCTTGTTCAAGCAAGGTATAATTGGGAATAATTTTTACAGCTTTCCAATGCGGCCACCCGTCCTGATCAAGCGCTTCCAACTCGTAGAAGCCCATTTTACTCAGCAATTTGCAGGTAGCAATATGCATTAGCTCTTCTTTTTGCCGCTTACTGAATTTTCTTGGGCCTTTACCTAATTCCTGTACGCCTATCAGGAACAACATTACTTTAATATCCGGGACATCATTGTCGAATTCGGCGGCAACAAATTGCTGCAGTTCGGCCCATCGTTTATTCGTTTCGGCAGGTGTCATCGCGGCAAATATACGTTTCGCAAAGTTATTTACTCCTCATCACCAAGTGCAGGGTTTCGGGAAAGTGAGCGGGCGTGGTGATGAATGGTTAGGATTTGGATAACTTCCCGGGAAATTATCTCATAGAAAATGAGATAATTTTTGAAAATGGCGGTGCGAACTTTCTTCGCTTGGAACCCAATAAATGGTTTCCCAATTAAAAGCGCGTCTTTAAGTTTTGCGATAAAAGCATGAATATTCTCAAGTTCTATACGTGCATACTTTCGCGAACCGTTACTTATAAAATCTGAAATTTCTTTTAAATCGAGTTTCGATTCTTTAGAATACTTAATCTTCAAACCAAGAATCGATTTCTTTTTTCATCTCTTCTTCTGTGTAATATTCGCCATTCGCTATTTGTAAACGAGCCCTATTTATCTTGTCCAACAACATCATTTCCTCTACAAGATCATCTACCGAAAAAGTTTCGGGCATGTGGTCTATTACCTGTTTTACACTTTCTTTAGTGAGCATTCTAACCTCCGTTTAATAAAGATACAACCTATTTATACAAACTTTTGCTTTCTATAAATTTTAAAACGGGGTCGGGAACAAAGAATTGCACATTCTTTTTCTCCGCAATTGATTTGCGTATAAATGTTGCAGACAGTTCCATCTGCGGGGTCATAGTAATTGTCACCGATGGGTGAGCGGCCAGGTCGGCATTTTCATATCCCGGGCGGGGATAAACAAATATCCGGTAGTCGCGCAGTATCAACCGGTAATTTTTCCATTTGTGCAACGTGCCTAAATTGTCAGATCCCATAATAAGCGCGAACTCATGCTGAGGATACTTTTCCTGTAATGCCGTTAGCGTATCAATGGTGTATGAGGGCTGAGGCATTTTAAGCTCGATATCGTTAACCTCAATATTTTGTGCATGGTCGGTTGCAAGGCGGGCCATTTCTAACCGGTCATAGGTATTAATCAAGTCGCCGTACTTTTTTAGTGGATTTTGAGGGGAAACTACCAGCCACACTTTATCCAGTTCGGTATGATTGGCCATGTAATTTGCAATAATTAAATGACCAATATGTATAGGATTAAATGAACCAAAGAGTAGGCCTATTTTCATATCTCATAATTTATAAAGCAATGTATTATAAATCTTATAAGAAAACAACAAAAATGTTAAGAAGTTGATCTATCTGGTTAAGAAGTTGGAAACCAATTCTTCTGCTTGCCGGCAAGCGACTTTAAGGTCGTCATTCTTAAGAATAATATCAAATCGCGGCGCATAGTTTAATTCTTTCTCTGCTTTGTCAAAGCGTTCCTGCAGCTTTTGAGGACTGTCTGTGCCACGGCCTGACAAACGTTGCTTAAGTACTTCAAGAGACGGCGGCTGGACGAAGATAGCAAGCGCCTGGGCACCATATTTTCGTTTCAGGTGCAGGCCGCCTTCTACGTCAATATCAAAGATCACCACTTTGCCGTTTGTC
Source organism: Mucilaginibacter ginkgonis (assembly GCF_009754905.2). Classification (NCBI taxonomy): domain Bacteria; kingdom Pseudomonadati; phylum Bacteroidota; class Sphingobacteriia; order Sphingobacteriales; family Sphingobacteriaceae; genus Mucilaginibacter; species Mucilaginibacter ginkgonis. Next base: position 2,537,620 of record NZ_CP066775.1, on the reverse strand, counting down.
CAGATACGCTCTATCTCTTCGCGCAAAGTGCCGTAAAATGTTCCGGAATAAACTTCTTCAAATTCGACGAATTGCTTTTTGGCAATGCGGTGCAAAAACTCTTCTTTGCTGATGAAGTAGTAATCTTTACCGGCAACCTCATCACCGCGCGGCTCGCGTGTGGTTGCTGAAATCGAAAATTCAAGAGACGGAATTTTAGATAGCAGGTGATGCACTATGGTTGTTTTACCAGCGCCCGATGGGGCAGAAAATATCACCAGCTTGCCGTCCATTATTTTTAGTTATTGAGTTATTAGTTAATAGGTTATTAAGATCATTTGGTTCAGTTGGCAATAACTTAATAACACAGTAACCAATAACTATAATACATTTAACAGTTGTTCTTTTATCTTTTCAAGTTCTTCTTTCATGCCTACTACCAGTTTTTGGATAGCAGCGTCATTTGCTTTAGAACCCAGCGTATTTATTTCACGGCCAATCTCTTGCGAAATAAAGCCTAGTTTTTTACCATTTGCGTCGTCGCTCTTCAGGGTTTCTAAAAAGTAGTCGCAATGGCTTTTCAGGCGTACCTTTTCTTCGGTAACATCTAATTTGTCTATGTAATAGATAAGTTCCTGTTCAAGGCGGTTATTGTCAATATTTTCGGCACCAACAGTTTCGGATAGAAAGTTTTCTAACCGTTCGCGAATTACCGCCAGACGCTTTGGTTCTTCTAAAACCACACTTTCTAAATTCTGGGTGATCAATGCAACACGCCCTTTCAATTCATTTTCAAGCACGCGGCCCTCGTCATCCCTAAACTGCTGAAAGTTTGCCATTGCCTGCTTAAAGGTCTTCTCTGTCAACTTCCATTGTTCGTCAGATAAAGTCTCTTCGTCAAACTTTACAACCTCAGGTAAGCCTAATGCCAACTGTAGCAGGTTTCCGCCTGGCTCGTTAAGTTCGTCTGCAACTTGTTTTAACTGTTTGTAGTAGTGCTGTAATAGAACGGTATCGATGCCTGCAGCTCTGGTTTGTGTATCGGCTTGTTCAATTGTAATGCTCAGGTTAACCTTGCCACGCTCTATTTGCTTGTTACAATCGGTACGTAATTGAAATTCCTTATCAGAAAAAGCTTTGGGCAGGCGCAATGAAAGTTCGAGAAATTTACTGTTGAGGGATTTAATTTCTACAGTATATTTTGTGCTGCCGGAGTCGGTGGTGGCTATGCCATACCCCGTCATAGACTTTATCATGCGCAAAGATAATCTTTTTGAGCCATGTATTTTTGTAACATACCGAATGGGAAAGTGGTTCAATACAACATATGTAAGTTATCACCTTAACACCACAGGAGGCTCATTTAACAATTTTTCACATCTGCCTACAAAGCATATGGTTATCTTTGTTTGGGTATGCTTACTAAAATTTTAAAATACGCGCTGCTGTTTTTAGCGGCTATACCGGTTATTGCATTGGGCCAGCAGCGCCAAACGGTGCGCGGCATTATTTTCAAAAAAGGAATGTTAGAGAAGATAGCCGAAGCGCAGGTAACCAATCTAAACACAGGCGTTATCAGCAAAAGTAATTTTTACGGAGAGTTTATTACCCAGGCAGCTATAGGCGATTCTATAATCATTGAGAAAACGGGCTACACACCATTTAAGCAAACTATCACCAGCTACAGCCCCCTGTACATTACCCTGTCGCCGCCAATCACACTTAACCAGGTAAACATTACCGGCCAAACCAAAAAGCAGGAGCTAAATGATGTTGTGAACACGTACCGTAGTAAGGGTTTGTATTACGACGGTAAGCCGAGCGTTTTAGGAGCGATATTTAGCCCGCTTACGGCTATGCATGAACTTTTTGGCAGCGATGCCAAAAACGAGCGTCGTTTTATGAAATATGCCAAGCGCGAGCAGGAAGATGCTGAAGTGATGAGGCGTTATACACCGCAATTGGTGTCAAAAACAACGGGTTTAGAAGGGGTTGAGCTGCAGCATTTTATGGAGAATTATACGCCGGAGCATGATGACATTGTGAAATGGAACGACTACCAGATCATCGTCTATATCAAAAACTCCTACGAAACGTATAAAAAAGTAGGCTATCAGCCACCGGTGGATATCTTCAAGTCAAATCCCTAAGGCAGTGCAGGCTTTTTCTGCAGCAAGCTTTTCAGCGTACTTTTTACTGAATTCTTTACCCATGCCCATCGTCTCACCGTCTATATTTACATTGATGGTAAAGAGTTTATTGCTTTCGCCTTCGTTATTAGTAATGTGTTCAAATATGACATCTTTGCCATGGCGCTGGCACCACTCAATAAGTTTGCTTTTGAAATTGGTTTCAGTCAGCTCAAGCGTGTGAATGTCTATATGCGGCTTGATAATGCGGGTGATCAGAAAGTTTTTCGTAAAATCGTAACCTTTATCAAGATACACGGCACCAATCAAGGCTTCAAAAGCGTCACCTAACAAAGATCCCTGGCGGGTTGCGCCGATCATCCGGTTATCATACTCTACCAAATTCTCGAACCCGAGTTTGCGGCCCAGTTGATTAAGATTGGCACGATTCACTATCTTAGAACGAAGCTCGGTGAGAAAGCCTTCATCCTTAAAGGGATACATTTTAAAAAGCACTTCGGCGACAACGCTGCCTAAAACAGCATCGCCCAAAAACTCGAGCCGTTCGTTGCTGTTTTTGACGCCTTTTTTTACGTTTTGCGCTGCAGATTTATGGCGGAAAGCAAGCCGGTATAAAGACAAATTACCGGGCACAAAGCCCAGTAAGTTTCTTAATGTTTTAACGTATTTTCTGCCGGGGGAAAGATAGAGCTTATAGAACCGTATTACAGGCATCCAGCTGCGTAATTAATCTTCGTATTTTTTAAAGATAACAGAAGCATTATGACCTCCGAAACCGAAGCCGTTGCTTTGAGCGGCGCGTACAACACGTTGCTGCGCTTTGTTAAAAGTAAAGTTGATCTTTGGATCGAAGGCAGGATCGTCTGTAAAGTGGTTGATAGTAGGCGGTATCATATCATTCTTAACAGCCAGGATAGCAGCAATGGCTTCAACCGCACCCGCAGCACCTAGCAGGTGGCCTGTCATAGATTTGGTTGAGCTGATGTTTACTCGGTAAACATCTTCACCGTATGCTTCGGTAATAGCTTTTACCTCCTGCGGATCGCCGATAGGGGTAGACGTGCCGTGAACGTTTACGTAATCAATATCAGCCGAGGTCATTCCTGCATCTTCGAGGGCAGCTTTCATTACCAGGGCTGCACCTAAACCTTCGGGGTGCGGGGCTGTCATGTGGTATGCATCGGCACTCATACCACCGCCCATCATTTCGGCATATATTTTAGCGCCACGCGCTTTAGCGTGTTCTAATTCTTCGAGGATGATTGTACCTGCACCCTCACCGGCAACAAAGCCATCGCGGTCAAGGTCAAACGGCCTTGATGCTGTTGCAGGATCGTCATTACGGGTAGACAGTGCATGCATGGCATTAAAACCGCCTATACCTGCTTCGTTAATGATCGCTTCAGATCCACCGGTAATAAACATGTTAGCCTTACCTAAACGCAGGTAAGTAAATGCGTCAATAAGCGAGTTATTAGATGACGCACATGCAGAAACGGTGGTGAAGTTTGGTCCGCGGAGACCGTATTTTATAGAGATATGGCCGGGAGCTATATCCGCTATCATTTTAGGGATAAAGAAAGGATTAAAGCGTGGGTTACCGTCGCCTTTGGCAAAGTTCACAACCTCATCCAAAAACGTTTTTAAACCACCTATACCAGAACCCCAGATAACGCCAATGCGGTTAACATCAAGCTTGTCAAAATCAAGGCCGGCATCTTTAACAGCTTCTTCTGTAGAATAGAGTGCGTACTGCACAAAGGGATCTAATTTGCGTGCGTCTTTGCGGCCCAGAAAGGCATCAGCATCAAAGTTCTTTACTTCGCAGGCAAACTTGGTTTTGAAATTGGTGGTATCAAAACTCTTAATTAAGGCAGCCCCACTTACTCCATTGATCAACCCGTTCCAGTACTCCTGAACAGAATTACCAATTGGAGTAAGTGCGCCAAGCCCGGTTACAACAACTCTTTTAAACTCCATTTAAATGTGTTTAACGGAGCTTATTTAACGTTTTTTTCAAGGTAAGCGATAGCCTGGCCAACTGTACCAATTGTTTCAGCCTGATCGTCAGGAATTGCTACGTTAAATTCTTTTTCAAACTCCATGATCAATTCCACGGTGTCTAAAGAGTCAGCACCAAGGTCATTGGTGAAACTAGCTTCAGGTGTTACTTCACTTTCGTCAACACCCAATTTTTCTACGATAATAGCTTTTACTCTTGAAGCGATATCAGACATGGTCTTTGTGATTAATTAATTAATAAATTTTCTGTGCAAAGAAAGATAAATTCTATCAAAATACAAATTCAAAATCTTTACATTAAAATTAACAAATTTTTAGTGCAACGGTTTCAATTCGTAGTTTTACTTTTCATAAAAAGCCCGTTTGAACAAGCGAATTTTAAAGTTTGAGATCGATCTTGATTTTGTCCTGATCGCCATCACATCGTCTCTAAAAGACTATCGTCTGTGCTTTTTTATCAATAAGCAATTAAGCTTCAATTTTGTTCGGCAGCCCGATCTGGAAGTAGATACGCGGCAGGATAATCAGCCGGGCCTGTTCTCCATTTTTCATCATTACTGGGAAACCACCGAGACTGATTTTTATCTCATTACCAATAAAGGATCGGACGGCTTGCTGATACCCGAAATGCGGGAAGTTGATTATTTTTTAATGATAAAGAACTATATAGACGATGATGAACTGGATGAGCTGATAAATAATTTAAACCGCATAAATGATATAGTCGCGGCTGTAAAGATTGACCCGAAAAAAATAAAATCCCGTGAAAATCTTTTATTTTAGCGCGATTTAAAACACCACGACCTTAAATTCTAATAAAATCTAAACGGATAACCGTTATACATATGAAATTATCTTATAACAGAACTAAAATAGTGGCCACCATGGGCCCTGCATCCGGTAAAAAAGATGTATTGCTGGCCATGATCAAGGCAGGTGTTAATGTATGCAGGCTTAACTTTTCGCATGGTAAGCCGGAGGATCATCAGAAGGTGATAGATACCATCCGCGAGATCAACGAACAATATAAACTCAATATTGGTATCCTTGCCGATTTGCAGGGGCCAAAGATCCGCATAGGTTTAGTTAAAGATGGCGGTATCCATTTAGTTAATGGCAAGACCATCAAGATAACTACCAAAGAATGCGTTGGCGATGACGAGCAGATCTACATAACCTACGAAACCTTTCCGCAGGATGTACATGCGGGCGAGACCATTTTGCTTGACGACGGTAAACTGCAATTACGCGTTGTAGAAACCAACCGCAGGGACACTGTTATTTGCGAAGTGCTGCATGGCGGTATTCTTACATCTCGTAAAGGCGTTAATCTGCCAAATACCAAAGTGTCTATCCCTAGTTTAACTGAAGAAGACCTGGTAAACCTGGAGCAGGCCCTGGCTAACGATGTAGAATGGATAGGCCTTTCATTCGTGCGTAACGCGGAAGACATTGTACAGTTAAAACGTGTTATAAGCCAGCGCGGTAAAACAGCACGTGTTATTGCCAAAATAGAAAAGCCTGAAGCTATTGAGAATATCGATGCCATTATTGCCGCTACAGACGGTGTAATGGTTGCCCGTGGCGACCTGGGTGTAGAAATGCCACTGGAAGAAGTACCATTACTACAAAAAATGATAGCCCGTAAATGCCGCGCGGCTTCTAAGCCGGTTATTGTGGCTACACAAATGCTGGAGAGTATGATCACTACCCCGCGCCCAACCCGCGCCGAAGTCAATGACGTAGCCAACTCCGTTTTAGACGGTGCAGACGCGGTGATGCTTAGCGGCGAAACTTCTGTTGGTGATTTCCCGGTTATTGTTATTGAAACGATGGCCAAGATAGTTCACAATGTAGAGGAGCGTGGCTATCCTTATTACAGCAACAAGGAGAGCAATAACGACCCGTCTTCTGCAAGTTACCTTAGCGACGCCCTTTGCGGTTCTGCAGTTTACCTGGCAGAGCATACCGAAGCGGTGGGCATAGTAACCATGACCACATCCGGTTATACTGCTTTCGAGATATCATCGCACAGGCCTAAAGCACCAACTTATATCTTTACGTCGAGCAAAAGCTTATTGAATACACTTAGCCTTATCTGGGGCGTTCGTGCTTATTATTATGACGGTTATGAAAGCACAGATCAGACCATTGCCGATGTAAACAATGTATTGAAACGCGAAAACCTGGTAGAGTCTGGCGATGTGGTGATCAACACCGCTTCTGTGCCAATTGCAGACAAGGGCAAAACCAATATGCTGAAGTTTACCGTAATAGCGTAAACGACAATAACAAGTTTTTTGGAAAGGGATAGCCATTTGGTTATCCCTTTTTTATGCCTGATCTGCTGATCCGTCGGCTGACGGACGTGTGTAACATGTGACAGTTTCTCTACAAATACTGACTTATTCGTATCTGACGCTATTTTGTCAGCGGTGTAAGTTGCTGTTTATCAATCATGCATGATCGTGTCAGTGTTTCAGGTTTGCGGTTTTTCGCCCAAAAAGTGTCACAGACTGTCACAGGGTGTGACAGCGGCGCAATGCGATAGTTGTTTAAAACTGCGTAGGCAGAAAATATTTTATTAGCTTTAAGCAATTCACAATCAAAACTTTATGAGAACAAGTTTAGTAAAGGCAATTCTATTATCAGCATCATTAGGGTTTTACAGTTGCAAGCCAACTGCAAGCAACGCAGGCTGCCAACCGTCCATTGAATATTTTAAAGACACTACGACCGGAGTAAAGACCGGAGGCGTTCAAATGGTAAGGATTAGTACACCCAAAGGAAACTTCAATATCTGGACAAAGCGCATTGGTAACAACCCGAAGATGAAATTGCTGCTGCTTAATGGCGGACCGGGCGCCACGCATGAGTATTTTGAATGCATGGAAAGTTTTTTGCCTGCCGAGGGTATCGAGATACTTTATTATGACCAATTGGGTTGCGGTAATTCTGACAACCCGCGCGATACTTCTATGTGGAGTTTGCCGCGCTACGTTGAAGAGGTGGAGCAGGTGCGCCAGGCCTTGCACTTAGATAAAGATAATTTTTACCTGCTGGGGCATTCGTGGGGTGGTATACTGGCCATGGAGTACGCGCAAAAATACCAGCAGCATTTAAAGGGGCTTATTATTTCTAATATGATGATGGATGTGCCTGCCTATGGCAAGTATGCCGAAGAAGTTTTAGCGCCCCAGTTTGATCCTAAAGTGCTTGCCAGGATAAGGGACATTGAAGCGCGTAAGGATTTTAAAAATCCGGAGTACATGGCTTTATTGATGCCTAACTTTTACGCCAAACATATTTGCCGTATACCGCTGGACAAATGGCCCGAGCCGATAAACCGCTCTATGGGCAAATTAAATGAATCCCTGTATGTAACCATGCAGGGGCCAAGTGAATTTGGCGTGTCCGGCAAATTGACCAACTGGAGCCGTATGGCAGACTTGCCAAAAATCACTGTGCCCACGTTAAGCATCGGCGCGCAGTATGATACCATGGACCCAAAACATATGGAAAAGGTAGCGCAACTGGTGCAGAACGGCACTTACCTGTATTGCCCCAATGGCAGCCACATGAGTATGTATGATGACCAGCAAACTTATATGACCGGGCTTATGAAATTCATTAAAGGTGTTGACGCGGGTGAAAAGAAGGTGAAGATGTAAAGAATGTACCTCGAAATTTTTCTCGGGTTACTTATTTTAATAATATCGGAGCTTTTTATTTCATGCCCGCAGTGCTTACTCGCAAACACAAAAATTTTTGAAGTGTATTCTTTTGCAATTTGTTTTTTGGCGCTACAGGCGTAGGGTGGGTTATTTGTTTGATTTGGGCACTGTCAACTGAAGATTTAAATGGCACCTAACAAGGCAATTGAATAAATCTCAATACAAAATTAACTTAGTTTGATTATTTGCAATACTATAAAAGGGAACTACCTCTTCGGTGTTCCCTTTTTACGTCGCCGGTTGACGACAAATTTCTTCTCTGTTTAGGTATTAGTAAACTTTTGCCTTGCAAACTTTACCCTGCAGGGTACCCATTTTAGCGAAACGGTAATCCCAATAAATTCTTAACAGTGTCATAATAATTTGTTAACGAAAATTTTTCAAATATAGTTTTTTGACGCTACTTAAAATCAAAGGTTTAAAAAAAGCTTTTTTAATTAAATGTCGGGCATCCGGTGTATTGGTGTTTCATTAACGATGCCTTAATTATCAACATTGTAACCTGAAAACGTCCTTCAGATTGTCATTCCGAATGAAGTGAGGAATCTTATGCGCAAATGCACAGCCTAATGATCCCGATTGAGAGTGGTTTCTTCGCCGCCCGACCTCTCTCCCCGCCCTCTCCGAAGAAAAGGGGGCGTTTACTCCTCACAAAGATGTGTTCTATATGAATGCCGACCTCTCTCCCCGCCCTCTCTGAAGAAGAGGGGGCTGTTCATGCTTTTCAAAGCCCTCGCTTCCGGGGAGTGTTCGGGTGGGGCGATTCTAAAGCTTGATCTTGAGGCAAAGTTCCAAATGATCTCAAACGTCCCAAACCCTGTCGGGCATTATGCACCGGTGCATTTGCCTATCATATTCATTTACATCATCTATATGTTCCATCGGCTCAAACAGACTCAAACCTACGAGTTGAACATCTGTACGGCAGCGGGCAATAAAGCGATCGTAAAACCCTTTGCCATAACCAACGCGATAGCCGCGTTTGTCGAAAGCTAACAAGGGCAAGAGTATCATATCGATATTGTCCGGATTGATTATATTACCCGCCACAGGTTCTGTAATCCCGAACTGGTTTTCAGCCAGTTGCAGATCGGTATCATCAACAAAGCTTTCCATACTGCAGCCTGCAAAGTTGCATTGCGGATACACCAGGGTTATGTTGGGATGATTTGCTTTAAGGTAGTTAATGATCAGATAAGTATCCGGTTCCCTGCGGGAAATTATCGGAAGGAAAATATGAATGTATTTAACGCATGAAAAATCAACGGTTTTAAATTGCGCTAAAAGTTGCTGGTTAAGAATGGCATAGTCTTCGGCAGAAAGCGCTTTGCGCTTATTCGAATATATTTTACGAAGTTCTGCCTTGGTCATGCCTTAAATAAAAAGAGGCCCTGTTTGGGCCTCTATATGTTTTTGTCATTGTGAGGAGCGAAGCAATCTTGCTGCGCTTTTTGCAACGACGTGATCAGATCATTAGCTCTTTACACGCTCAACATAAGCACCGGTAGCGGTATCCACCTTAACTTTGTCGCCCAGGTTAATAAACAATGGCACTTTAATTTCGGCACCTGTTTCTACCGTAGCTGCTTTAAGCGCGTTGGTAGAAGTGTCGCCTTTAACAGCAGGTTCTGTGTAAGTGATCTCAAGCTCGGCACTTGCTGGCGCTTTAGCCATGATGGGCTCGCCGCTTTCAAAAGCAACAATAACGTTAACACCCTCCTTCAAGAATTTAACGCTGTTACCAAATAGAAATTTCGGTACGTTAAATTGCTCGTAAGTGGCATTATCCATTATCACCAGGTCATTGCCATCATCATAAAGATATTGGTAGTCGCTGGTTTCCACACGCGCAATGTTTACCTCTTCATCTGTGCGGAAACGATACTCAACCAGTTTGCCTGATTTTACGTTACGCATACGCGCCTGGTAAAACGCACGCAGATTGCCCGGTGTGCGGTGTATAAACTCTTCTACCTGTACCAACTCGCCGTTGAAACGAAGGATGTTACCATTTTTTATTTCTGATGCCTTAGCCATATCATTTATAATCGGAGCGCAAACATAGCCACTTCGTGTTAAAAAATCAAGCGACGGTTATTGAACTATGGCGTCGCCGTCGGCGTTCAGTTCCACTATATCGTAACCCAATTTTTGCAGCCCGGGCAGTATCGCTGCTTTATCGCCAACCAGCAAAATGTTAACCTGGCCGGGCATAACCCATTTGGCAGCAGTTGCTTTCAGCTCGTCTTTCGTCGCGTTAGCTGTCATATAGTTTTGCTTGTCGACATAAGATGCCGGCAAGTCGTAGTCCAGAATGCGGCTGATAAAACGAGCCTTTTGGAAACCTGTTTCATAACGCAAGGCATCGCCCTGGTTTATTGCCTTTTTAAGCGTCGCCACCTCGTTATCGTTCGGGCCAAACTCGCTGTAATCTTTGTACTGGTTCATTAAAGCGTACAGGGCACTGTCTGTAGCATTGGCGCGTATGCCCGACGAGAAGTAATAATCGCCCGAATATTTATCAACTGCTAAACGGGTAGAAGCACCATAGGTCCAGCCCTTAGTCTCACGCAAATATGTGTTTACACGGCTGGTAAAATCGGCGCCCAGCGGATAGTTGGCCATGTATAATTTGTAGTACTCGCCGGTTGGGTCGTAACGAAGCGGAATTCCTGAACCAACCCTGAACTCTGTTTGAGCGGCCTTAGGCACATCTATAAGATAAATGGTGGTCTTGTTTACTGCCAAAGCCTGGGCAGGCATTGCCGGGGCAATGTTTTTTACAGGCAGCTTGTCAAGGAAGTTTAGTTGGGCTAATAATTGCTGCTCCGTTACATCGCCTACCATGACCACCTTAGCGCCATTTGCCGTGATGTTGGTATTATAATAGTTCTGCAGGTCTGCCAGCGAGATGTTTGAAACTGTTTTTTCTGTGCCCGATGTTGGATAACCCAGTACGTTGTTCTTGCCATAGTTTAAACGGGAAAAAGCCGCGTTCGCGATGGTAGCCGGTGCCGATTTCTGCAGCTTAAATGCTTCCAGGGTTTGTTTTTTATCGCGGCTAAAAGCTGCTTCTGTAAACAATGGGTTCAACACGCGCTCTTGCAGCAGCGCCATTGTAGGAGCGAAGTTTTTCTTAAGCGATTGTACCGAGAAGGTGATGCCATCCACTCCGCTGAATAACGTGATAGTGCTGCCCAGCTTCTGCAACTCGACAGTGAACTTTTCGGCAGTGTAGTTTTTGGTATCTTCATTCATCATAGTTGCGAACAGGGATGATATGCCCACTTTAGACAGATCGCTCTGCTCTAACAACCTGCCGCCCGGCAAAGTGAGTGTAAGCGTTACCATCGGTACTTCTGTGTTGGTTACGCCGATCACCTTAGCCCCCGATGGGAGATCTTTACGCCAGAAAGCAGGAGCTTTAGTAACAGGCACTGCTCCTATGGCAGGGGCAACCTTACGGTTAAAATTGTCTTTTGCTTTGACATATTTCAAGCCGGCATAACCGTAATCCGGTTTCTTATAGCCGATAGAATCCGCGGCTGGTATCACATCTGTATGTGCCGCGAATTTTTCCCTGTCCTGGCCCTTGGTCAATACGCTGACATAAACCGCGGAATGCCCTTTGATGTATTTATGAAAGGCATTCATCACGTCTTGTTTGGTTAGCGTGTTGTATTCTTTAAGCAGTTCGGCAGTTTTATTAGGGTTGCCGGTAAACGTTTGGAATTCTGCCAAACGCGACACCTTGCCCGATACACTTTGCAGATTGTTGATGAATTCGAACTCTACACCGCCTTTAAACTTCTTCATATCGTCATCGGTGATGCCGCGCTTCTCTAAAGAATCCAGCGACGCCATGTAAAGGGCCTGCATATCTGCCAGGTTTTTGCCCGGGGTAGGGATGATGCGGATGCTGAATTCGCCAGCCAGTTCTGTGTTCTGGCTAAAGGCAGAGGCCTGTAAAGCCAGTTGCTTTTTAACCGTGGTTTGATATAAGACCGAATTTTTGCCCTGGCCCAACACTTCTGCCAAACACTCCAGTGCCGGAACATCTTTGGTAAAATCCGGAACGGTTGGATAGGTTATACTCAGCATTGGTAAGCGCGCGTAATTGTCGTTATAAGACACATACCGGTTAGTTGGCAGGCTCACCGCCGGTACCTTTACTTTCTGTACAACAGGGCAGCGCGGAATGGTACCGAAATATTTTTGCACCATTTTCAAGGTAGCTGCCGGGTCAATGTCGCCGCCGATTGTTAGCGTGGCGTTATTTGGGCCATACCAACGCAAAAAGAACTTCTTAAGGTCTTCTACATTGCTGCGGTTCAGGTCTTCAATGTAACCTATGGTCAGCCATGAATACGGGTGGCCGTAAGGATATAAAGTTTTCGCGGTGTATTGGCCAACCAGGCCGTAAGCACGGTTGTCATAATTCTGGCCGCGTTCGTTTTTTACAGTCGCGCGCTGGATCTCGAAACGCTGCTGGGTAACTTGTCCTAAAAGGAAACCCATACGGTCGCCCTCGAGCCAAAGCGCGTTTTCCAATAAGTTTTTAGGGATGGTCTCATAGTAATTGGTGCGGTCGCGGTTCGTAGAACCGTTATTGGTACCGCCATTGCCAATGATGATCTTATCAAAAGTGCCTTTAGGTGCATCGTCAGAACCTTCGAACATCATATGCTCAAAGAAGTGCGCGAAGCCCGATTTGCCGATCTCTTCGCGCGCCGAGCCTACGTGGTAGGTTACATCCACGTGTACCAATGGGTCTGAGTGGTCTTCATGTAAAATGACAGTTAAGCCGTTCGGCAAAACATATTTGCTGTAGGGGATAACAATGTCTGTTCCTTTTTTTACAACTTTTTGTACCAGTTTAGGCTGGCCGAATGCCAGGCCGCCGGAAATACAAAGCATTGATAATGCAAGTAATTTTCTTTTCATGTTAATGAGGTATGGGTTAATAAAAACAGGAGCGATCTCTTATTTTTTGTAATCGGTAATATACAAATTATAATTGCAGAAATCATATTCATAAGGCTGGTTAGACCCTATGATGGTTAGCCTGTTAGCCAAGAAACGCTCTACAAGGCTGCGGTACCACTCAACACCTTGACTATCCAGGTTTGAACACGGCTCGTCGAGCATAAGCAATGGCGTATCTGCACAAAAGGCGAGTATCAGCTTAAGGCGCTGCTTCATGCCCGAAGAGAAATATTTGATCTGTTTATGTTCTGCAGATGGCAGGTTAAGCAAGTCTATCAGGATATTTTTATCTATGCCGGGCAGGTAAGGTTTAAATTTGAAATGGAAATCGACCATCTCGCTAAGCGTAAATTCTTCGATGAGTTCGAGGTATGGCGCCGCGATACTTAGGTGCTGAAAAATATTTTCCTGTGGGATGATCAAGTTGTTGAGCGAATAACTCACTTTCCCCGCCGAAGCCCCAAGACTGCCATTGATCACCTGCAGCAAGGTGGACTTGCCCGAGCCATTTGGCCCGAGTATGGCGTAACAGCTCCCCGAATTGAACGTGTATTCTACCCCGCGGAATATCCAGTCGCGGTTAAAGCGCCGGCCGGTGTTGTCAAGGGAAATGGATAGAAGTTCATGGTTCATAGTTCATGGTTCATAGTGATAGCAACTTGTTTGGATGCTACAAAAATCAATAACAGGATGATAAGGCTATGAACCATGATCCATCATCTATGAACTATTTAAGAATTTCCGAATCCTTTCATGATACCGCGCTGCGAGCTGTTGATGAAATTCAGGATCTCGTCGCGTTCTTCAGTAGGCCTGAAATCTGCCTCGATAATTTCCATTGCCTTACTCACGTTGTTGTTCTTTACAAACAGCGTGCGGTAAATATCTTGTATCTCGTTGATCTTCTCTTCGGTGAAACCCCTGCGGCGCAAGCCTACAGAGTTAATGCCCGCGTAAGAAAGTGGCTCACGTGCTGCTTTAATATATGGAGGCACGTCTTTACGCACCAGTGAACCACCGGTAACAAAAGAGTGTGAGCCAACTTTACAAAACTGGTGTATAGCTACCATGCCCGCCAATACTACATTGTCGCCAATGGTAATGTGACCGGCCAGCGTTGTATTGTTAGAGAATATACAATTATTACCTACCACACAATCGTGCGCAACATGGCAATAAGCCATTAGCAGGCAGTTGCTGCCTATCTCTGTACGCCAATGGTCGCTGGTGCCACGGTTTATGGTTACGCATTCGCGGATGGTGGTATTATCACCAATAACTACCTGTGTTTTTTCGCCTTTAAATTTTAGATCCTGCGGAATGCCAGATATTACCGCTCCCGGGAATATACGGCAGTTTTTGCCGATACGCGCACCTTCCATAATCGTGGCGTTAGAACCAATCCAGGTACCCTCGCCAATTTCAACGTCGTTATGGATCGTCACAAACGGATCAATAGTTACGTTGTTGGCAATTTTTGCCTGCGGATGTATGTATGCTAAAGGTTGGATCATGATTCTTTGTATTTAACGATCTGTGCCATCAATTCGGCTTCAACCACAACACGGTCGCCAACCATGCCAATGCCCTTCATTTGTGCAATGCCACGGCGTATCGGCGCCTGCAAATCGCACCGGAAAATGAGGGTGTCACCCGGCAACACTTTATCTTTAAAACGGGCATTTTCAATTTTTAAGAACAGCGTCAGATAATTCTCGGGGTCGGGAACGGTATTTAACACCAGGATACCACCTGTTTGCGCCATCGCTTCTATCTGTAATACACCCGGCATTACGGGCGCGCCAGGGAAGTGGCCAACGAAAAACGGCTCATTCATGGTAACAGACTTTAAACCCACCACATGCGTTTTTGTAAGCTCCAAGATCTTGTCTACCAACAACATTGGCGGCCTGTGTGGCAAAATGTTCATGATTTGCACCGTGTCATACACTGGTTTCATGTTAGGGTCATAAACCTTAACATGTTTGCGGCTGCGCTCTTTTTTGATCAGTGCTTTTATACGCTTAGCAAACGCAACGTTTGCCGCATGACCGGGGCGGGCAGCCATGATATGCCCGCGGATAGGCACACCAACGAGGGCTAAGTCGCCAATCATGTCAAGCAGTTTGTGGCGCGCGGGCTCGTTCTGGTGCCTAAGCTCAATATTGTTTAAAATGCCCTGCGGGGCAACATTAATCTCTTTACGGTTAAATACTTTTGCCAGTTTGGCCAGTTCCTCACTGTCAATCGGTTTGTCAACAACAACGATGGCGTTGTTTATATCGCCACCTTTTATCAGGTCGTGCTGTATCAGCATCTCCAGTTCATGCAAGAAACAAAACGTACGGCACGATGCTATCTCTTTTTCGAACTCTGATATAGTAGAAATACTCGCGTGCTGGCTGCCCAATACCGGCGAATTATAATCTACCATACAGGTAAAGCGATAATCGTCAAGCGGCATGGCCACCATATCTACCTTACGGTCGGGCTCAGAGTAATGGATATTATAAGGTATGTGGTAGTATTCGCGGTCCGCGTCCTGGTCTACAAAGCCGGCACCTTCTATCGCTTGTATAAACGGCATAGAGCTGCCATCCATAATAGGTGTTTCGGGGCCATCAAGGTCTATCAGCACATTGTCAACCTCCATACCTACCAGGGCAGCCAGAACATGCTCAACAGTACTTACGCTCGCGCCATTTTGGGTAATGGTTGTTCCGCGTGATGTATCGGTAACGTTGTCCACATCAGCGTCAATCACCGGTTTGCCCGGCAGGTCAACCCTGCGGAATTTATAGCCATGGTTCTCCGGCGCGGGGTTAAAGGTCATTGTGGCGTGTTCGCCGGTATGTAAACCTGTACCCGACACCGACACCGGTGCCTTAATAGTTCTTTGTTTCACGTTCATGAGTTGTTGTAGGGGAGACTGCATTAAATCTATATAATCATATGCTGACGTTACGCAGCTCTGCAATTAATTTTTCAAGTTCGGCCACTTTTTTTTCGAGGTTAGGTAGCCGCTGAAGTGCGATATGTGATCTAAGCTGATCATTAAAGGCGAAAGCAGGAGTGCCGCCCCATTTTTTGTTTTCTTCTGTAATGCTTCGGCTTACGCCGGATTGTGCCTGGAATTGCGATCCGTTGGCTATCGTAATATGGCCTACCATACCTACCTGGCCACCTATAACAACGCGCTCGCCAACTTTTGTACTGCCGGATATGCCGCTCTGGGCAGCAATAACTGTATTAGCGCCGATCTCTACATTATGGGCTATCTGGATAAGGTTATCCAGTTTAACACCTTTTCTGATAATTGTAGATCCCATGGTGGCGCGGTCTATTGTTGTATTGGCGCCAATTTCTACGTTATCTTCTATTACAACGTTGCCTATCTGGCTTACCTTTTTGTAACTGCCGTCTTCTGTGGGTGCAAAACCAAAGCCATCGCTGCCAATGATGGTGTTCGAATGTATGATCACGTTGTTGCCTATCACACAGTCAAAATAGACCTTTACGCCGGGGAAAAGTGTACAATTATCACCGATGGTTACATTATCTGCCAGATAGCTATTCGGGTATATTTTACTGTTGTTGCCAACTTTAGCGCCGGGGCCTATATAACTAAAAGCGCCAATGTAAACATTGTCACCTATTTGCGCATCAGGGTGGATAAAGCTCGGCTGCTCTATACCGCTTTTATTAAGCTTTAAAGTATTGTATTGCTCAAGCACTACAGAAAATGCAGTGTACGCATTGTCTACCCGCACTAAAGTAGCACTTACTTCGCCGGTTAAAACCAGGTCTTTGTTAACGATAACAACAGACGCGTTTGTGGTATACAGAAACTGCTCGTACTTGGGATTTGCTAAGAAGGAAAGCGACCCATTTTGGGCTTCCTCTATTTTAGCCAGTTGATTTACTGTTGCATCGGGATTGCCCTCAACGGTTCCGCCTAACAATAAGCTAATCTGATGTGCAGTAAATTGCATGGGCAAATTTAATCGTTAATATTAAAGCAACAAATAGTTGACGTTACCATAAATACGGTTATTGTAAGTCTTTGGTATAGCACAAGATAAACTTTTCTACAGGCTTAGCCAATGCCTGTAGATTGAAATTGTCGCTGGCCTCTGCTATGTCTTTAGTTTGCCCGTTGTTCATCTGTATTAAAATGCGGCCGTCTTCTGGTTTGTACGCGTGATTTGTGAGCGACTCTGTAAAAACAAAGTATTTTGCTTCATCTGCGGTAATGCCATATTTCTGCCCGGCGGTTTTCAATAATTCGCTTTCTAATATTTTATTTGGTTTTTTGTTTGTGATGTCGGCCTGATAGAGGTCGCGTTTCATAAAGTGGCTGCAAAGTATGCGCAGCACCTTGTCGCTATGGTTTACCCAAACCTTTATCGATGCCATAATATCATTATCGTCCAAACAGGTAAAAGTTTCCAAATTCGGCGCATCGGCAGTGAAAGACTCTTTTGTAAATGCATTTCTAAGAAAATGACCCAAAGCCGGGGTTGCAAAAAGCTCGACGCCTTGATGGCTTAAATACTTAGCGCGGGTAAGTATCTTACCCAGCATTTGCTCTGCTGCCACTACCGTTTTATGCAGGTAAACTTGCCAGTACATCAGCCGGCGGGCAATGATAAATTTTTCGATAGAGTAAATGCCCTTCTTTTCAACCACTAAATAATCATCCACCACATTGAGCATCTTGATAATACGGTCAAAACTAATGATGCCTTCAGATACCCCGGTAAAGAAACTGTCGCGGTTAAGATAATCCAGCCTGTCCATATCTAACTGGCTGGACACCATTTGATGCAGAAATCCCTTTTTGTACGTGCCATTAAATATAGCAATGGCCATAGATAGCCTCCCGTCAAAAGTTTCATTCAGCTTTTCCATCAGCATAATGGAAATGTCTTCGTGGCTTATGCCGCTCACCAGGTTGCGTTCAAGGGCGTGCGAAAACGGTCCGTGGCCAATGTCGTGCAGTAAAATAGCAATGGTGGCAGCTTCCTGCTCGTCGGGAGTAATGTCGTGGCCTTTGTCGCACAATGTTTGCAGCGCCGTACTCATTAAGTGCATGGCACCCAAAGCATGGTGAAAGCGGGTATGCAGCGCGCCGGGGTAAACCAGGTGTGTCATGCCCAATTGTTTGATATAACGCAGCCGCTGAAAGTATGGGTGAGATATCAGATCAAATACCAGATCTGTTTTTATGCTGATGAACCCATAGACAGGGTCATTGATGATCTTCTTCTTATTCAAAAGTTTTATTTGTTGGCACAAAGGTAATTACTGCATTTACTAAATCAGTACATACATAGTAAGACGTGTGTTAATAAATGTTAATACTTGCAGTAATTTGCAACAATTATTACGCTTAAAAGTTATAACCCAACTAAAACGATACAAATGCAGGATACGACTATTTTATGGGCCGATGACGAGATCGACCTTTTAAAGCCCCATATATTATTATTGAATGAAAAAGGTTATAAGGTAACTACTGTGACCAACGGCCGCGATGCGGTGGAGGCTTTTAAAGGCGGTTACTTTGACCTGGTATTTCTTGACGAAAACATGCCAGGCCTAACCGGTCTGGAAACACTATCAGAAATTAAGTCTATCAATAATGACGTCCCTGTTGTATTGATCACCAAAAACGAAGAAGAACCGATGATGGAAGATGCCATTGGTTCTAAGATAGACGACTACCTTATAAAACCTGTCAACCCTAAGCAGGTGTTGCTGACCATTAAAAAACTGGTAGAGAACAAAAAACTGGTTGCAGGTAAAACCACCATGGCTTATCAGCAAGACTTTCGTACGCTGGGCATGACCCTTAACGATAACCTGAGCTACCAGGAGTGGGTTGATGTTTACAAAAAACTGATCTATTGGGAACTTGAGCTCGAGCAACTGGAAGATGCAGGTATGCACGAGATACTTACCTTGCAAAAAGCTGAGGCTAACGTACAGTTCTCTAAGTTTATAGAAAAGAATTACTTAGACTGGGTTAAAAATCCGGACGACGGACCAACGCTATCTCACCAGATATTAAAGAAAAAGGTATTCCAAAAGATCGAATCGAATCCGGTTTTCTTTATCCTGATCGATAACCTTCGGTATGATCAGTATAGGATCATTCACCCTATCATCAGCGAGTACTTCCGGCTGGAGGAAGAAGATACCTATTACAGCATTCTGCCTACTGCGACTCAATATGCGCGTAATTCTATCTTCTCGGGTTTATGGCCTTTAGAGATGGAAAAGAGATTTCCGGATAAATGGCAAAATGACGAAGATGAGGGAGGCAAGAACCTTTTCGAAGTAGATTTCCTGGCCGACAATATCAAACGTAATATTCGTAAAGACTGCAAATTCAGCTATCACAAGATATTAAACATCGATGAGGGAAGGTCGCTCAACGAGTCGGTCAATAATCTCATGAATAATGAGCTGAATGTGGTGGTGTACAACTTTGTGGATATGCTGTCGCATGCGCGTACTGATATGCAAATGATACGCGAGCTGGCCAGCGATGATGCTGCGTACCGTTCCTTAACACTATCTTGGTTTGAACACTCGCCTTTGTTCGATTTGTTAAAGTTCCTGTCGACCAAACAAGTTAAGGTTGTCATCACAACAGATCACGGTACCATCCGCGTTAAGAACCCAAGTAAAGTTATCGGCGACCGCAACACTAATACAAACCTGCGTTACAAGCAGGGCAAGAACTTAAATTTTAACGCTAAGGAAGTATTGCACATCCGCAATCCGCACGATGCCATGCTGCCTAAATTGCATGTGAGCAGCAGTTTTGTTTTCGCAAAAAGCGACAGCTATTTTGTTTACCCTAATAACTACAACCAGTTTGTGAATTTCTATAATGAATCGTTCCAGCATGGCGGTATTTCATTGGAAGAGATGATCATCCCTATCGCCACGTACAGCTCTAAATAATTTGTATATTTGAGTATGACGGTAGAGATATTACAATCGGATACGCCAGAAGAGGTGGACAACAAACTTAGTCAGATCGATAAACAAATTGATAAGAAAAATGAAGAACGTTTTAAACGTGTGATGAAATATTTTGGTTCAGTCAAGCTTGATATCGATCCGCTGAAATTACAAAGGCAATGGCGAGATGAATGGGAATAGTGCCATAATTGACAGCAATATTCTTATTTATTTTTTAATAGGCAAAGTTGGCGTCCAGAAATTTTTCAGAAAGTATGAATGCGCTTTTTCTTTCATTTCTGAATTAGAGGTTTTATCAGGGGCAAATGGAGAAGATCTTTTAAAGGCGAAAAATGTTATTGCGGAGTACCGAGTAATCGAATATTTGCCAGCAATTAGAGATATTGTTATCGACATTAGGTCTAAAAAGAAAATAAAGCTTGCCGACGCTATAATAGCCGCTACGGCTATTTATCTTAAATATCCACTTATATCTTCGGACAAAGGTTTCTTTGGGATAGATGGGTTAGATTTTGTATACCATGAACCAGGCCTCTCTTAGACTTACGCTAAATTCCCTAACAGACTTGCCCTCCGCCGCGCAAGAGATCGTTGCTTTCGCAGGTAGTGCGCGCATCCTGTTATTCTATGGCGAAATGGGCGCGGGCAAAACAACACTTATTACTCGGTTGTGTAAGGTTTTGGGCGTAAAAGAAGATGTAAGCAGCCCTACGTTCTCTATCGTAAATCAGTATCGTGGCAAAGAGAGCGATATTTATCACTTTGATTTCTATCGCTTAAAAAATCAAAATGAGGCCCTGGATATGGGCTATGAAGAATATTTTTATTCAGACGCGTGGTGTCTGGTGGAGTGGCCAGAGAAGATCAATGGTTTGTTGCCGCAGCATTATGTAAAAGTGAGGATATCTGCTACCGGGCAATCATCGCGCGAAATTATTGTTCAGCATATTTAAAATAAGTATCTTCATCTCCCTAAGGATTAACGAGAATGAGTACAGGTTTGTACAGCGGATTTTCTGATGTGGCCAAGCAGGCAATGATGCAGCCCCAGGAATCTATGCTTGAGGTAAAGACGAAGAAGAATCAGCTGTTTATTGGTATCCCCAAAGAAATATCATTTCAGGAAAATCGTATCGCGTTAACCCCGCTATCAGTCGCCTTGCTGATAAATAACGGCCACCAGCTTATGCTTGAGAGCAACGCCGGCCAGGCTGCTAATTTTTCTGACAAGGATTACGCAGAGCAAGGCGCGCAGATCGTCTACGACGCCAAACAAGTTTATGAGCAAAGCGACATCATCATAAAAATTGCCCCACCAATGCTTAAAGAGGTGGAGCTGATGAAGGCTGGGCAGATCCTGATCTCTACTTTGCAACTGTCCACGCTTAAGGCAGATTGCCTGCAAGCTATGCTCAAAAAGAAGATAACAGCTTTATCGTTTGAGCATTTACAAGATGAAGGCGGCTCATTAACGGTGATCCGCGCCATGAGCGAAATAGTGGGAGCAACATCTATCCTTATCGCTGCTGAATATTTAAGTAATGTTTTTGACGGCAAAGGCCTTATGCTTGGAGGCATTACAGGTGTACCGCCAACTGAGATAGTAATTTTAGGTGCAGGAACGGTAGGTGAATATGCGGCGCGCACAGCGATCTCATTAGGTGCAGAAGTTAAGGTCTTTGACCCATCTATTTATAAACTACGCAGGCTGCAGAATAATATCGGCACACGTGTATTTACATCTGTGGTACAGCCCATAGTTTTAGAAAAGGCTATTACCACCTGCGACGTTGCAATTGGCGCTATGCGCGCCGAAGATGGCCGCAGTCCGTGTATAATTTCAGAAACTACGGTGAGCCGTATGAAGCCAAATTCTGTGGTAATTGATGTAAGTATTGACCAGGGAGGCTGCTTTGAAACATCGGAAGTAACTAATCATACACAGCCGGTGTTTAGAAAGTATGATGTGATCCATTACTGTGTACCCAACATCGCGTCGCGCGTGGCGCGGACCGCTACATACGCCTTGACCAATATTTTTACACCAATCCTTCTTGACATTGGCGAGCACGGAGGTTTAAAAAACGTGATATGGCAGAAGAATGGCGTCCGTAATGCAGTTTACATCTATCAGGGGCAGCTCACCAATAAATCACTTGGCGAGCGCTTCAATATGCAAAGCAAAGATCTTGATCTGATGATCGTGTCAAACCGGTAACATGCAAATGAAGTATCTTCTTTCTTTTATCGTTGTTCTTACAGCTTTAACAGTTAAAGGCCAAAGCTTCGACTATAGCGATAGCTTGCATGTGGTGAAGTTTGCACAGTACAAAGAGCAGGTAAAAGAAAATTCCAATAACCAATTGGTTGAAATTATTCCGGCTAAGACAGGCATCCTGCTTGATGTGCGTTATGCCACCACCAACAACTTTATGCATGCGGTTATGTATCCCCAGGCAAGGGCGTTTGCGCGTTTGCCGGTGTATCACGCTTTGCTGGCAATTCAGCACGACCTGGAGAAACAGGGCTTAGGATTGAAGATCTTTGATGGTTACCGGCCCTATAATATCACCGTTAAGTTCTACAATATGACGCGCGATACCAGCTTTGTTGCAAACCCCGCGCATGGCTCAAAACATAACCGCGGCTGTGCAATCGACCTTACAATTGTGGACTTGAAAACCGGCAAGGAAATTGAAATGCCAACCGGCTATGATAGTTTCACTAAAGCGGCGGCTGCCAAATTTGAACCGGTGAGTGCGACGGCTAAAAAGAACCGCCAATTGTTGCAGGATGAAATGACCTCGCACGGTTTCCAGATATTGCCTACCGAGTGGTGGCACTTCGACTTTATTGGCTGGCAGCAATACAAATTGCTGGATATCCCTTTCAGCCAATTGTAATCTCAATCACAGAATAAGTTCATTTAGCAAAATTCCCTTCACAGAAAACAAGTATCAGCTTATATTTGTAAGGTAAACTTATAAGTTTAACTGATAATATGATTGATAGGGACACAATGCATCTGGCGTCTGAGCTAAGAACATTAATAACAAGACTGGTAAAAAAATTGAGGAGCAAGTCCGGTGCTATTGGCAGTCTGTCGTTAACAGAACGGTCTGTTCTGAAATTGCTTGACGAGCATAAACAACTATTGCCAAGCGAACTGGCTGTAATTGAGAAGATCACCACACAATCCATGTCGCAGATATTGAATCATCTTACCGAGCTGGATCTTATCATTCGCACACCATCAGAAACGGATAAACGCAAAGTGCTGATCACGATGTCTGCCGCTGGACTGGAACTATTATACAAAACCCGCCACGAACGAGACGAATGGCTAGCCAAGGCTCTACAGGAAACTTGTACAGATACAGAATTAGAAGTGCTTATCAAGGCCGTTGGGCCTTTAAGCCGTGTTGTAAACTTTGAATAATAATAATGCAAATAAATACATTTAACGCTTTCAAAAGCCGCAACTACAGGTTGTTTTTCTTAGGCCAGTCGGTTTCGCTGATAGGCACCTGGATGCAGAAGACCGCCGTGAGTTGGGTAGTATATTCTTTAACACATTCAAAATTTATGCTTGGGGTTACGCTGTTTGCCAGCTTGTTCCCCACTTTCGTGCTGTCTTCGATTGGCGGCGTAGTATCAGACAGGTACAACCGCTTTAAGGTATTGCTTACAACGCAGGTGTCATCTATGATACAAGCCATTGCATTGGCTATGCTCATCTTCTTCAATCATTTTAATATCTGGGAAGTGGTAGCGCTAAGCGCCATACTAGGCATCATTAATGCCTTTGATGTTCCGGCAAGGCAAGCGCTTGTGTATGATATGGTCGACGATAAAAAAGACCTGCCTAATGCCCTGGCGCTCAATTCGTCGATGGTAAACCTATCCCGGCTTATCGGTCCGGCTATTGCAGGTATCGCGATTGAGAAATTAGGCGATGACGTTTGCTTTGGGCTTAACGCGCTGAGTTTTGTGGCGGTGATAGGTTCGTTATTGTTGATGCGGCTGCCTGCTTACGTTGCAAAACCCCACACAAAAAACGTTTTAGGGGAGCTTAAAGAAGGATTTCTGTATGTAAAAAATACGCCTACCATCGGCTTTGTGATTTTGATGCTGGCCTTGATGAGTTTATTGGTATTGCCTTATAATACTTTGATACCTGTTTATGCTAAAGACATATTTCATGGCACTGCCTCAACCTTCGGTGTTATCGACAGCGCCATTGGCCTGGGTGCTTTTTGCGGGGCGATATTTTTAGCTTCGCTTAAGCCAGGCACAGATCTGAACAAGATTCTGACTATCAATACTTTTGTGTTCGGCATTGGCCTGTCATTGTTCGCGTTTGAGAAGACTTACTGGCTGGCACTTATTTTTATTACCATTAGTGCCTTTGGTATGATGTCGCAGGTAACAATAACCAATACACTTGTCCAAACCACAGTGTCTGCCGACATGCGCGGGCGTGTTATCAGTTTGTATGCCATGGCTTTCTTCGGTATGCAGCCAATTGGCGGACTCATTGTAGGCGCTTTATCGCAACGTTTCGGCGCGGAAACCACAATATTGGTTCAGGGTACAGTGGCCATGCTTATAGGTGGTTTGCATTTATGGCATTTACAATCGGTAAAGATGAAAAGTGCCCAAACAGCGCCAACATTAGACAAACAGCCATCCGTAATGATGGAACATTCTGCGTAACAAATAAATACCTATGATAACTCAATTAGATAAACGTACCGCATTGGTGCTTGTAGACCTGCAAAAGGGAATTATTCAATTTCCACTGGCAAACCCTATTGAGGACGTTTTGGCCAACGCCGCTAAGTTAGTGGCCGCGTTCAGGGCAAAGAATTTGCCGATAGTTGTGGTCAACGTCAACCCATCCTTAAATAAACGGCCCGCTACACGTAAGGATGCAAATCAGCCGCCACGCGAATTCGATGCCGAGTGGCTGGAAATAGCACCTGAAATTAAAACGCAACCTGATGATATTTTCATCACTAAACAAACATGGAACGTTTTTTTTGAAACCGGGCTGCATGAACAACTGCAGGCTATTGGCGTTACAGGAATCGTTTTGGCAGGTGTTTCTACCAGCATTGGCGTAGAAGGTACAGCGCGTTCGGCTTTTGAATTTGGTTATAATATAGCTTTTGCGCAGGATGCCATGACCGACATGATTGCCGAAGCGCAGGAGCGCTCTATCAAATACATATTCCCGCGCATTGGCCAGGTTGATAGTACAGATCAAATTATAGAGGTGTTAAAAGGAAAGTAACACGCCTCATCTATTGCCATTCAATGGTATGACGCTCTTAACAAAAGTTTAACTAAACTTTTGCGGCTAAAA
Source organism: Mucilaginibacter ginkgonis (assembly GCF_009754905.2). Taxonomy (NCBI): domain Bacteria; kingdom Pseudomonadati; phylum Bacteroidota; class Sphingobacteriia; order Sphingobacteriales; family Sphingobacteriaceae; genus Mucilaginibacter; species Mucilaginibacter ginkgonis. The sequence continues at coordinate 2,512,385 of NZ_CP066775.1, read as the reverse complement.
TTGCTTTATAGTTTAGCATACTAAAAAAAGCAGACCCTTTAGCTTTATGAAAAAGATCTTTACCAAAGAATATCTTAACCGCTGGTGGTGCATTTTAAAAGCCACGTTCATGGGCTTTTCTGACGATAATGGCCTAAAGTTTAGCGCCTCTCTGGCATATTATACCGTGTTCTCGTTAGCGCCGCTTTTAATATTGGTAATTTCTCTTGCCGGCTTATTTCTGGGCCAGGACGCCATTACCAATTCCCTCTATCCGCAGATAAAAGGATATGTTGGCGCCGATGCCGCCGCGCAGATACAAGACATGCTTAAAAACCTCGAACTGTCTGGGAAAACGGGTACTGCAATTGCCATAGGTGTAGTGACCCTGATGATGGGTGCCAGCAGTATTTTTATTGAAATACAGGATTCTCTAAATACCATCTGGCGTGTAAAGGCGAAGCCTAAGAAAAGCTGGCTCAAGCTTATCCAAAACAGGTTTATCTCTTTTTCACTGATCATAAGCCTGGGCTTTTTATTCCTGGTTACCATGGCTGTCAATTTACTTATACTTGCGTTGAGCAACCGGCTTCAGCATTTTTTGCCGGGGTTAACCATTTGGGTGGTAAACGGCATAAACCTGGCTATTGGCTTTATTGTGATCTCGACATTATTCGGGATCATATTCAAGGTATTACCCGATGTGAAGATCAAGTGGAGCGATGTACGTTCGGGCGCGTTCTTTACCGCGTTGCTGTTTATGCTGGGTAAGTACGTGATCGGGCTTTATATAGAATATTCGGCAAAGACATCAACTTACGGTGCGGCAGGTTCTATCATCGTTATTTTGCTGTGGATCTATTATACCGCAGCTATATTGTATATAGGTGCCGAGTTTACACAAGTTTATGCTGAGGCTAATGGCAGCCACATTGAGCCGGCAGAATACGCGGTACATATTAAACAGACAGAGGTTGAGCAGCATGTAGATGTGCTGCCGCCACAAAACCCCGAACTACAGAACAAGTTGAATAAACCTGTTGAGGGCGCTGCTAGTTAATCAGTTTGCCGGTAATATCTACATATCGGGCAAAAGGATTTAGAAATTTATTGGCCAGCACGGCAAACTCACGACGATTAACCGGCTTTTGCAGATCAAATGTGTTTTTGAATTTGTAAACCGTTTGCCATTGCTTTTCCATGTCCATCCGGAAGGTTTTAGGATCGCGTAGGCTGATCTCGCTTATAAAAGAAAGCAAATCTGCAGTCGTAAAATAAGTGCCGGGCGTGTTCTTGTTAAACCATAAAAATGCTCGTGTATACATATCTGTTAAAACAGGTTGGATCTCCGCCGTGCGCACCAGCGTATCGGGCATAAAAAGCATTTTCTTTTCTTTAAAACGCCTATCAATCCCCAAAACACCTTTTATTAGTCCGGTTGCGCCAATCTGTTGTATCGCGCGAATATTTGGGTCTGACGCCGGGAAATCGCTGAAAGGGAGCAAATAGCCCTTGAAATCCAGCAGTTCACCCTGTATAGCCCGTACAGATTTTACCGTGAAATTTTTTGTTGTGGTTTTAAAGAACGCGCAATAAGCGGCAATAGTCCCCGCCCCCTGACCAATACACAATTGCACAGCAGGGTTTTGCAACACCTGTTTTAAGGTGTCATCAACCGATACGCCATTTCCGGTAACAATCAGATTGTCTGCATTCTTAACTACCAGCGCGCCCAGCGGTATACTAAACGGCGTACCATTCTGTACATCGCAAATGGCAATAGCTGTTCGATAAAGATTTAGCTTTTGATCGTACGGACTTTCTACGTCTGTAACAGTCAACTTTTCGAGACCCTCAAGTGGGGTACTTTTCAATACATCTTTCGCTGCTGCTGATGTCGTTGTTGCATCAACCAGCACCCGCGCTTTAACTATGATCTTTTCTTCGCCCTGCTTTAAATTTACCTCCCAGCCGGTGCCATCTTGCCTGATAGAGGTATAGCTGGTGTTGAACTTTATGGTGAGGTTCTTTACAGTATCCGCCATTTTTTTCAAGAAGGCTCCGCCTGTATAAGGTTCAAATCTCAGAGACGAATCCGGCGCTGGTCCGTAATTTTTATTGTGGCGGTAATATTGGATGACATGTTTACGGAATTCACCCCAGATCCCCGACGGGAGATCTTTGTTGCCGGTTATAACACCTTTCCCTATAATGATCTGTCCGCCCAACAGCGATTGAGGTTCTATTAAAAGCGTTTTTAACTTGCTGCGCGCCGATTGGATAGCCGCTGCTGTTCCGCTTTCCGTACCACCGATCACCAGCACGTCGGTATGAATGGTCTCTGCATATGATAGCGCAGACACAAGCATCAATAATACCAACAGCCCTTTTTTTATCATCAGAAGGTTAAAAGAAAATTCAAAAACGTTAATTTGGGGCAAATCTTACAGCCCACACAAGTATATCACAAATTATCCGACCGCTAATTACAACTGAACCATGTCTGACGAAATATTAAGGTACCCGATAGGAAAATTTTCTGCCCCCGTAAGTTTTACGGATGAAGAGATACGCCGCTGGATAGACGACATTAAAACCTTGCCCGGGAAAGTGCGCAATGCGGTTATTAGCCTAACCGAGGATCAATTGAACACACCCTACCGCCCCGGCGGGTGGACAATCAAACAAGTGGTGCACCATCTGGCAGACAGCCACATGAATTCGCTTATCCGCTTTAAATGGGCACTGACAGAAGATAACCCGGTTATAAAAACTTACCACGAGGCCGACTGGGCGCTACTGCGCGACTACCAACTGCCTGTGGAATCGTCATTAAAATCGTTGGAGGGGATCCATCAACATATGACCGCGCTTTTTGAGTCCATGAGCGAAGACGAATGGAACCGAACCTTTTTTCACCCCGAGCAGCAGAGAGAGATCTCGCTTAAACGTAATCTCGCGCTATACTCGTGGCACAGCAGGCATCATTTAGCGCATATAACTGAAACAAAGAAAGCGTTTTGATTAGAGAAGCCCCTCTCCTTCGGAGAGGGGTTTGCAGAGAGGTCACTTGATACTTCAAGGTTTCAATTTCGGCTTGTTGGCGACAACACCAACAAGGGCTTCAAAAACCCCTCTCCTTCGGAGAGGGGTTTGGGGAGAGGTCACTTGATATTTCAAGGTTTCAATTTCGGCTTCTTGGTGACAACACCAACAAGGGCTTTCAAAAGCCCCTCTCCCTCGGGGAGGGGTTGGGGGAGAGATCACTTATGCTTAAGAACGATAGAAAATTTGCTTAGCGTTTCTTTCCGAAAGAGCGGGTTACAAGAGATCGTTTATCAGGCGGTCAATAATGTTAAGCCGTGTCTTGTTTCCTGGCTCTATATTCTTGGTTGTGTCTCCTCAAACAATTCCAAAAAAACACTTTACCAATTCTATAAATTTCCCTACATTTGCGGGCTAATTATCGCTCGTTGAAATCGTTAAAGACATACTTAATTCCATTTACCGGGTTAAAACTTGGTAAGCATGAGTTTGATTTTGAGATAACAGACGCGTTCTTTGCAGAGTTTGAATACTCGCTGGTTAAAAAAGCCGACCTGATTTGCCACGTAGAACTGGACAAACAGGAAACCATGCTGATACTTGATTTTTACATCAAAGGCAGCATTGGCCTTACTTGTGACAAGTGCTTGTCGCAATACCCGCAGCAGGTAGAGATCCGCGAGCAGCAGATAGCTAAATTTGCTGACGAAGACATTGACGAGGACGAAGAGATAATAACCCTTAAAAAGCAGGAGTTTGAAATAAACATTGCAGGGTTGATCTATGAATATGTAACTGTTGCGGTGCCGTTTATAACGCGCTGCAATGATGAGGGTAACACCCCATATTGTGATAAAGAAATGCTGGCAAAGCTTAATGAGCTGGCCGGCAATGGTGGAAGTACAGAGCACGAAGACCCGCGTTGGGACGCGCTCAAAAAATTAAAATAAAAAGGTTATGCCAAATCCAAAACGGAAATTTTCGAAATCGAGAAGAGATAAACGCCGTACACACTACAAAGCAGAAGCACCGGGTTTAACAACTTGCCAGGCAACTGGTGCAGTGCATTTGCCACACCGCGCATATACTGTTGATGGTAACATTTACTACAATGGTAAATTGCTTGTTGAGAAAACTGCTGTAGCTTAAATTTGTTATCCTGACTGATGAAGATCGGCTTGGATATTATGGGCGGAGATTACGCCCCCAAAGCAACTGTTTTAGGGGCAATTGAAGCTTGTAAAGAACTTGGCGCAGATCAGAAATTGGTATTGATCGGCGATAAGCCTGCTGCTCAGTCTATTTTAGAAGAGCAGGGCTTTAGCTGCGATAACTTTGAGTTTGTACATACCACTCAGGTGATTGGCATGGGCGAGCACCCAACCAAAGCCATTGTACAAAAAGCCGATTCAAGTATTAGTGTGGGTTTCCAGATGTTGAAGGAAGGGCAGATAGTTGCTTTTTCGTCAGCAGGAAATACCGGCGCAATGCTTGTTGGTTCGGTATTCAGTGTAAAGACAATTCCCGGTATTTCGAGGCCTGCCATGGCCACAATCATACCCAAACTTAAAGGAGGTTTGGGTATTTTGCTTGATGTAGGTGCTAATGCCGATTGTAAGCCGGAGAACCTGATGCAGTTTGGTGTGTTAGGCAGCGCTTATGCCGAGCTGGTTTATAAAATTCCCGATCCGAAAGTCGCGCTGATGAACATCGGCGAAGAAGAGGAGAAAGGCAACCTGCTCTCATTGGCAACTTATCCGCTGATGAAGGATACCGAACTCTTTAACTTTGTAGGAAATGTAGAAGGCCGCGACTTATTTAGCGACCAGGCCGACGTGATCGTTACCGATGGCTTTACCGGCAACGTTATCCTTAAAATGGCCGAGTCTTTCTATGTTATATCTCTCAAAAAGCAAATAAAAGACGAGTTTTTTACCCGGTTCAACTATGAACAATATGGTGGCAGCCCGGTTTTGGGCGTAAATGCGCCGGTTGTTGTCGGGCATGGTATATCCAATCCGGAGGCTATCAAAAATATGGTATTGCTGTCGCGCGACATGTATACCAGCGGTTTGATAGATAAGATTAAACAAGCTTTTCAGCCACAATAAAATTATTATGCAAAAAACATATGCTGCTATTACTGCTGTAAATGGTTATGTGCCCGATTATGTGCTGACCAATAAAGAGCTGGAAACAATGGTAGATACCAATGACGAGTGGATCACCTCCCGTACAGGTATCAAAGAGCGCCGCATTTTAAAAGGCGAAGGCTTGGGTACGTCAGATATGGCAGTTCCGGCAGTTGAAGGCTTATTGAAGAAACGCGGTATCACAGCAGATGAACTAGAATTGATCATCTTTTGCACCACAACGCCCGATATGCCGTTCCCGGCAACGGCTAACATTTTAGCAGCTAAAATCGGCGCTACCAAAGCCTGGGGCTATGATCTGCAGGCAGCATGTTCGGGTTTTCTATTTGGCCTGGCTACAGGCGCATCTTATATAGAAAGCGGCAGGTACAAGAAAGTGTTAGTTATAGGTGGCGATAAAATGTCGTCTATCATAAATTACGAAGACCGCGCAACCTGTATCATTTTTGGTGACGGCTGCGGCTGCGCATTGCTGGAGCCGAATGAACAGGGTTTTGGCATTATAGATTCTGTTTTGAAGAGCGATGGTAGTGGGGCTCCATACCTGCACATGAAAGCGGGCGGTTCTGTAAAACCGGCATCGCACGAAAGTATAGACGCGCACGAGCATTTTGCTTATCAGGAAGGCCAAACAGTATTTAAATTCGCGGTTACCAATATGGCCGATGTTGCTGCCGAGGTGATGGAGCGTAATGCCTTAGAGGCAGACGACGTTGCATGGCTGGTGCCTCACCAGGCTAATAAACGCATTATAGACGCTACCGCTAACCGTACCGGCTTAAGCGCCGATAAGGTGATCGTAAACATAGAACGTTATGGTAATACTACCAACGGAACCATCCCCCTTTGTTTGTGGGAGTGGGAAGACAAATTTAAAAAAGGCGACAACCTGATACTGGCTGCTTTTGGTGGCGGGTTTACCTGGGGTGCCATGTACATTAAGTGGGCATATTAATTTGTTGCCAACTTTTTTAATTTTATTTGTTATACATTAGCTACATCAATCTTTTATCCAAAACCAATTTTTACCTTAAGTATGGATATTAAACAAATACAAGATCTTATCCGCTTTGTATCGAAGGCAGGCGTAAGTGAAGTTTCCATTGAGCAAAAAGACTTTAAGATAACCGTTAAGACACAGCAGGCACAAACTATTGTAAATGCTACTATACCATCGCTGCCTCAGGCAACACAAGCCGCAGCGGCACCACAGCAACCACAAATTGCAACTGCTGTTGAACATACCCCGGCACCGACCGACGCGCCTGCTGCCGCAGACGTTTCAAAATACCTGACTATAAAATCACCGATGATTGGTACTTTCTACCGCTCATCAACTCCTGAAAAGCCATCTTTTGTAAACGTTGGCGACGAAATAAAATCGGGTACTGTACTATGCATAGTTGAGGCAATGAAATTGTTTAACGAGATAGAATCAGAAGTATCGGGCCGTATTGTAAAAGTACTGGTTGAAAATGCGTCGCCGGTTGAGTTTGACCAGCCGCTGTTTTTAGTTGAACCTATGTAGTTTTTACGATTACATCGATTGGTGAACGATTACACCGATTAACCTGTGTAATCAATTTTAACATCGGTGAAATCACAATAAATCTGTGTAATCCAAACAAAGAAATGTTTAAAAAAATACTGATTGCTAACCGTGGTGAAATTGCCTTGCGTATCATACGTACCTGCAAGGAAATGGGCATTAAAACGGTAGCAGTATATTCAACCGCCGACCGCGACAGCCTGCACGTGCGTTTTGCAGATGAAGCTGTTTGTATAGGCCCTCCGCCAAGCCGCGATTCATACTTGAACATCCCGAATATCATTTCAGCGGCAGAGGTTACCAACGCCGACGCTATTCATCCCGGCTACGGTTTCTTATCAGAAAACGCTAAATTCTCTGCCATCTGTGCAGAATATAATATCAAATTTATCGGTGCAACGGCAGACCAGATCAATAGCATGGGCGACAAAGCTTCGGCTAAAGCAACTATGAAAAAGGCCGGCGTACCAACCATTCCGGGGTCTGAAGGATTACTGCCCGATGTGAAAACCGGCATCTCTATAGCAAGCAAAATGGGTTACCCCGTTATACTTAAAGCTACTGCAGGTGGTGGTGGCCGTGGTATGCGCATTGTATGGAATGACAGCGAATTTGAACCGGCCTGGGACTCGGCTCGTGCCGAATCAGGTGCAGCTTTCGGTAATGATGGCTTGTACCTGGAGAAATATGTAGAAGATCCCCGCCACATTGAGATACAGGTTGTAGGCGACCAGTTCGGTAAGGTTTGTCACCTTTCGGAACGCGATTGCTCTATCCAGCGCCGTCACCAGAAACTGGTAGAAGAATCTCCGTCGCCTTTTATGACAGAGAAACTTCGCAAAAAAATGGGCGAAGCTGCTATTAAAGGCGCTAAAGCTGTAAAATACGAAGGTGCAGGCACCATTGAATTTTTGGTCGACAAACACCGCAACTTCTATTTTATGGAGATGAACACCCGTATCCAGGTAGAGCACCCGGTTACAGAAGAGGTGATCAATTTCGACCTGATAAAAGAGCAGATAAAAGTTGCGGCGGGAATTCCTATCTCCGGTAAAAACTATGAGCCAACTATGCACGCTATAGAGTGCCGTATCAATGCCGAAGACCCTGCAAATAATTTCCGTCCGTCACCGGGTAAGATCACTAATTTCCATTCGCCGGGCGGACATGGTGTAAGGGTAGATACGCACGTTTACAGTGGCTACGTTATTCCACCGAACTATGATTCGATGATAGCTAAGCTTATCTGCACCGCCCAAACCCGCGAGGAAGCATTAAATACCATGGCGCGTGCACTGTCAGAATTTGTCATAGAGGGTATCAAAACAACTATACCTTTTCACCTGCAGTTGCTGCAAGACCCTAACTTTAGGGCCGGTAATTTCACTACTAAGTTTATGGAGAGTTTTGAGTACTCTGCGTAGTCAATTTTTCCGTATATAGATCAATGTTTTTAATATACCATTCTTGACTAAACAGAATGGTATTTTTTTTAAGTAAATGAGCGATAATAAAATAGTAAAGGCCATAAAAGACTCGACCAGTAACATGGAGGGCGAGATGTCGTTCTTTGACCATCTTGAAGCTTTAAGGTGGCACCTGATCAGGGCATCAATAGCCATTCTTATTTTTACAGGTTTCGCTTTTGCTTATTACGATTGGCTATTCGCCCATGTTATTATGGCGCCGGCACACATGGATTTTTTTACCTACCGAACCATGTGCAACCTGGGAAATTGGCTGGGTACAGTTTTTAAAGGCCATAAATTTGACTTTTGTTTTAGTGAAATTCATATTCAATTGATGAATACCGAAATGGCCGGGCAGTTTACATTGCAAATAAACTCCGCTTTAATTACCGGTATTACACTTGGCATTCCGTATTTATTGTGGGAGTTGTGGCGTTTCATAAAGCCGGCACTGCATGATAAAGAACGGAAGGCCGCATCGGGCTTTGTGGGTTACGCGACGCTGCTATTCATTTGTGGTGTTCTGTTTGGGTATTATGTAATTACACCAATGTCTGTCCACTTTTTGATGGGTTATGTAGTGAGCACCGATATTAAAAACATGATCGATGTCGACTCATACTTATCATCTGTAACCACGTTAACTTTAGCTACCGGTGTGGTTTTTGAATTGCCCATAATAGTCTATATTCTGGCAAACCTGGGCATCATGAGCGCTAAATTAATGCGCAGCACCCGGCGGTATGCAATAGTGGTCATTCTGATCATTGCAGCTATTGTTACACCCACCCCTGATATGTTAACAATGACGGTGGTTAGTATCCCGCTTTTTGTACTATATGAGGTAGGCATTATCGTTGCCGCCCAGGTTGAAAAGAGAAAGCTTAAACGCGCCGCGGAAGTTGCATGAAACCATTGAGCGAATTGAAACTCGCCATTGGCGCAGACCACGCCGGGTTTGACTACAAACAAGCATTTATAGATTCGCTTGTTGTGGCAGAGATCAAAGACTTTGGCACGTATTCTTTAGATTCTGTAGACTACCCGAATTTCGCCCATCCTGTAGCTACTGCCGTGGAGAGCGGCAACTATGATATGGGCATTCTTATTTGCGGCAGTGCCAATGGCGTAGCTATTACAGCCAACAAACATCAGGGCATCCGCGCAGGACTTTGCTGGAATGAGGAAGTTGCCGCGTTGGTACGCATGCATAACAATGCCAACATACTATGCATACCCGCCCGTTTTGTGTCATTGGCAGAAGCAACCCGGATAGCTAATGTCTTTCTTACAACAGACTTTGAAGGCGGCCGGCATGCTAATAGGGTAGGGAAGATCAGCTGTTAAACTTCTTTAATTGTAACGCTTTTGACACTTCTTTGAAGCTAAATTTCAAAAAGCCATATTTGTTATCTCTCAATAATAAATATGAAAAAATTACTCATCGGGGCGCTGGCAATAACGTTTGCTAATTGCACCCACGCGCAGCCGAACCCTACGGCAGAAAAATTTGCGAAGTACATTACGCCCGAAGATGCTAAAAAGCACCTAAGCATAATTGCGTCTGACGCTTTTGAAGGCCGCGAAACCGGCAAGCATGGTGCCGATCTTGCTGCTAATTACATCGCAGAGCAATTTAAGGCCTTAGGCTTGCAAGCCCCTGTAAAAGGATCTTATTTTTTAGACATACCGCTTATTTCTACAGCCGGGAAAGTTGATGGCTTTACAGCCAACGGAAAGCCATTAGCGTATGGTAAAGATTTTGGCGCGACGGTAACTTCATCAGGCGATGTTAAGACATCCGAAATCGTATTCTTAGGTTACGCTACCGCTGCTGATCTGGCATCCGCGGATATTAAAGGAAAAGTAGTTTTGTACATCGCTGATGACAAAGAACCAGTTGCAGGCGAATCTATGCGCCAGGTGCGTACGCGTCGCCAAAAAACGATTAGGAGCATTCAGGAAAAAATGCCGGCGTTGATCCTGGGATACAGCGTTAACGCTTATACACGCGGTACAAATGGTGCAGAAAGGTTGACCATCAATAAGGGTAAAACTGCTCCGGCGCAGCCAACCGTGTTTAGTATTAACACCCTCGCTGCTGATGCAATTTTATCGGCAAGCGGTAAAACTTTAGCGCAATTAAAAGAGGTACCGCAGGTAGCAACACTTAAGGCAGACCTGAACGCGAATTACCAATTGATCACCAAAGACGTAAAAGCAGTTGATGTTTGTGGTTACCTGCCGGGCAGCGATCCGAAGTTAAAAGACGAAGTGCTGGTATTTTCTGCTCACTATGACCACATTGGCATGCTGCCTGAAGGTACCCCGGGCGACCGTATCAATAATGGTGCAGATGATGATGGCAGTGGTACAACAGGTATACTCGAAATTGCCCGCGCGTTCACCCAAGCCAAAAAACAGGGACATGGCCCGCGCCGCAGCATTTTGTTTTTAGGAAACGTTGGTGAAGAAAAAGGCTTGCTTGGTTCTGAGTATTATTCAGATCATCCTGTATTTCCATTGGCTAACACGATAACAGATTTGAATATTGACATGATAGGTCGCCGCGACCCATCTCATGAAGGTAAGCCTGATTACTGCTACCTGATAGGTTCTGACAAGTTGAGCACAACCCTGCATAAGATTAGCGAGAATGCCAATAATACCTATACCAAATTAGCTGTAGACTACAAATACAACGATCCAAAAGATCCTGAGCAGATCTATTACCGCTCTGACCATTATAACTTTGCCCGCTACGGTGTGCCTATCGTGTTTTACTTTGACGGCGTACACGCCGATTACCACAAAGTAAGCGACGAAGTGGATAAGATCGATTTCCCACTATTGGCTAAACGCGCGCAGCTGGTATTTTACACAGGTTGGGATTTAGCTAACCGCGACACCCGCCCTGTTGTAGACGTGAAGAACGATATGCCATCAATGAACGAATAATAGAAGAAGACTTATAGAATTATAGAAGCAAAAGAGCCGCCCCGGAATCCGGAGCGGCTCTTTTTGTTGCGTGAAGGTCATGCCGAACTTGTTTCGGCATCCCAAAGGCTAGGCCAACTTTCTAATGTCCTGTGAGATGCCGAAACAAGTTCGGCATGACCTGTGGGATTCGTTTATCTCTTATCCTCAGTCCTTCCGGTTACCGGTTTCTTGCGGTTCTCAGTGTAAGCAGCACCGCCAAGTGCTAACACTAACAGGATTGATCCTGCTAAAGAGATGCCTTCGCCGGTGTAATAAGATGCCGGGTGGAAAACAAACTCTATCTTATGGTTGCCCACAGGTATCTGCGCGGCACGCAATAAGTAATCTGCACGGAAATAAGGGTGCTCTTTACCATCGATCAGCATTTTCCAGCCTTTGTCATAATACACTTCAGAGAATACAGCTACCATAGTGGCAGTAGTACCGCTCTGGTAAACCATATGGTCGGGGTTATAGCTGGTAAGTGTAATAGAACCATTAGGGTCTTGCGACTGCTGTTTCTCATCTATCAATGAACGGTATTTCTTGTCAACAATAGCTTCGTCTTTCGGTGAGAACGCGCTGATCACCTGCATCTCCTGGTCTGAATTTGCCACATAACGTACGCTTTTTACAAACCAGGCGTGGCCGCAAGCATTTGGATTAACCTGCATGGCAAGGTTGTTTGTTTTGGGGTCTGCATTGATCACGTACTTCACGTTCAGCATATCCAAAACATCCTGATTCAGGCTTTTGCTGAATTGGTTCGTTACCAATTCGTCATATCGTTTTAGCCTTGCTGCAGAGTAACCGCCTACAGATTTATAGAAGTAAGGCGTTACAGCATCCTGCATCAATGGCTGTGTAAGGTCAATCACCCTGAAATCGGGATCTTTATCGCGCTGAATAAACTGGTCTACCTCACGTGGCTGTGGTGCTGTTGCCTCTTGTTTGTCAACAAAGCTGCTCTCCTTTAGATAACGTTTGTCTACCTGCCAGAAATCAAACAGGGTTAATACCAGTAGGATGATAGAACAGATCATCACGTTCAATTTCTGTTTGATCAACGCCCACATCAGCCCAAAGGTCAACAATACAAATATCAGTGTGCGAATGGCATCCATACGCGCCAGCGAGATACGGTCGCTGATGATAGCCTTACCGATATCTGACGCCAGGCCGCTGTCGCCTTTAAGCGCTTGCGTTAAATAATCAATTATTTGCTGATGCTGTGCAGTGCGGAATGAGAAGAAAGTATCAGGAGTCGCGATCAATAGTAAAGTGATACCACCAACGATATACAAAGCGATCTTTAGCTTACTGAACAGGTATGTTTTGTCAGTATTGGTTATTACTTCGCTGACTGCCAGATAGGCCATTATAGGGAAACACAGCGCAGCTATTACCATGATCGACTCTACCGCCCTGAACTTATTGTACAGCGGGAAATAGTGGAAGAAAAAGTCTGAAAGGAAAGATAAGTTACGCCCCCACGAAAGCAGGATGCTTAAAACAATTGCGGCAAGCAGCCACCATTTGATGCGATTGCGAACAATAAGCAAACCGAAAACAAATAGGAAACAAACTATGGCGCCAAAATAAAACGGACCTTCTGTAAATTGCTTATCGCCCCAATACGTTGATATGCCTACGCCCGGTAGTTGCTGCATAAAGCCGCCTATCTGGTCACCCGGCAAGCCTTTAGCGGCAAGGGTTTTCACCAACTCCGAGTTTTCATCCAGCATACCCAAACCGGTGCTGCTGCCATAAAGGTTTGGCACCAAAACAGTCATGGTTTCGCCCACACCTTCACTCCATTGAAAAGCGTATTCCTTATCTAAACCGTTGGTGGGTTCGGTTTTGCTGGTAAGGTTGGATTTACCGCGGTAACTGTCGCCGCTGTATTCAGCAGTACTCCACAAGATAGACGCGTTCACAGCTAAAGCTAAAACAATGGCGCCGCCCACATAAGCTATCGACTTAACAAACGCGGGCATTGTTTTATTGCGGTAAGCGTTATACAGTTCAAAACCTACTAACAGCAGCAAAGCTATTAACAGGTAGTACGTCATTTGTATGTGGTTAGCCCTTATTTCCATCGCCAGAAACAAGGCCAGCAATGCACCGCCCATAAAGTAGCGGCCCCTAAAGGTCATGATCACCGCGGCAACAATAGGCGCGAAAAACGCGATCGCATAAGCCTGGTTAGAGTGGCCGGCCAATAGCAGAATAAAATTGTAAGTCGAGAATGTTACCGCGATGGCGCCTGCGGCAGCAAGCCATGGATTAAGCTTTAAAACGCAGAATAAAAGATAAGCACCTAATAAAAACAGCATAACTGTATCTATCGGAGTAGGGAACACGGTTCTTAGCCCGGTTATTACATGTGTGGTAATGTTACTGGCGTAAGGCGCCCAGATCTGATAAGCAGGCATACCACCCAGTATCTGGTTGGTCCATAATATGGTGATGTCTTTTGCCCTGTAGTCCATTATCTCTTTTTGAGTGGACTGCGCGCGGGTTACGTCATTTTGGCCAAGGGTTTTACCTTGAAATGCCGGTGTAAAATAAAAGAAACAAATTGCTAAAAAAATTCCCGCTATGGCGAAATGTATGCCATTCCGCTTAAACCAATTGCCCATCTTAACTTTAAAAAATAGTTTTAATTAATTTCCAAAAATAGGAAATTGAACGGGATGAGCAACGATAAGTTTTTGGGTATAACTAACAGTCTTTAAACGCTAAAGCCACTACAGCACCGGCCATGATGACCAGGCTGGCAATGTAGGCGATCATGGCAAAACGGTCGAAACTTTCTATGTGGCGTCTAACGGTAAAAAAGTTATAGATGGCCAACGCTCCGGCTACTATCCAAAACACTAAACTGATGTGGTGACATTTAACAAAACCGGGAGCAACCAACGCCAGTACAATGGCATTGACTATTATAAGCGTAAACGACTCTGGCGTACCGCGATGGCGGCGTTTAAAAAGCTCCTCGGGGATCATAGGTTATTTTACCTCTTCGTAATCCACAAAGTCGCCTTCAGAATCCGGTATCTTGCTTTTTTGCACCGGCGGAATATGATCCACCTTTATTTTACCTGTGGGTTGTTGGCGTTGCTGATATTGGCGCTGTTGTGCATTATGCTGCTGTTGCGCTTTATTAACCATGCCTTGGAAAAGCATTGGCAAAAGTATGCGAACCAAAGCGCGGATAATATAAAGTATACAGATTGAAATGATCAGAAAACGGATCAAAAGCATGTCTTACAAATTTAGTCTGCAAATATAGGTATATAACGCTTGAGGTGATTACTTGTTACAGTATAATGCAACTGCATTTACAAAAGAGTGATGCCGTCCCGATAGCTATCGGGAATGTTTCGGCATCTCAATGGACAATTTTATAAAAGGATAGTCCATTTTATAGTCGGAACAATAATTTTTATATAAATGATGGGATACCGAAACACGTTCGGCGTGACAGACAGTTAAATATATTTTTTGGCGTTGCCGCTTCGCGGCCCGCGCTATTCGCTGCAAGTCCTCGTTCCCACAGTACTGTGGGGACTGGGGGCTTTTCGCTGCTATCGCTAACGCGGATTACTAATTTTGGGGCTCTGTTGGCTTATCATGGTCAAACAACCACACCGCCATAGCGAACGCAATAATGTATATGAGCTGCTGGCCTGCAAGGTTCCAGTCTTCATGTAAGGTGGTGCCGAAGATCAAAGCGCTTACGATTAGCCCGCCGAGGATATAACCTACGCGGCTCAACCTGCCACCTAACAAGATCAGTATACCCGTAATTGCTTCCAGGAATGGCAGCACATGCAGAAAGCCGCTTACAAATGCGTTCGGCAAAATAGTTTCTGCAAATGGCTTAGATGATTTTGCAACGAATGCTTCTAACTTAGGGATACGTACCAAGCCATGCATAAACATATCTACGCCTAACCCAATGCGAAACAGGTGTATGGCTTTAAACTTGCTCATACACCTATAAGCCTACTTTTCCTGCAATTGTTTCTCTAGTGCGAACATTTCGTCGCGCAGTTTGGCGGCTTGCAAAAAGTCCATGTCCTTGGCCGCGGCAAGCATTTCTTTTTTGGTGTTGTCTATTGCTTTTTTCAGATCGGCTTTGCTCATGTACTGCACAATCGGGTCGGCGGCCATGCTGGCGATGTTTTCCTCTTCGATGTAAGGGCGCTGCACACCGCCTTTAAAGTCCATAACAGAAGTTTGCTCTATGATTGCCTCCTTGGTTTTGCCAACTGTTTTCGGCACAATGCCGTTATCCAAATTGTAGGCTATTTGCTTATCCCGGCGGCGGTTAGTCTCATCGATGGTGATCTGCATACTGTCTGTAATGGTATCTGCATACATGATAACGCGCCCATGATCGTTACGGGCGGCACGGCCAATAGTTTGTATTAAAGATCGTTCCGAGCGCAGGAAACCCTCCTTATCCGCATCCAGGATAGCAACTAGGGATACTTCAGGTAAATCCAAACCTTCCCTTAACAAGTTTATGCCAATCAGTACATCAAAAGTACCCAGGCGAAGGCCGCGCAGTATCTCAACCCGCTCTAAAGTTTTCACTTCCGAGTGTATCCAGCGCACTTTGATATTCAGGCGGTCCATGTATTTGGCTAACTCTTCGGCCATACGTTTGGTCAAGGTAGTAACCAGAACACGGTCGCCCATTTTGATGGTTTTATCAACTTCATCCAAAAGATCATCCACCTGGTTTATCACCGGGCGAATCTCAATTACAGGATCCAACAAACCTGTAGGGCGTATTACCTGTTCAACCACCACACCCTCAGACTTTTCTAATTCAAAATCGCCGGGGGTAGCACTCACATAAATAGTTTGTGGTGCAAGTCTCTCAAATTCCTGAAAGTTCAAAGGGCGGTTGTCGAGCGCGGCCGGTAAACGGAAACCGTATTCTACTAAGGATATCTTCCGCGACCTGTCACCACCATACATCGCCCGTATTTGCGGAACGGTTACGTGGCTCTCATCTATCACCATCAGGTAGTCATCGGGGAAATAATCCAGCAGGCAGAAAGGCCGTGCACCGGGCTTGCGCCCGTCAAAAAAGCGCGAGTAATTCTCGATGCCCGAGCAGTAACCCAACTCGCGGATCATCTCCAGATCATAGTTCACCCTTTCTTCAAGGCGCTTAGCTTCAAGGAAACGTTTTTCATCAATGAACTGCTGCTTGCGCATCTCTAACTCTTCCTGTATAGACCAGATAGACTTGGTGAACCTGTCGCGAGGAGCCACGTACAAGTTTGCCGGGAACAAGATCATGTTCGGCATTTTCTCGATGGTCTTACCGTTAGACGGATCAAAACTGCTTAGCTCTTCAATATCATCGCCGTAAAATGAAACACGATAAGCATAGTCAAGATAGGCAGGATAAATATCAACGGTATCACCCTTAACCCGAAACGTACCACGCTTAAACTCGGAAGTGGTACGCGAGTACAAGATCTCAACCAACCGGTGCAGAAAAGCATTGCGGCTAATGCGGGTACCAACCGCGAACTTGAACACCGAATTTGCAAAGTCCTCGGGGTTACCCATACCATAAATGCACGAAATGGATGATACCACGATCACGTCCCTTCGGCCGGCCATTAATGCCGATGTAGTACGCAAACGAAGTTTCTCGATCTCGTCGTTTATCTGCAGGTCTTTTTCTATGTAAGTGTTAGAGGTGGGTATATAAGCCTCGGGCTGGTAATAGTCGTAGTAAGATACAAAATAGTTCACCGCGTTCTCCGGGAAGAATTGCTTAAACTCGCCATACAATTGCGCAGCAAGGGTTTTATTGTGGCTTAGAACCAAAGTTGGTTTTTGCGTTTGCTCAATTACATTGGCAATGGTAAATGTTTTACCTGAGCCGGTGACACCTAAAAGCGTCTGGTAATTGTCGCCCGTGTTGACACCTTCAACCAGTTGTTGTATCGCCTGCGGCTGATCGCCCGAGGGCGTGTATTGTGAACTTAATTTAAAATCCATTAATTCAAAATTACGAAATTTTGCAGGCAAAGGCTAATGATATTAGCAAGGATTGCAGGCAGATGTCAAATGGGGTGGCGACGGCCAGGGGAGCGCTAGCATATCTGACAAATATTTATAATATAAATAAAGTCAAGGTGTTGTTAGTCAGCTAATTAATTAAATAGATAAGCCCACAGTTGTGCCGACTTACCCGCTTTAAGGCAATAATTTGCCCGGCGTCGCCATAGTATCGCCATGCCATCGCCATAGGCAATACATCTTAAAACTACTGACAAAACAGCTTCACGAAAACTATCCGGACGTTAGCTGAAATTTGTTGCCAACCATTGAAAATATTATGACAGAGATCACTTACGCCGGAGTAACGGATAATTTCCATTTTTCTGACCGGCCGAAACAGATTGAAATGATACGCGATGCCATACGCGAAGGGATGGAGCGTAACCCATTGCGAAAACCTAAACAAGCAGATGAACGCTATGACTGCGCTGATGACCTTTTTGAGATACGCTGTGCAAATGAGTGGATGGACGTTGGCTGCCGACGCCCGCCGCCTAAAATGCTTTTTGATAACTTTTGGTTTGAAAATGAGCTGTGCATTTTATTTGCCGATACTAATGTTGGCAAATCTATACTGGCCGTTCAATTGGGTAATTGTTTAGCTAACGGCAACGACATAGAGCCGTTTAAGACAGAAACCGCTGCCTGCCCGGTTTTATACGTAGATTTTGAACAAAGTGCTGCCCAGTTTGAGGCCAGGTATACGGTTTATGACGGGCCTTACAAGTTTAGTCCGCGTTTTTTTCGGGCCGAACTTAATGCCGCCGCCGGCCATGTGCGCAATTACATAGACCGTGTGCACTATTGTATTGAAGAGGGGCTGCGTAAAACCGGTGCCAAGGTGCTCATCATTGACAACCTAACGTACCTGGCAAACCAGGCGGGCCAGATTGGCGACGCGCTTAGTATGATGAAATTTTTGAAGACCATTAAAAGCAAATATCATATATCTATACTGGCGCTGGCGCACACGCCTAAGCGTAACCAAACAAGGCCAATTACCAATAACGATATGCATGGCAGTAAAATGCTTATTAACTTTTGCGATAGTGCCTTTGCCATGGGCCGCAGCCAAAAAAACAGTAACATAAGGTATCTTAAACAGATAAAGCAACGTAACAGCAGCGAGGTTTACGGCGAAGGCCGTGTTTGCCTGTTTACTATTGAACGCAGCGGCGGTCTTTTACGCCTGTGCCCCGCAGGGTACGAACCAGAACATGAGCATCTGCAAAAGGCCAATTACATTACCATAGCAGACAGGCAGGCCGCTAAGAAAATGTTTAGTGAGGGCCTATCGAAACGGCAGATAGCTTTGCAACTGGATATTGCCAGATCCACAGTGAGGCGAATATTGGAAGAAGAGGAAAACGGTTAAGACAATCGCAAGACCGGGTTTCGAAATAATCAGGTTACCTGATCTCAACAATCCCGTCTGCGACCTTTGGGAATATCGAAAACACCTTACCATCGTGCCCGGGAATGATAAACTTTACATTGCTTGCCAGTGTTTTCATTCTTTTCATTTCACGGACATAACCCGCAGGATCCAGCGTGCCGCCATTAGAAGGCGGACTTAAATGCTGAAGGCTATAATACACCCAGATATTGTCTGAGGCAAGTACGATCTTGTTTATCCCTGTATTTACCACAACGTATTGCGAATTGAATGTATGCCTTGAGCCGGTATACACCCTTATGTCGGGAAGTATTTGCTTGTCATCGCCGTTTATAAGCGTTAGTCTGCCCTCAAGGTTAAGATCAACTATTTTGCGCACGTCGCGTTTTGCGAAACCGCCGCTTCCAATACCTTTTTGCCAGGTTTGGCCAACAAAATAATTGTAGTCTTCCTTCTGCATCCAGAAATGCGCATTCGGGAAAAGGCTTACCCCATCGATATGGTCCCAATGCGGGTGACTAATGATCACGTCTGTCACGTCGCCGGGCTTAATGCCCAGCTTCATTAGTGCCGAATCGGGGCGGATGTAATCTTTGATTTTAAAATCGGCGGCGTCTTCAGCATCTTTTAGAAACCCGGTATCAAACAGGATCACTTTACCATTATCGCCTTTGATCACCCAGACAGAAAAGTTAATGTCGACTTTAGTTTTTGGTCCATTCAGTGCCCAGTCGCTCACGGTAAATGGTATTGCAGTACCAGCGAATTTTACGGCGTGAACTTTATAACGGGGTATTTGGGCGGTTGCGGTAAGTAAGAAAAGAAAAGTAAAGATTGCAAGCAAACATATTGATCTCATCATACTGAAAGATAATAATCTATTGCCTCAACAGAAACTTTAATATCAAATAACAACTTTTTTCTTCCGGAATCATAATAACGATACCTTGCTGTTATTGATCGATTCTATCAAATAAGGGTTTGAGAGCGTTTTCTCGGCGATAATTTCGACTTCTCTCTGAAGCAAGTTTTCTAATGCATAAATGAGTTCGAAATAGTTATCACCATACTCTGCTATGCTAAGTCCGGAATCAAAATTTACCAGGAAATCTACATCACTTTCCGCAGTCATAGTGTCTTTTGCCGCACTGCCGAATAGCGATGCCTTAACCACCCCATGCTTTTGCATAAGCAATTTGATTTCCTCAAGGTTATCGGCAACGATAGCGTCCATATTTCAAATTTAGCAATAAAAATTAAAGTAGTTACAGCGAATGCTTTGACAGCCTCAGCGCATTAACCCCTCCCTAACCCTCCCCTTCGAGGAGGGAAAAGCCCCTCTCCTTTGGAGAGGGGTGGGGTGAGGCGTAGAACAAATGCGACGATAACTACGAGATTGCTTCGTTTCTCGCAAGGAAATATTAAATTCAAGCCCCTCTCTTTCGGAGAGGGGTTGGGATGAGGCGTAGAACAAATGCGACGATAACTACGAGATTGCTTCGTTTCTCGCAAGGAAATATTAAATTCAAGCCCCTCTCTTTCGGAGAGGGGTTGGGGTGAGGCGATTATAAGCTAACAAACAAAAGCCACCTCTCCTTTGCAGAGGTGCTGGGGTTGGACCATTACCTCACCGCTACCATTCCACGCGTTTGCGTTAAGCTGCCGTTTTGTAGCCGGGCATAATACACACCCGGCGGAATGTTCTGTGCATCGAAACGCACTTCATAGTTACCCTGATCATAAATATTGTCGACCAAATTGCTTATGAGTTTGCCCTGCACATCAAATATCTGTATGAGCACGTGCCCGCCCGAAGACTTGAAAGATACATGCGTAACCGACTGGAATGGGTTAGGATAATTGCTGATTAGCTTATCGCCCGCGGAAGCATTAAGCTCTGATTGCGTGGAAACACACGGCGCGCTGGACTTGATGACCGGCAGGGACTGGAAGTTATTTAATAATATGTCGCCTAAAGTGCTTGGATCTACACAGAACCATTGCTGAAGCAGCGAGGCATATACCGAGCGGAAATCGTATTGCATCGGGATGTTATCATTTACCCCTACGTTGTTGGATATCACCGGGCTTGTGCCCAAAACCCCCGGCTGTATGTAATCGCCAAAGAGGATCATTGGTGCTGCCGCGCCGTGGTCTGTACCAACGCTGGCGTTTGACTTTATACGGCGGCCAAATTCTGAAAAGGTCATGCCGGCTACGCGTTTAGATGCACCTAAACCTTTAAGATCGTCCATAAAGGCTTTAATAGCGTCTGACACTTTGCCAAGCATAGTTGCATGATAGCCTGTTTCCTGTGCTCCGGTATTTACCTGCGCGCTGTGCGTATCAAAGCTGCCGATGTTAACCATGTAAACACGGGTTTTTAGTCCGCCGGCAATTAATCGTGCCACTACCTTTAGCTGGTCTGCGAGCGAGTTGTTTGAAGGGTAGGCGCCTTGCTTGGTTACTTTGCTTGCGGCTGCTTTTATTACTGTACCATATTGCGTGGTTTGCTGTGCAACCTGGCGGATATAGGTAAGCTCTTTGCCGGCATTGGTGTTTGGCGCAGCGGTTGTTTTACCGCTGATAAGGCTGTAGAAATTGTTTGGGTCTGTGATAGCCATGCCCATATTTACAGACGGCCCCTGCAAAGCGGGGGATACCGACGAGCCTATCTGGATGGCCAAGGGATCGGGCATAATGGTATTTGGATAGCCCACCGGGAAGTTTGTGTATTGTTGGGCAAGGTACCTGCCTGCCCAGCCCGAAGTTAATACCTGGTCTGAGTTTGCACCTGTTAACCATATATCAGTTGCACGGAAGTGCGAAAAGTTGGGCTGCGGATAACCCACCGATTGAATGATCTTGGCTTTACCATCATTATACAAACTTTGCAGACCTGTCATGGCGGTATGAATGCCGGTATATGAGGTGCCGTCGAGCTTCAGCACTTTGTTTTTCGGGATAATGATATTGCCCCTCGCGTTCGCCAGGTTATCATATTGGTCAAAAGGGATAACGGTATTCAACCCATCGTTACCACCGTTCAACTGAATCAGAACTAACACGTGGTCTGTTTCTGTAGGCGCCGCTACCAAAGCCTCTAAAAACGGCGAAACACCAAATGCCTTAAACGTCAGATCGTTGATCAGCTTTGGCATGACTACGCCTGCCGGAAGCGCTTTTCCTATAAAATCGCGTCTGTTCATGATAGCTGGTATTCTGGCAGGTCCATAATGTATTTATACAGCGTTTGCAACCGGGTAGTGATCACCTTAAGGTTAGCCGCGTCTGTGGGGTTGGCCTTCAAAGCGTTCCAGGCATCCGTCCAGTAATGGTCTGATATCTGGCCTGAGAGCAGGATGCCTTTTAGGAAATCAATTGTTTCTTGCGAAACTGTAACCTGATACAGTTGGGCAAGCATATCTGTGATCAGCAAATTCGGATCGGCAGGGGTTGGCAATGAGGCTGTATAGGCAACTGTATCGATCACTAACTTTTTGCCGTTGCGGGTATAACCATTACCGATGAGCGTATCTGTAAACTGGTTGCGCTTTGGCAGGGTGTCAGAGTTGATCCACAATTCGTGATACTCCGGCACCTGGTAATACGCAGGCCACCCTGAAACGTTAGGCGGATCCCCAATGCTCTGGCCAATGTTAGATGCTATGGTTTGCAGGTAAGTCAGCATATAATACTGGTTCACATAGTCGGCATCACCCGGCAGGGTAACGTTAAATTCGCGCATCATGCCGGCCACCAGATTAACAGGGTCTTTAATTACACAGCCTTTGGCGGCATCGGCATAAAAGTAGTCGCTGGTGAAAAGTGCCTGCAATACTGGTTTTATCTCGTAGTTATTTTTGCGGAAAATATCTGCCAATGGTACAATCACGTTTGCCTCTGTAGCGGCGTCAATGTTGTAGTAAACGAAATAGCGATATAATTTTCGGCAAATAAACAAAGCTACCTCGTTGTTCTTGAAGATCATGTTGATCAGATCATCCAATTCGGTCGACCCATTTGCACCCGTTTTGCCAGTGATCACAGTATTGCCATAAAAGGCCGAAAAAGTTTTATTGGTAGCATCGTGACGGGTTGCGTCGAACGATGATGATATCAGCGTTGTATTTATAGTATAGCCCGTTAATACTTTGGCAGCCGCCTTAACGTCATCTTCGGTATATTTAGAATTGGGGCCTTTGCCAACGGTAAACAACTCCTGCAATTCGCGGCCGTAGTTTTCATCAGGTGCCGACTTAACATTCACATACCCGTTTAGGTATTTGAGCATCGCCGGGTCGAGGGTGATCTGCTTTACAAAGTCTTTAAAATTGCCAAGCGCGTATTGCCTTAACAGCGCGTTATGCTTGTACACAAACCTGGCATCATCAACAGTTGATGTCTGCGTAGCGAAGTGATTGTGCCAGAAAAGCACCATTTTTTCCAGGATGCTACTATTCTGATTGATCATCAGGCCCATCCACCAGGCCTTGAAAGATGCAAGCCTGCGGCTGTTTGCAGTACCGTCTGTGTATGGCGCG
Organism: Mucilaginibacter ginkgonis; assembly: GCF_009754905.2. Taxonomy (NCBI): domain Bacteria; kingdom Pseudomonadati; phylum Bacteroidota; class Sphingobacteriia; order Sphingobacteriales; family Sphingobacteriaceae; genus Mucilaginibacter; species Mucilaginibacter ginkgonis. Next base: position 2,489,172 of record NZ_CP066775.1, on the reverse strand, counting down.
TTTACCCAGGTTGTACCGGCCGGAACATTTGCATCTGTATAATTGGCATCGTTATAACCATTTACCGGAGGCGCCGGTACTGCAGGTTGTGTAAACAGCGTTGCCACAACCTGGTTTAAATTCTTACCGCTAAGCGCGTTGATATCGCTCCGGCTTACACCAAAGGTAGTGCGGTTAAGCAGATGTATCAATTCTGCATTGCCAAAAACGGCCGGCGGGGCAGCTGCAAGGTGCTGCGCAGTTAAATGTCTGTCAGTCATTTACTTTCTTAGGGGAAAGGGTGCCATAAAGATAAGCAATATTTGCAACAGTAATGTTACAATACTAAAATTTGTGAAAATTTATTAACTAAGAAAAAATCAGAAGTGAAAATTGTAATTGTCTAAAAACCATTGGCATCTTTGCGGCAGCAAATATTAAAGTGAAAAACTACCGCCATATTTTCTTTGATCTTGATCATACCATTTGGGACTTTGACCGCAATGCCGAAGAAACCCTTAAGGAACTTTACATGGAGTATAAGTTAAGCGCATTAGGAGTGCCTTCGGCCGAACTTTTTATCGCTAAATACACAGAGAATAACCATCGCTTATGGGCAGAGTACCACAGCGGTAAGATTACCAAAGACCATCTGCGCGAAATGCGTTTCAAGCAAACCTTTTTAGACTTAGGTATGCTCCCTGATTTGATCCCTATCGGTTTTGAGGATCACTATGTACGCGTTGGGCCTACAAAGACAGGATTATTCGATGGCGCGCACGAAGTGCTTACTTATTTGAAAGAGAGATACACTTTACATTTGATCTCGAACGGGTTCATTGAAGCAGTAACTGTTAAGGTCGCGGGATCTGATCTGGCTAGATACTTCGACAACGTGATCGTATCTGAGGTTGTCGGCGTTATTAAACCCGACCGCCGCATATTTGAACACGCCCTGCAACTGGCAGGTGCAACAATCGGCGAAAGCCTAATGATAGGTGACAGCCTGGAAGCCGATGTTTACGGCGCACTAAATTTTGGTATGGATGCCATTTGGTTTAACCCCGCCGGGTTGCCAACGCCTGATGACGTGCCGGTACAAGTAAATAGTTTGAGAGAGTTGGTGGGGATGTTGTAGGTGGCCGATGATTTGAACCGGTGTGATCAATAAAGTTTTTCATCGCGAGTTAAGCGCGGTTCTCAGCATAAAATCTAACTATCCTATGGAATTGCTTCGTATCTCGCAATGACAAGGAGGGTAATAACCTATCCAACTAATACAATAACGGAATATCAACTTAATTTACGTCCGCGTTAGCGATAGTAGCGGAAAGCCCACAGTGAGCGTAGCGAAACGAGGACTTGCAGCGGATAGCGCGGCACCAACAGAGTTGGGGCAACGCCCAAAGTTCTTTTACCTACAGCACCATTCTATTACCATTCCTATCCATAATATTTATTTCTAATCTGTTTCAATAAAACAGCATTCCTTTTTAAACCTAACCCCCAAGATCCGGTCAATTATTCAATTGTTAACAACTCCGTTACTGTTGAAAAAATAAACCACAATAATTTGTAACATATACTGTTTTAACGCCGTCTTAACATTAAAATAATCAGCGCATTATAACTTTGCTTAACACGTATTAGTATGAGCTTCAATACAGCTTATTTGATTGTCACCGGATTAATGATCATGCTTGCCTTGCTCTATATCAGCCCTTATGAACTAAAGGTTGAAGAAGAGGAAGAAGAATAGTCAGGAATCCGGCAACTGTATAAATTACCCTGAAATACGCAGGGCGTAGATCATATTCTCTTGATTAATGCCAAAACGCGAAGTAGAAATTGCCATTATTTCTGACGTCCACCTGGGGACCTACGGCTGCCACGCCAAAGAACTGCTCAAATATCTTAAAAGCATTAAGCCAAAAAAACTGATCCTCAACGGCGACATTATAGACATCTGGCAATTCAGCAAGTCTTATTGGCCCGATAGCCATATGAAGGTTTTACGCCGCATACTGAAGTTTGTTACAGAAGGCGTGCCCGTTTACTATCTTACAGGCAACCATGACGAAATGCTGCGCAAGTTTGCTGACTTTGATCTGGGCTCATTCAAACTAGTTAATAAGTTGCTTCTACCGGTTGGCGATAAAAGGGCGTGGATATTTCATGGCGATATTTTTGACGTAACCATGCAGCATTCTAAATGGCTGGCTAAGATGGGCGCCATTGGTTATGATACGCTTATTCTGATCAACAGCTTTACCAATTGGGTATTAACTAAGCTTGGCCGGCAGAAGATGAGCTTTTCGCAAAAGGTAAAAGCGAAGTTTAAAGATGCCGTAAAATTCATCAATCAATTTGAACAAACCGCCGCCGACCTTGCCGTTGATAAGAAATACGACTATGTGATCTGCGGACATATCCATCACGCCGAGATCAGGACTATCGATTCAACAGATAAGACGGGTAGCGTAACTTATCTAAACTCGGGCGATTGGGTAGAAAGCCTTACCGCCCTCGAATATAATCATGGCAATTGGGAGATATTTAAATATCGCCCGCAAGATTTTGTTGTTGAACATGAGGATGACGACAAAATTGACAGCGAGAACCTGGATAACAAACTTGACGTTAGGACCCTGTTGGAGAAGTTGAAACTGGAGGTCTGAGGGGATTTTCGAATGTCGAATTTTCGATTTCGAATTTTTATTTAATTGTGATTCCTTTCTATTTCTGACTTATTTAAGTTCGAAATTGACTCCCGATAGCTGTCGGAACGAATTCGATATATTTGGCGCATCACCATGAAAATATTATTCGGCATACAGGGGACCGGCAACGGGCATATTAGTCGCGCCCGCGAAATAGTCCCGCTGCTGCAGCAATATGGTGATGTTGACTTATTAATAAGCGGTACGGAGGCTGAGGTGAGCCTCACCCAGCCGGTAAAATATCGTTTTCATGGCGCCAGTTTTGTTTTTGGTACAAACGGTGGCGTCGACATGAAAGCTACATGGAAACTGCTGAACCTGCGCCAACTTTGGCGCGACATGCGCAGCCTGCCTTTAAAGGACTATGACCTGGTGATCAATGATTTTGAACCCGTCAGTGCCTGGGCTTGCAAGCTGCAGAAAGTGCCGTCTGTTTCTTTAAGTCATCAATGTTCGTTTGTTTCAAAAAAAACGCCGCGGCCGCTTAAATGGAATTATGCCGAATGGCTATTTAAGTACTATTCCCCAACAACGCATCACGTTGGTTTCCACTTTGAGCGTTATGATAACTTTATTCATACCCCAGTTATCCGTAGCGAAATACGCCATTTAACGCCCACTAACAAAGGGTATTACACAGTTTACCTGCCCGCTTATGATGACAGAACGCTTATCAAAGAGTTAAGCGCTGTTCCGGGTGTGCAATGGCAGGTATTTTCAAAACGCGAAAAAGTGGGCATAACGCAAGGTAATGTTACAGTGTTACCCGTAAATAATGACGCTTTTAACTATAGCCTTGCCGGCTGTGCGGGTTTACTTACCGGGGGCGGTTTCGAAGGCCCCGCCGAAGCGCTGTTTCTTGGTAAAAAAGTAATGGTGATACCCATGAAGAACCAATATGAGCAGCAATGTAACGCGGTAGCAGCTGCCCGGCTGGGCGTTAAGGTGGTAGACCAGATCGATGAGCATTTTACTTCCCACTTAAATAATTGGATCGTGGCCGACAACAAAATAATTGTTGATTTTAAAGACGAGACTGCTGATATCATTAAGAACTTAGTAAACACCTACGCCCGCGGATAGCAAATTTTACCATACCCGCTTTTTGTGGTATTATTGCAGCTACGCCACTTAAATGATAAGCCTTTTCAGGAAATATAACCCGGTTAATACAGCATGGCTGGTGTTAGTGGTTATCTTATTGCGGTTGGTTTACATCGCAAAGGCTCCAGACAAACTCGATTTCATATTCGTTGAAACCTTTACCCGCTCGCTGGTGCCGGTGGCTTACGAGAATGCTTTTTCGCCGGTCATAAATATTTTATTGGCAGCGCTTTTGGTTTATGGCCAGGCTTTGCTGGTAAACTATGTAGCAAACTTTTACAATTTGTTAGGCAGGCCCAGTTTTTTGCCGGCGCTGATGTTTGTAGTCGCATCGAGCATATTTACGCCGTTCTTAATATTAAGTCCGCCGTTGATCTGCAATTTTCTGGTCATTTGGATGATATTTAAGATGCTGGCTTTATACAAGGCAGATAATGCAAATGCCCTGGGTTATGATCTGGGGATGCTGGTTGCTGTAGGGTCGCTCATCTATTTGCCGTTCATTTATTTCATGGTATTGGTTTGGATAGCTTTTATCATATTCAGGCCGTTCAACATCCGCGAGTGGCTGTCTACCATTTTAGGTTACATCACCATCTTTTTTTTCCTGGCAGTGTACTATTACATGACAGACAGGATAGATAGCTTTTTTAATATCTGGCTGCCGCTTGGTACCAAATTGCCTACCAGCATTGTCATAAAGCAATATACCTATGTCTTGCTAATTCCTGTTGCCGTGTTCTTTTTCTTAAGTTTTACCAAAATAAGCGCACTTTATTACAAAAGCTATATCCACAGCCGCAAAGGGTTAATATTAATGGTGCTGATATTTCTTATTGCAGGATTATCATTTTATGTGAAAGCCGAATTCAGGTTAAGCCACTTTTTGCTTTGCGCCCTGCCGACCGCTATATTTTTCGCTTATTACTTTCTGTATGCCAAATGGAAATGGTTTTACGAAACCTTGTTTTTACTGTTTGTGGCGGGAATCATCTTCTTTCAGTTTAACAATTTTTAACTTTTACATTCGTTCAGGTTCAAGGCGTTATATTAGCTTTGTAGCATGAAATTTGGCGTTGTTATATTCCCCGGGTCAAACTGCGATGAAGATATCATCTATGTTTTAGAGCATGTTTTAGGTCAGCAGGTGGTGCGTTTATGGCACAAAGATCATGACTTGCAGGGCGCCGATTTCATCATCCTTCCGGGTGGGTTCTCTTTTGGCGATTATCTGCGTTCCGGTGCTATTGCCCGTTTTTCGCCCATTATGCAGGAGGTGATAAAGTTTGCCGGGCAAGGCGGATACGTAATGGGTATATGCAATGGCTTCCAGATATTGGTTGAGGCACATTTGTTACCGGGCGTGCTGCTGCATAACAAGAACCGCAAATTTATTTGCCGTAACACCTACATCAAGGCAGAGACCACTAATTCTTTATTAACCTCACAAGCAGACTTGCAGCAGCCTTTAAAAATTCCGGTTGCGCATGGCGAGGGTAATTATTTTGCCGATGCTGATACCCTTAGCAGTATGGCAGATAACGACCAGGTGTTGTTCCGCTATTGCGATGAGACTGGCAACGTGTGCGAAGAATCTAACTTAAATGGTTCAATCAATAACATTGCAGGTGTTTGTAATTTGGAACGTAATGTGTTTGGCTTGATGCCGCACCCCGAACGTGCTGCCGATACATTGGTGGCCAACCAGGACGGCCTAATCATATTTGAATCTATACTGTCGCTGGCTAAAGCCTGATGGCCAACCTGGTTGTAGATATCGGCAATACGCAAACTAAGTTGGCAATATTCAACGGCGAGAAAATGCTATCGTTCGATCATGTTGCCGAAGCGGATGAAAGTTTGATTGCTGCACTGATCGGTAAGCACAAGGTTGATAAAGTTATCATCTCATCGGTTAAAGAAAACAAACCGGCATATATACAACAACTTGACATTCCGGTCACCTGTTTCACTAATCAGACCAAAACGGCGGTGAATAATCACTATCAAAGTGCGAACACGCTAGGCGCCGACAGGTGGGCAGCAGTAGCCGGGGCGGTAACGGTTAATCCGGGTAAGGATACTTTGGTAATAGACGCGGGCACTTGTATTACATATGATATGGTTGATGCCGGACATAATTATTATGGCGGCAGCATATCGCCGGGCCTTGAAATGCGTTATAAAGCCGTTAACCATTATACGGCGGCATTACCGTTGCTTAATGCTGATAATAAATTCGAAGGAAGCTTTGGTACAGATACGGCATCGGCTATACGTTCGGGCATACAAAACGGAATTAAATATGAAGCCGAAGGTTTCATTAGCGGTTATCGTGAGCAATATCCCGAACTTAACATCATACTAACAGGCGGCGACGGTATTTTTTTGGATACTCTTTTGAAAAATAGCATCTTTGCCCCCTATATAAAAAATGACCCTTACCTTGTTTTAAAGGGTTTAAATGCAGTTATACAAGTCCAGAATGATTAAATATATTCGTTTAGTAATTACGATACTCGCTTTTTTACCCTTAGCCAATGTGGTTATGGCGCAATCTACCGCTACCACAAGCTCGCCTTATTCTAAATATGGTCTTGGTACTTTAAATCAGGATGCGTTGCCTGAAACGCGTGCAATGGGTGGCATCGGCACGGCCATCAACAAATTAGGTTTTTACAACTATATAAACTCTGCCAACCCGGCGTCATACTCTTATATAGGCCTTACCACTATCGATATTGGTTTGTTTAACAACAGTGTAACACTAAGCCAAAATGGTGTACCATCACAAACAAACTCAAATTTCAGGCTAAGTCACGTTTCTTTCGGCATACCGGTTAGTAAACGTTCGGCATTAAGCTTTGGCTTGAAACCTTATACAGAGTTAGGGTATAACTACACGCAAACAAAATCTAATCTTGGCTCCGGCCTGCCAAGCGACACAAATGCTGTAAATTACATTTACAGCGGAGACGGAGGCCTGTCTAAAGCTTACTTGGGATATGGATTTGGCTTAGGTAAACACATTGCATTCGGTGCAAACGCGTCTTATATTTTTGGCAACCTTCAGCAATTCAGGTCGGTAGAAATTCCTAACCTGTATGGTAACCTAAATACCAGGATAGAGCAAAGCAATTCCGTTTCGGGCCTGGCCTATGACGCCGGTACGCAGATCACTTTTGATTTTAAAGGTAAAAAAGACAGGCCGGGCGATCCGCCAAGCCGCCACCTTACATTTGGTTATTCAGCAAATTTGTCGTCGCAATTACGTACACAAAATAAATATGTAATTACACAGTACCAAAAGAATTTTGCAACAGGCGACGAAAATAATGCCGCCGATTCTGTTGTAAATAATCAGACGAGCGGTGCAAAGATCAAATTGCCATTGATCCACCATTTTGGTATATCTTTCCAGAACGATGGCAAATTTTTAGTAGGTGCAGATTATAGCATTGGCAATTGGTCGCAATTGACAATTGCAGGTGTTAACCAGGGCCTGCAAAACACGCAGACATTTAATGTAGGCGGTCAATTTACGCCTAACGCTAACTCTATAAACAGCTACCTGGCTGCGGTTGATTACCGTCTTGGTTTTAATTACGAAAAAACTTACGTGCAAATAAATGGTACCAACATCAATCAAAAGGCAATCACGTTTGGCTTTGGTTTTCCGCTTGCACCATCTGTTGGACAGATAAGTTTTTATAAATTAAACATCTCTGCTGAAATTGGCGAACGCGGTACGCTGTCAAACAACCTTATACGAGAACGTTTTTATAACTTCCACTTAGGCTTTCTGCTAAATGACAAATGGTTCCGCAGGTATAAGTTTGACTAAGCTTAAATCGCTTGCGACCGTTTTTAAACTGACCGGCGCTTTAGTGTGCGTTTTGGTATTGTCATCATGCGAAAACGATCTTAAGAAAATCCGGGAAATATCTGCCAAATACAACTCGTCGCCGGTTGAAAAGACCACCGGTGTTGAAGTGATCTATAGCGACTCTGCCCATGTTAAAGCCAAGGTAGAGACCCCGCTGATGCTTAGTTATAAGGTAAAGAACCCTTATTATGAAATGCCTAAAGGGGTCAAGATCACTTTTTATGACCAGGACCTAAAGTTACAAAGCACGGTTATTTCAGACTATGCCATACGGCGTGAAAATGAGAAGATCATTGAGCTGGATAAAAACGTCGTGGCAACCAATGAAAAAGGTGACGTTTTTAAATCGGACCAATTGATCTGGAATGAAAGCGACCGCAAGGTTACATCTAATAAGCCTGTTACCATTATTACCTCAAATGGTAGTATCATTCGTGGCGGATCTCTTAAAACCAATGAAAAATTTGACCCGTGGGACATTAATAATACAAACGGCACCTTCCACGTCGAGCAGAATTTCTCACAGCAACAACCCTGAAAACAAGTGTGTTAAGAGTTGAAATTTGTCTGCTAATTTTTTGGCAAAATTCGTATCTTGCGCGCTCTTTTTAAGAAATATAAACTATCGAATAGGATATGGGTGTGATGACTTTTTTGCGCAATCGTATGGGTATCATCTTGGTGGTACTGATCGGTTTTGCGCTTTTTGCTTTTATTGCCAGCGAAGTAGTACAGTATGGCAGGTCTTTTATGAGTGGCGACCAAACCACAATTGGTGAAATTGGCGGCGAAAAAATTCCTTACGACGAATTTAACAAACGTTTAGATCAAAACAGTAAACAATACCAGCAGCAGTTTGGCCAAAACCTTACGCCGCAGTTAACTGCATACGTACAAAATATTACCTGGAACCAGTTTCTAACCCAAACCCTTTTAACTAAAGAAGAAAGCAAATTGGGTATTACCGTTGGTAATGACGAGTCTTACAACATGACCCACGGTGCCAACCTTGACCCGGAAGTTGCCCGCTATTTCACCAATCAGCAAACCGGCCAGGTAGACCGCGATCAGTTGAACCGTTTTTTAGCTTCTATTAAAAGCCTACCGGCTTCAGACCCAACGCGTGCACAATGGAGCTTGTTCTTAACCGGCCGCATTGAGGCTAAACGTTCAGAACGTTATTTGTCTTTAGTGCGTAACGGGTTATATGTTAACTCACTCGACGCAAAAGACGATTACGAAAACAAAAATAAGCTGGCTAATTTCAAATACATCGCTTTGCCATTTTCAGGTGTGGCCGATAACAAGGTTAACCCAACAGAAAGCGATTACCAGGCTTATTATGACGAGCACAAGGCGCAATTTAAGATCCCAAATGAATTAAGGTCGTTTGAGTATGTGACTTTTAACGCTGCCCCGTCAAAAGAAGATTCATTGGCAGTTAAGGAACAGGCAGATAAACTTGCGGCAGATTTTAAAGCAGCTAAAAGCGACTCTGACTTTGTACAGATCAACGCCATTGACGTTGCCAACAAAGCTGAATTAAAATTCCAAAAGAAAGGCCAGCTTGAGCCAAAACTTGATTCGGTGATGTTTACCGTGTCAAAAGGCTTTGTTTACGGCCCATACTTATCAAACGGTAGCTATAAAGTTTCTAAACTGGTTGACGTTCAGACCGGTCCGGATTCAGTAAAAGCAAGCCACATCTTGCTTAACCCTGCTACTGAAGGCGGCTTGCCAAAAACACAAGCTAAGGCAGACTCTATAAAGAAATTATTGGTTGCCGGTAAATCGTTCGCGGACCTGGCTAAAATGTATTCTGTAGATAAAGGCTCTGCTGATAAAGGCGGCAGCCTGGGTACTTTTGGCCGTGGTGCAATGGTGCCGGTATTTGAAGACGCAGCGTTTAACGGTAAACCGGGCGAGATAAAAATTGTGACCTCACAATTTGGTGTACACATTATTAAGATCGAGGCACTTAAAGGTTCAGCTAAAGTAGTAAAGGTAGCCACTGTAGACAGGCCACTTTTGGCAAGCAGCAAAACACAGTCTTTGGCTTTTGGTAAAGCGCAAAGCTTTTTGTCTAATGCCAATGGTGATAACTTTAACGCCGAAGCTAAAAAAGAAGGCTTAGTTATAAAGACGGCAACAGACGTTGATGGTCTTGCCATGCAAACGCCGGGTTTAGATAACGCGCGTGAGGTAGTTAAGTGGGCTTTTAAAGCAGATAAGAACGCGGTGTCTGACAAGGCTTTTACAGTAGGTACTCAATATGTGATACCACACCTTACTCAGGTTAAACCTGCCGGTACATTATCATTAGATTTAGTAAAAGCTCAGATAAAACCTGCAGTTATTAACCAGGTTAAAGCTAAAATGCTTGCAGAGAAAATGGATGCCGCTTTAAATGGCGCGTCTTCAATAGATCAGGCGGCGCAGAAAGCAGGTGTACAAGTTGTGCCGTTGCAAAACATAGTTTTTGCTAACCCGGTGTTGCCTGGCGTAGCACAAGAGAATAAATTGGTTGGCTCGGTATTTGGCTCACAGCCTAATAAGTTAAGCAAAACCATTAAAGGCGACCAGGGTGTGTACGCGTTTGTGGTTGATGGCTTTACCAACCCGCCAGCAATGACAAGCGCGGTTCGCCAGCGTGAGCAAATACAGCAGGCGCTGATACAGCGTTCAGAATCGCAGGTATTTGATGCCTTGAAAGATAAGGGTAATGTAAAAGATTATCGCGCTAAATTCTTGTAGGAATAATTTAGCGTAATTTTGAATCCGGAACGGCGTTATATACCTGTTCCGGATTTTTTTATTTAAAAACATGGAGATCCAAGAAAATTTTGTGAATAAGGTTGCCCAAAGCGGGTTGGTTACGCTTGACCCGGCTTCTTTTTATCCTGCCGGCGACCGGGTTATCTACGATATTAAAGACAATCTTTTCCATGGCCTTATGCTTCGCGAAAAGGATTTTCGTGAATTTGTTAAAGAGCACGATTGGACCCAATATACCGGCAAAATTGTAGGCATTACTTGCAGCGCCGATGCAATTGTCCCGGCATGGGCTTATATGCTTTTAGCTAACCGTATGGTACCGTACGCAGCTGATATCATTTTTGGTGATGCGGCCATTATCGAAGAAAAGCTTTTTGAAAAGCAAATAGACAACGCCAACCTTGACCAATACCGCGACCAGCGTTTAGTTTTAAAAGGATGCGGTGATGTTGATGTGCCCGTATCTGCATATGTTTCTTTAACAGCAAAGCTTACGCCGATAGTTAAGAGCTTGATGTTTGGCGAGCCATGCTCTACGGTACCTATTTACAAGCGTAAAGATTGATGAGAAAGAGCCTTGTTATCATATTATCTGTTGTGGCTTGTGCGCTTTTTGCGTTCAGGATGGCTATACCATTGCCGGATAGGATTGATGAAACTGCTTTTAAATCAGGCGAGGTACTAAACTACCGCATGAAGTATGGAATATTTACAGCGGCGGAGGCGCATCTGAGGGTAGAAGATAGCGAGGTGAAATTTGACGGTAAACCTGCCTATCATATTATTGCAGATGGTGCTACCGCTGGTACTTTTGACGTATTCTATAAGGTGCGCAACCGGTATGAGTCATATATTGATAAAGCATCATTAACGCCTTATCTATATACAGAGAACAGGCACGAGGGCAGCTGGCACCATGCCGATAAAGTAACCTTTAACCATGGCGACGATAAGATCACCGGCACAACAGGCACTTATCCGTTCAGCGGAAAAGTTTTCGATTTTCCTTCGGCGTACTATTTTGCACGCAATATAGATGTAACCAAACTGCATCAGGGCGATACCTTTGATATGCGTTATTTTTTGGATAATGGTATCCAATCATTAAGCATCACTTTTATAGGTCGCGAGAAAGTTAAAACTGCTTTAGGTAGATTTAATTGCTTAAAGTTTAATCCTACGATCATCCCGGGGCGCATATTTAGGAAAGACAGCAAACTATACCTTTGGGTTACAGATGATGCTAACCGTATCCCCGTTAAGGCACATGTAGAAGTAGTGGTAGGCAGCCTTACTATGGAGTTAACCAGTGCCGCCAATTTAAAATATCCTCTCAAGACAGCCGACAGTAAGAATGATTGAAGTAAGCGGTACGTTAGTGCACGAAGACGTGGTGCGCGAGAATTTTGTTTGCAACCTTAACCGCTGCAAAGGCGCCTGCTGTATAGAGGGTGATTCGGGCGCACCACTCGACCACGAGGAATTAGGAAAGCTTAAAGAGATATATCCTAAAGTGAAATCCTTTATGACCGCCAAAGGCATCGAAGCGGTTGAACTGCAGGGAACCCATGTGACCGACTTTGAAGGCGACTACACTACACCATGTGTAGATACCAATAAAGAATGTGCGTACGTTACCTGGGAGAATGGTATAACCAAATGTGCCATTGAAAAAGCATGGGAAAAAGGCGAAGTGGATTGGCGTAAACCAATTTCCTGTCATTTATACCCAATCCGCATTACCAAATACCCTGAGTTTGACGTGCTGAATTACGACCGCTGGAGTATTTGCAGCCCGGCGTGTAGTTTTGGGGATGAGTTAAAGGTGCATGTCCATGAATTTTTAAAAGAGCCGCTGGTGCGTAAATACGGTGAGAACTGGTATTCGGAATTAGAGGAACAGGTTGCTGAAGCTAGTCTGTAAAATATGAGCCTGCATTTTATAAACGCTGTACATCAGATACTTTTCGGTGCCGAGCAATGCCTTTACGTTGTAAGCCTTGATGAAATAACGCAGGAACAAAATACCTTTCGTGAAGCGATCAGAGCTGTATTTTTAGACCAGGGAGTTGAGATCGAATTCAGTGGAAAAGGCATCAACGAACGTGGTGTTGTCATTGACCTTGATGAGATTAAGCTTATGGAAGCAGGTTATGATAGAGACATTTTACGCTTTGGACAAACTGTCGTGAGGGTAAGGGGATAGAATATTATTTGTAGATTTACTAAAAGCAAGTTCATCTTATGATAAGAATATTATAACACCCAAACAAAAATCAATTTCTTTGGAACTTCCTGCCGATTATGTTGAGAAGGAGGTTGAGGTGATAGCGTTCACAAAAGGCGAGAGTGAGCCTAAACGAAACAATGGTTAAAAAGGTTTCTTTCTCTGCTTTGTCAATAGATACCCTGAAATTTAAATTCAATCGCGAAGAAGCTTAGCCATCAAATTGACGAGAAGCTTACAATAACCAACCCGTTTAAATAAGACTGTTTCTATCTGATATTCTTCCTTATCCTGCTTAAAGACGTTGGGGTAACGCCAATGTAAGAAGCCAAGTACTTTTGGGGGATCTTTTGCATGTAGGTTGGCTTGGCCAACAAGTCAAGGTAGCGTTTATCAGCCGCATCGCGCTGTAGCGCTGTAAATCTTTCCAAGAGGTTAAGCATGGCATCTTCCCAATAATTACGCATTATTTCCTGCATCTTGGGGTAGGTGTCGTACAACTTCTTGATCTCGGTTTTTGGGATGATAAGCAAACTGCTGTCTTCTATTGCCTGTATAAAATATATAGAAGGTTTCTCGCTGATAAAACTGTTAATGTCTATAGCAGAGTTGCCTTCAAAAGCAAACCAGACGGATACCTCAACGTCTTCATTAAAATAGAATAGCCTAAGGCAGCCTTTTTCAACAAAGATCAGGTCGCTGCATACATCGCCTTCTTTCAAAAGATAAGTGCGTTTTTTTACGTCTCTGGCTACAAACTTTTGAGCCAAAAAGTCCAGGTCTTCATCAGTTAAAGACGCATAATTGCCTAGGAAAGATTTAAGGTGTGTGCTCACTAAAGCTAATTTCTATAAAAAATTCCGGCAGCATAAATCGGCTGGAAAATAATATCTCAAGATAACGCTCGTATTTACGACGCGATAATATGCTGGTTTTTCTGAAGCCCGAGATTTCTAACCTGCTTAACTATCGACACGGCGTCGTAACCGCATTCTGTCCAAAGTTCAGGCTGTTCACCATGTTCTATAATAGCATCAGGTATGCCCAGGCGTACAACATTTGCATTGTACTTGTTATCGGCCATAAACTCCAGTACCGCGCTGCCTGCGCCGCCTTCCAAACAACCATCTTCCACAGTGATCACGTTTTTGTATTTGGCAAAAACCTCGTGTAACAATGCTTCATCAAGTGGTTTAACAAAGCGCAGATCATAATGAGCAGGGTAAAGGCCTTCCGCGTTTAATGTTGTAGTGGCTTTAACAGCCTCATTACCGATAGCACCGATAGTTAAAATCGCCACTTCTTCACCATCGCAGATCTTACGGCCTTTGCCGATCTGAATCTCTTTAAACGGCCGTTGCCAGTCAACCATAACGCCGTTTCCACGCGGATAACGTATCACAAACGGGCCTTTGTTTTCCAGTTGCGCGGTATACATCAGGTTGCGCAGCTCTTCCTCATTCATGGGGGCAGACACCGTCATATTAGGTATACATCGCATGTAAGCCAAATCATAAGCACCGTGGTGAGTAGGCCCGTCGGCGCCTGCTATGCCCGCCCGGTCAAGGCAAAACACAACATTCAGGTTTTGCAAGGCAACATCATGTATCACCTGATCGTACGCCCGCTGCATAAAACTGCTGTAAATATTACAAAACGGTACTAGTCCCTGGGTAGCTAAACCGGCGCTAAAAGTTACAGCGTGCTGCTCTGCAATACCCACGTCGAAAGCACGATTGGGCATGGCTTTCATCATCAGGTTAAGTGAAGACCCTGATGGCATCGCCGGAGTTATGCCCATTATTTTCTTATTCTGCTCGGCAAGCTCAATAATTGTGTGGCCAAACACATCCTGATATTTTGGAGGCTGCGGCTTTTCGTAAACAGTTTTCTTGATCTCGCCGGTTATTTTATCAAACAAACCCGGGGCATGCCACTTGGTCTGGTCTTTCTCTGCCAATGCATAGCCTTTACCCTTAACGGTAACGATATGCAATAATTTAGGGCCCGGAATGTTACGCAGATCGCGCAATACCTTAACCAGATGTTTTACGTCGTGGCCATCTGTAGGGCCAAAGTAGCGGAATTTTAACGCCTCGAAGAAGTTGCTCTGCCTAAGTAGTGTACCCTTAATGCTCTTTTCGATCTTCTTAGCCACTTTATAAGCATCGGGCCCAACTTGAGAGAGTTTCCCTAACACATAGGCGATATCATCGCGGAAACGGTTATACGGCCCTGATGTAGTTATGTCTGTCAAATATTCCTTCAGCGCGCCCACATTAGGGTCGATAGACATGCAGTTGTCATTCAATATCACCAGGATATTGCTATTTTCTATTCCTGCATGGTTAAGGGCTTCAAAGGCCATACCCGCTGTCATGGCGCCATCACCAATAACAGCTACGTGCTGGCGGTCGTCTTCACCTTTGTAATGTGAGGCTACAGCCATACCAAGCGCTGCTGAAATGGAGGTTGAAGAATGGCCTACGCCAAAAGTATCATATTCACTCTCGGCGCGCTTGGGGAAACCGCTTATGCCGCCATAAACACGGTTAGTATGGAAATTATCGCGGCGGCCGGTTAAAATTTTATGGCCATAAGCCTGGTGGCCAACATCCCACACTAATTGATCATACGGTGTGTTTAATACGTAATGCAGTGCTACGGTGAGTTCTACCACACCAAGGCTGGCCGCAAAGTGGCCGCCGTTTACAGAAACTTCATCAATAATATATTGGCGTAATTGCTGGCAAACTTGAACAAGCTGGTCTTCTGTAAAGTGCTTAAGATCAGACGGATCGTTTATTTTTTGTAGTAAGTTACCGGCGGTTACCTGCATTAGGCCTAAAAACTAAGTATAACTTACAAAGTAAGTCAATTATTTATAATTAAACATGACATCTCAAACCCAAAATAGTTTGTCACCTGCGCCTGCATGTTTTACCCTGTAATGCGTAATTTAGCGGTGTTTCTATGGCCGATAACGAGTTTGAAATAAGATTGCCGCAATTTGAAGGGCCGTTTGACCTGCTGCTATTCTTCATAGAACGGGACGAGTTGGACATACATGACATCCCTATCGCCCGTATTACCGACGATTTTTTGAATTATCTTCAGCAAATGACCGCGCTGAATATGGACATAGCCAGCGAATTTATATTTGTCGCCGCTACCCTGATGCGCATAAAAGCCAAGATGCTTTTACCAAGGTATGACGCCGAAGATGGCAGCGAGACAGACCCAAAAGAAGACCTGGTCCGTAAGCTGATAGAGTACAAAAAATTTAAGCAGATCTGCGAAGAACTGCGCCCGTTGGAAGAACAACGCCTAATGCAGGAGAAGCGTGGAAATATAGCCTTTGACCTACAGCAGGTAGAAGAGGTGCCGTTACCCGGCGAGGAACTAAGCACCATTTCATTATATAAGTTAATGCTGGTGTATGACCGCATTAACAAACGGTTTCTAAACCGTACAGAACCGGTTAAACATACAGTGGTGCAATATCCGTACACAATTGAGAAACAAAAAGAAGCGATATCGAATTTACTAAATATTAACAAGCGGCTTGAATTTGCCGCGATCTCTAAATTGTCAGAAAATAAGGTGCACTTTGTCTATAATTTTTTAGCTTTATTGGAAATGCTCCAACAACAGCTGATCAATATTCAGGTGGGCACCGGCTACAATAACTTTTGGGTATCGTCTGTCAGTGCATAGCGCACGTTGATATTGAATTCACTATTTATGAAAAGGGATAAATTGATTTTTAAACTGCTCAACGAAGAGCAGGACCGCCAGGAAAAAGGCCTGGAGCTAATTGCTTCAGAAAATTTTGTAAGTAAACAAGTAATGGAGGCCGCAGGCTCTGTTGCTACGAACAAATACGCCGAAGGCCTGCCGGGCAAAAGATACTATGGTGGGTGCGAGGTTGTTGATGAGATAGAAAGTATTGCCATTGCGCGGGCAAAGCAGCTTTTTAACGCAGAATGGGTAAACGTGCAGCCGCACTCAGGTGCACAGGCAAACGCGGCTGTTATGCTGGCATGCTTAAAACCCGGCGACAAAATTCTTGGCTTTGATCTTTCTCACGGTGGTCACCTTACGCATGGCTCGCCGGTAAATTTCTCAGGTAAACTGTATGAGCCGCACTTTTACGGGGTAAAGAAGGAAACCGGTTACATCGACTACGAACACCTAAAAGCCATTGCTCTTGAGCAAAGGCCTAAAATGATCATTTGCGGCGCATCTGCCTATTCGCGCGATTGGGATTACGCGTTTATCCGTTCTGTTGCAGACGAGGTTGGCGCCTTGGTGCTGGCAGATATTTCGCATCCTGCAGGGCTCATCGCGCGTGGCTTACTGTCAGATCCGTTGCCGCATTGCCACATTGTAACCACCACGACCCACAAAACATTACGCGGCCCACGTGGCGGTATGATCATGCTGGGTAAAGATTTCGAAAATCCATGGGGACTAAAAACACCTAAAGGTGAAGTAAGAATGATGTCTAACTTGTTGGATATGGCTGTTTTTCCCGGCACGCAGGGCGGCCCGCTAGAGCATATTATCGCTGCTAAAGCTGTTGCTTATGAAGAAGCTTTGAGCGATAGTTACATGAAATATATTTTGCAGGTTAAGAAAAATGCCGAGGCTATGGCAGCGGCTTTCGTTAGCTATGGTTACAATATCATATCGGGTGGTACTGATAACCACCTGATGCTGATAGATCTCCGAAATAAGAACATTAGCGGTAAAGCTGCAGAAAACGCTTTAGTTGAAGCAGATATTACGGTGAATAAAAACATGGTTCCGTTTGATGATAAGTCGCCGTTTGTCACTTCAGGAATCCGCATTGGTACAGCTGCCATCACCACCCGCGGTTTCAAAGAAAAACACATGGAAACGATAGTCGGCCTTATAGACGCCGTATTAAAAAACCATGAAAACGAACATTACGTAAAGAAAGTACGTAAAAAGGTACATGACCTTACCGCTAAGTTCCCGCTGTATAAATAATCGGTTTAATGTCTGTTGCTAACTATCCCGTACCATCTAATGAGAGCGAGCGCTTAATCGCCCTGCACTCTTATGATATTCTGGATAGTATGCCCGAGGAGCAATTCAATGCAATAACCCGGCTGACGGCATATATTTGCCAGGTACCATTCGCGTTTATCACCTTCATAGATAAAGACCGTCAATGGTTTAAAGCCCTGGTAGGTATGGATATCGAGTCCATTCCGCGCGCCGATTCTTTTTGTAATTACACCATCGCCGACGATAAGATACACGAAGTTAATGATGCATCTGTAGATGAACGTTTTGCAGATCATGCTAACGTTAAGAATGGCGGCATTATGTATTATGCCGGCGCCCCATTAATAGACCCCGATGGTTATCATTTAGGATCGCTTTGCGTATTTGATACCAAACCTCGTAAACTTACAGATGAGCAGCGCGACGCTCTAACAACACTTGCCGGCGAAGTAATATCGCATCTGGTACTGCGTAAGCAGAAAAAAGAACTGGAGGAAACATTGATATGGCACCACGAGTTCTATAACTTGTTTAACAGCTCGCCCGAAATACATTGCATTACAGACCGTGCGCTCAACATCCTGCTGATCAATCAGGCTGTTGAAAATATATTAGGCTATAAGGCCGAAGATATTGAGGGCAAACCAATCTGGCGTTTTTTTAATGACGATAAGCGCGACGAGATGTTGCTACTCATTAAAAACAATGGTGAATTGGGAACCGCTTTCGAACTGGAAACGCCTGTACGCACAGTGAAAGGTTTGCGTTGGATAAGCTGGACGGTAAAACCAAACGGCGAACGATGGTACGCAAGCGGCCGCGATGTAACGATACAAAAGCGCGATGAGGCGCAATTGGAAATGCTCTCGCTGGTGGCCAGTAAGG
This sequence comes from Mucilaginibacter ginkgonis, assembly GCF_009754905.2. Lineage (NCBI taxonomy): Bacteria > Pseudomonadati > Bacteroidota > Sphingobacteriia > Sphingobacteriales > Sphingobacteriaceae > Mucilaginibacter > Mucilaginibacter ginkgonis. Next base: position 2,470,559 of record NZ_CP066775.1, on the reverse strand, counting down.
TAAGCAACGGCATTGTAATAAGCGATGGTAATGACAATGTTGTTTGGACAAACGATAGCTTTGAAGAGATAACTGGCTATAGCCTTGCAGATGTGCGCAGTAAGCCTTTAAGGAATGTGCTGAACGGCAAGTTGGGCGCCAACATCTCTGTAAAAGATTTTGAGGAGTTACTGGCTTCGCGCCAGTCTTACGAGGTAGATCTTAATATCAAACGTAAAGACGGAAAAGATATTTGGATATCCGTGATGAACTCCGTTATCAAGAACGAACGGGGAGAAGTAGAACGTCAGATAAGAGGCATTACAGACATTACTCAACGTAAAGAGACCGAGAAAGACCTCGAAATACTATCATCCGCGGTGCGGAAATCTCCAAGCGGTATATTGATCCGGGATGCCGAACGACGTATTGTTTGGATGAATGAGGCGCTTGAGAAGATCACCGGCTACACCCTGGAAGAAATGAAGGGTAAGCCTTTTGGCGAAATGCTAATTGGTCCGGAAACGGATGTTTCTGCCTTCGAAAAAGCAGTAGCGCTGATGGCAGAAAACAAGCCGTACTCCATTGAGATCCTTATTTACCGTAAAGATGGCAGCCAGGTATGGACCTACTTGCATAACAGTCCATATTTTAATGCTAACGGCGAGGTTGAACGCAACATTCTCATAGCTATTGATATAACTGAGCGCAAAAAAACGGAGCAGCAATTAGCTTACCTATCCCTGGTGGCCAGCAATACACTTAGCGGCGTTGTGATCAATAGCGCTGATGGCAGGGTAGAGTGGGTAAACAGTGCCTTTACCAGCATAACCGGTTACAATTTTAAAGATGTAAAAGGCAAACATCTGGGCGACGCGCTTAAAGGCGAGCTGACGGATGTAGGCATAATAGAAAAATCGCGGGAGTTATCTCGCAATAAGCAATCTTTCGAGGTTGATCTGCTGGCATATCGCAAGGACGGTAAGCCAGTTTGGTTATCAGTCATCAATTCGGTGATTCTAGGCGCTGATGGTTTGGTTGATAAATACATTGAAGTATTGATCGATATCACCAGTAAGAAGAAAGCCGAGACGGAACTGATCAGCGCCAAGGAAGAGGCTTTGCAATTGAGCAAAGCCAAAGACATGTTCATTTCTGTAATGAGCCACGAGATACGCACACCGCTGAACGCTGTGGTCGGTATGTCGCACCTGTTGATGGAAGATAACCCGACAGAATCCCAAGAGGAAAATCTATCTATCCTAAAATTCTCGGCAGAAAACCTGTTAAAGCTGATTAATGAGGTATTGGATTTCGCTAAAATGGATTCCGGTAATTTGGAGCTTGAGAAGGTCAAGGTGAACCTGCCTGAGATGATCCATAATATAATTGCATCCCTGCAATACAATATTTCTGGTAAAGGCATTTATCTCAAAGAAAACATAGACAGCGATGTACCTAAGTTTATCCTTGGTGATAAAACCAGGCTTACACAGATACTTATCAACCTTGTTAACAACGCGGTTAAGTTTACAGAAACAGGCGGAGTAACTGTCGAACTAAAAGTAATAGAGCAATCGGCTAAAGATGTACGCATCCGGTTTGCTGTAACAGATACAGGTATAGGTATAGCTAAAGATAAACTGGGGACAATTTTCGAATCGTTTAAACAAGCCGAACTGAACACAACCCGCAAATACGGTGGTACAGGTTTAGGCCTCGCGATCACGAAAAGATTGATAGAACTGCACGACTCGCGCATTATTGTAGATAGTGTTCTTGGTAAAGGTTCTACGTTTTGGTTCACTATAACATTTAAAAAGGTTGATGGCGCCGAAGCAGAGAACACCGGATCGGCAGACGCTGCCTTAAATCTGCATGCGCTTGTGGTGGATGATAACCAAATAAACCGCCTGCTTATTAATAAGGTGCTTAAGAAATGGGGCGCAACTGCAGATTTTGCAGAAGATGGTTTGCAGGCTATACAAAAAATTGAAAGCGACCATAGCTTTGATGTGGTGCTGATGGATATTCACATGCCTGTAATGGGCGGGTTGGAGGCAACAAAAACGCTGCGCGCCAAGGATGAATCTTACTACAAGCAACTGCCGATTATAGCACTAACAGCATCTATGCTGAATAATCAAATGGGCGAGATAAGCGAGGCAGGAATGAATGATTATGTCCTGAAGCCTTTTGATCCGAAAGTGCTGCACGATAAGCTGAGCAAATACCAAAAGCAGTAAAATAAGAACGGGATGGATCCTTGCGACACATCCCGTTCAACTATCTAATAAACGCTCCTGGGTATGTATACGGGAGCTGTTTTAAAAGGTTACAATTATTTTTATTTTTTCTCAGGCGCCTTACCAATCAGGTCCATAAACTGGTCAAGTTTAGGTGTTATGATGATCTGTGTACGGCGGTTTTGCGCTTTACCTTGTGGTGTGCCGTTATCGGCAATCGGGTTATACTCGCCGCGGCCACCAGCAGTTAAACGTTTTGGATCAACGTTATAATTGGTTTGTAAAGCCTGTACAACAGATGATGCCCTAAGCGCGCTCAGGTCCCAGTTGTTGCGGATGTTTTTCTGAGAGATAGGCACGTTATCGGTATTACCTTCGATCAATACATCATAGCTGCTGTAATCGTTAATGATTTTAGATATTTTGCTCAATGTAGCACCCGCTTTATCTGATATTTCATAGCTGCCTGATTTATACAGCATATTATCAGAAAGTGAAATGTATACTACACCTTTAAGCACCTTTACGTCAACATCTTGTGTTTCAGATGCGCTTAAAGAACGGGTAAGATTGTTGGTTAGCACCAGGTTAAGCGAGTCGCTTTTGTTTTTTGCATTAACCAGTTGTTGGATGTATTTATTAGATCGGTTTATCTCATCAACCAGTTTAGAAATGTTAACGTTACCCTGGCTGCTTGAATTTAAACATTTATCCAAAGCATCTTTTAAACCGGCCGCATTGGCACGTTCAGAAGCAATTTGCTCTTCAAGGCTTTTAATGCGGTTGTTCGCAACATCGCGTTCCTGAGCAGCACGCTGGTATTTGATGCTTAAGTCGTTAGTGCTGTTTTGCAGCTGTTTGTAGTTGGCGTCAAGCTCGTTGTATTTTTTATTACTCACGCAACTTGTACCAACCGCTGCTGTTAAAAGCAGCGCCGGGACGGCAAATTTTAACTTCATGGTTATAATTTTAGTGAAACAAAGGCTGCGGATTGCCCGCATTTATTTAAAACCAATTATAAGGATTTTAGTTTTAACGCGGCCAGGTGGACATGACGTTACTCTGCATAAGCGATGGTTGCAATGCTTAGCTTTAAGCCATCAACTTCTATTAGCGGCATGGCGCAGGCCTCAAGGGTGGAGCCTGTGGTCATGATGTCGTCTACCAATAAAACATGTTTGCCCCTTAGCGCTGCAGGGTCTTTCAAACTAAATACCGATCGCATATTTTCAAACCTGGCCAGCCTGTTTTTATGAGTTTGAGTAAGCGTAGCCTTTTTACGGATAAGGTTGCTGACCAATACTTCGGCATTTAACTTTTCGGCAATGCCACGGGCATAGTACTCACTTTGATTATAACCCCGTTTGCGTAACCGTGACGGATGCAACGGTACCGGTATAATGAAATCTATCGTGTTATAAACTTCACTTTCCGCCAACTGCTTACCAGCCAATTTGCCCAGCATGTAACCGATCTGCGGCGTGTTATGGTATTTAAAATTGTGCATTAATTGCTGCACGCTGCCGCCTTTAGTAAAATAAAGAAATGAATAAGCAGATTCGAGTTTAATCTTGCCCCAAAATTGCCGGGCTACAATGTTATCTGCCTGCAGATGAAAGTTGGTATAAGGCAGATCGTATAAACATGTAGTGCAGATAATATCTTCATTGCCGACAAGGTTGTTACCGCATGCCTGGCACAACTGCGGGAATAGTAGAGAAAGGGTATCTGTAAAAAGGGTTTTGACGGCTGTAAGCATTACCTAAGATAGCAAAATAACCGGCCGTAAAGAAGTTGACTAAACCGTAGCCGCTTCTTTATCTTTTATGGCTAATTGCCCGCAGGCTGCATCAATGTCCTTGCCGCGGCTGCGGCGCACGTTGGTAATAATGCCCTGGCGTTTCAGATAGTCGGCAAAGGCATCGATTTTATCTTCGCCCGCGTTTAAGAAATCTGCAAAAGCAATGGGGTTATACTCTATGATATTTACTTTGCAAGGCACGTGTTTGCAAAACCTGGCTAACTCCACGGCGTCTTGCAATTCGTCATTAAAATTATGGAAAACGATGTACTCGAAAGTAATGGGGTTCTTCGTCTTTGCATAAAAATACTTCAACGCTTCAGCTAACGCCTTTAAGCTGTTCTGCTCGTTTATCGGCATTATCTGGTTACGCTTTTCATCGTTGGCGGCGTGTAAAGACAATGCCAGATTAAAGCGAACCTGGTCGTCGCCCAACTTCTTGATCATCTTGGCGATGCCTGCCGTAGAAACGGTGATGCGCCTGGCTGCCATATTAAGCCCGTCTTCAGACGTTATACGCTCTATTGATTTAAGCACATTGGCGTAATTGAGCAAAGGTTCGCCCATGCCCATGTATACAATGTTGGTAAGCGGGGCGTTGTAGTTTTCGCGAGCCTGTTTATCAATCAGCACAACCTGGTCATAGATCTCATCGGGGTTGAGGTTGCGTTTACGCTCCATGTAACCTGTTGCACAAAATTTACAGGTAAGGCTGCAACCTACCTGTGATGATACACAGGCTGTCATCCGCTCCTCGGCCGGTATCAGAACTCCCTCTATTAAATGATTATCATGTAATATAAAAGAATTTTTTATAGTTTTATCAGCACTAAACTGGGAGTTATTAATTCTAACTTCGTTGATAGAAAAATGCTCTTCCAGTTTTTTACGAAGTTCTTTTGAAATATTGCTCATCCCCTCAAAAGAGGTGCACGATTTTTTCCATAACCATTCATAAACCTGCTGAGCCCTGAAGCTTTTTTCGCCCAGGGCTACAAATTCTTGCTGAAGCTCTTTTAAGCCCAGGCTACGGATATCTTTCTTTAATGGATTGGAACTCACACTACAAAGTTACTGATTTTTAGAATTTTGCGTTTTGGCGACTTTTCTTTTAATTGTAAAATTAAAAAACAACAACTAAAAGTTAATTGTAGTGAGTTTTAGGAACGTAAATTGTATACCTGTTATGAGTTGATACCCAGCAATAAGTACCATATTTTAAATGAAAAGTTACAGAGCCGATTACGTTTTTACCATTACAGCCGATCCGATAAAAAATGGGGTAGTTACCGTTGATGACAACGGTACAATTATTAGCGTCGGGACAGAACCGCCCGATTCAAA